>CACMFN010000060.1 GCA_902612965.1 uncultured SAR116 cluster alpha proteobacterium | reverse complement strand
CTTCAGAAAATAAATATTGTGCGTCACAACCCTGACCACTGCCCATTCCAATAACAAAAAGGTCAAAACTCTTTGCTATAAAATCGCCAACTTTATAAGGAACAATTTCAATTTCAACAGCAAAAGCTCCTGCATCTTGGAGTTTATCTGTTTCTTCATAAATTTTATTTGCTTCCTTGGCTGTTTTCCCAAAAGATTTAAATCCTCCATAATGTGTTGATTTATATGGAATAAATCCTGTATGACCCACAACCGGAATTCCCTCTTGAGAAATTGCTTTAATAAATCTAAGGCTTTGTGGGCAGTAAATTGCGTCAGCACCATTATTCATATGATAAAAGGCTTTTTTCAATATCTCATATTCGCTCAAATACTTGCCATATTCCAAACCAACAGTAAAAAAAGTATTTTTAGCTGACTCTCTTATGCCTCTAACATCATTGTTTTCAGATGAAATTATCATTTCTATGCCAGCTAATTCGCAAGCTTCTGCTTCATAGGTGAAATGAGTATATACTTCAGCAATTTTTTTCTTGCCTTTAAAATTAAGTATTTCTTTAACAGTAAGTTTTTTTTTGCATAAAAATTAATCTAATATAACCTTTTACTTACACGCTTTGTTTGCCCATAACTATATAAACTATCTAATCCTCCATCTCTTCCATAACCTGACTTTTTATAACCACCGCCTGGAAGATTTACTCCATCAACAAACCAATCATTGTGCCAAACTATGCCTGCTTCAATTCTATCTGCAATCCATTTCGCCTTTACATCGTTAGTAGTAAAAATACCTGAAGCTAGGCCATATTCACTACAATTAATTATATCAAGAGCCTCCTCATCAGAATGAAAATCTAAAATAGTAGTTACAGGCCCAAATATCTCTTCTTGTGCGATAGTTGTATTTTTGTCAACATTCTCAAATATTGTTGGTTGGAAATAATTTCCTTGTTTAAGATTATATTCATTACCACCAGTAATCAAGTTAGCACCTGACTGAATACCAGATTTACAATAGTTTAAAACGCGTTGTAACTGTTCTTTTGAAATTAAAGGGGTAACATCTGAGTCTTTATTACTACCTGGACCAATTTTAAGCTCTTCAGTTTTTGTTTTCAATTTATTCAAGTACTCATTCTTAACTTTTGGATGTATAATCACTCTAGACATTGCTACACATATTTGACCTGCATTTGGTCTAAAAATTCCATTTATTGTACTATTAACTGCCTGATCAATATTTGCATCTGGAAAAATTATGGCTGCAGACTTGCCACCAAGTTCTAGGTGGCATGGAATAATTCTATCAGCAGTTTCTTTAATTATTTCTGAAGCTACTTCAGTTGAGCCTGTAAAAACTATTTGGTTTACGTTTTTATTTTTAACTAACTTCTTACCTGTCACCTCACCATAACCATGGACAATATTGACTAAGCCAGGTGGCAAATCAATTTCTTTGAAAATCGTACCAAAAATATTTGATGATATAGGACACAATTCTGGTGGTTTTATAACTACAGTATTTCCCACAACTAAACTTACAGCAACTGATCTTGCAAATAGAGAAATTGGATAATTCCATGGGATTATTTGTAAACTTACTCCATAAGGTTCCAAAACAACGTAATTAAATGTATTATTACCTGAAGGAATCATCTTAAATTCTATTTTATCTGTAATACCTGCATAATATTCAAAAACAGAGGCAGCACCCTCAAACTCCCCTTCACACTGAAGTAAAGTTTTTCCATTTTCCTTACTTAATATTTGGGAGCCATATGATTTATAATGTCGTAGTTTTTCTGCAATTGACCTTAAATAAAAAGACTTTTTTGAGGAAGTCATATCTTGAAGAACTCTTTTTTGATGTGCTTGAGAAGCTGCATCAAAAGCAAATTCAATTTCAACATCAAGAGCTTCGTCAATAAAACCAACGTCAGTTTGGTCCGCTGGATTGACTACTCTAATATTTTGTTTTGAGAATGAATCTAAGAAGTTGCCATTTATAAAATTTCTTACTTCCAAATTTTT
>CACMFN010000059.1 GCA_902612965.1 uncultured SAR116 cluster alpha proteobacterium | reverse complement strand
ATTTGAATTATATGAATCGAATTTCTTTAACCACAGATGATAAAGGAAAAACTTCTTTTGAACCAGGTTCAACTATTTTCGCAACGGATTGGGTGCAATTATTAGTAGATGCACGTGATATTCTAGATAAACAATTTAATGATACAATAACCATACTTGCTTGGTTAGAAAAATATGCCAATGCTGAGCTTGACAATGCGCGTGAGGCAAATATTACTTATTTAAACTCACTTATATTAATTATAATTATAGTATCAGTAGTTGGTTTAAGTGTTGCCATAGGAATTGGTTATTTAGTTGCTTTTTTTGGCATTGTGAGGCCGATGCGTCAATTTGCTTCTGTTTCAATGGAAATTGTAAAGACAGGAAATTTTAGCAAAACTATAGATATAAAAAATAATGATGAGATAGGTGAAGCTGCAAATGCATTCAATTTAATGGTGTCAAATACCAAGGAAGCATTTACAGAAATCGAAGGTTTATTTAGCAAAGTGGCAGAGGGTGATTTAACTGCCAGAATTCATAAAGAATTTAGAGGTGATATTGGAAGATCTGCTGCTCATATTTCAACATCTTTACAAAAACTTTCAGAAACATTTAAAGGATTACTAGTTGAGGTTCAAAGAATGGCGTCAGCTTCTTCTCAGGTTGAAAATGCAATTAGTCAAGTAGCTGATGGGGCTAAAGAGCAATTGAGTGCTACGCAAGAAATATCTCAACAGATGCAGGAAAATTCAGATATTTCTAATGATGTTAATGAAAAGGCTAGAAACACATCTGACATGGCTCGAGAAGCGGCAAAAATTTCTGATCATGGTAAATTAGAGTCTGTAGAGATGATGCGAGTTGTTGAGAAGATAGAAAATAATAGTGAGGAGATTGGTAAAATATCAGATTTAATAGATGAGATTGCTCAACAAACCAATATGTTATCATTGAATGCTTCAATTGAAGCTGCTAGGGCTGGTGAACAAGGAAGAGGTTTTTCAGTTGTTGCTACAGAAGTAGGAAAGCTGGCTGAAAGATCTGGAAGTTCTGTAAAAGATATTTCTGAATTAACAGAAGTTGCAAGAAATGAGGCATCCGGTGGAGCTGAAAGAATGAAGGAATTAAAAGAAGAAATGGAAAAAATTAGTGAAACTATCAATTCTGTAGAAAAAATGATGCTAGAAATTGTAAATCAATCAAATGAGCAAAAAGATAAAAATACAAATGTTCAAGATTCAATCTCTAATTTAACTCAAATAGGAGAAAACAACTCAGTAGCAGCTGAAGAGATTTCTGCATCAATGATTGAGCTTTCCAATATTGCTAATAATACTAAAAACAAAGTGTCAGAATTTAAACTTGATAATGAGATAGAAATTAAAAATCCAATGAATAACCATAAAGAGAGCAATCCAAAGAGTGAATAGTATAAATATTTCAAAAAATTTAAAAAGTTTTGTTGAATGAAACAAAAATCAAAGAAAATAGATTGTGAATTAATTATAGCAAAATCGTGTGGTAGATTAATTGGCATTGAGGTAAATAAAATATTAGGTGTAACCGACAAATCTGATATTTTTCAAATACCTCAATTAAAGCCCCCATTATTAGGATTAGGAAAATATTTAAATAAGGTTTTGGCAGTTGTTGACACAGGACTATTTTGTGGTCTTAGGAGAACTGAAAAGCACCAAATTACAAAGTGGATAATTTCCGAAACAAAAAATGGATTATCAGCTTTTGCTGTGGATGACGTTATTGGCATAAAATTAGTAAATCTTAAGGGGAAAACTTCCAAGAAGAAAATTGTAAGTGATAATTTTGAACTGGAAGGAAAATCTGGAGATGTTCTAGACATAGAAAATGTTTTACCAACTATTGAAAAGAATTTTGAAAAAAAAGAATTTACAAAAATCGAAAACGATAAAATTAATTTGCAGGAGGCAAATGATACTAAAACATTTTTTTGTTTTGTTAAAGACAGTGTAGATAGCGCAATTGAGATGTCCAGTGTAGTTTCAGTTCATAATATTAATGAGTGTGAAAAGCCATTTGTTAAGATTAAAAAAAATATTGTTTTAGGAAACCTTAACAATCAGCTCATCCCTATTTTTCTCACCAATTCAGGAACAAATTTAGTTATTTCAAAAACAAAAGAAAAAATTTTTGGAATTGCTTGTGATGAAATTTTAGGAATTAAAATTATTAATAATAAAAAAATATATTACGAAGAAATTATTGGAGGTCAAAAAAAACCGATAGCCTTTCAAAATAATAATTCAA
>CACMFN010000058.1 GCA_902612965.1 uncultured SAR116 cluster alpha proteobacterium | reverse complement strand
CTTGAGGACCCTCCTGGTGTGTGCAGAAGATTTCTTGGGTTCCTTGTTTCACCTGGATCCGAAATTGCAAATTCAGCGGTAACTGTTTTTGCAATAAAGCTAGCACCAGCATTTAGTAAATTATTTACTACACTTGCTTGTTGACCACCAAATAGCTCATATGGAAGATTTGATCCACAACGTGTGGGGTAACCTTCAATATTAATTATATCTTTAACACCAAAAAAAATGTCTTTGAGGGGCAGTAATTTTGTATTTTTAGAGTGATTATCAGATAGAGATTTCAAAATTTGGTTTTTATTAAACGTACTTTTAACAAAGGATTTCACGTATCCTTCATAGTTTTCAATATTCTCAAATATTCTTTTTAATTTTTTTGTTTCAACCATGACTGAAATAAATGATATTTTAACATTAATGTCTAATCATAATAGCCAGCCCTAACTGCAGAGCCTATAAAATTACAAATGAGCCTCTCTGCGTGAATAAGCGTTGTGTTACCCTTCTCAAAGCTTGGTGAAATCTCTACTAAGTCTAATCCAATAACTTTTCCCTTCTTAACTATTCCATGAATTAACTCTCTAATTTGAACCCAATTCAATCCTCCAGGTGTTGGAGCATTAACTGCTGGCATTATTGTTGGATCCATTCCATCTGCATCAATAGTTAAGTAAAAATTCATGCCATCAGGTATTCTGTTAAGAATATTTTGTATACCGACATCATGAACCTCATAAGCACTTATCAAATTAGAACCATATGCTTTTGCTTGTTCAAATTCATCTTGCCTTCCGCTGCCTACTCCTCTTAATCCAATCTGAAAAATAGAGTTTACTGATTTTAATTCTGAAGCTCTTTTTATTGGACTTGAATACCCTTCTCTCTCACCATTTACTTCATCTCTCCAATCCATATGAGCATCAATTTGAATTAGAACAACTGGTTTGTTTTCAGGAATTGCCCTCATTATTGGAATTGGAATACCATGATCTCCTCCAATTGATATTAAAGTAATATTTGAAGAAAATATCTTACTAGCCACTCTCTCTGCCCTGTTATAGTGTTCCCTAGGATTTCTAAAATCTGCTGTTACGTTCCCCAAATCAACAATTTTAATGTCCTTATTATTAAGCAACGGGCCACCAAGATCCCAATCAAAATGATGTAATGTTCTAGGCTCATCCCAAGCGGCATCTTGTGCATTTTGTCTTAAGATATCTGGAGCTCTGCTTTGATCATTAGCCATTTCACTTGGGTAATAAGGCAACCCATAAGGAACACCAAGAATAGCTATATGGGCATCGATTTTCTCTAAATCCAAATTTAAAGGGAAACCAAGCAACCCTTTAGCGTTTCCTTTTGGCAACTCTGTTAAAGGTAATAAAGTATTCATTTTCTTGCTTTCATTTTGTTTTTTAATTTATTCCATCAAACTTTTGACATTAAAATTTTATTTAATCATAAGTTACTATCACCAGCCGTTAAATTTATCCCAGACTTCAATTTCACCAGTTATTTTGTCATTTACATAATAGCAATCATGTGCAGCTGCTGTAGCGCAAGCATGATTAGGTAGTATTCTTAGCATATCTCCTGGCTTAATATTCGGGAGCAATGCTTTACTACCTTTTCTTACTTGTATTATTCCATGTTCTTGTTGAACGCCTGCGACAATGACGTCTTCGATTATTGTCCCATCTTCTAAGCAAACCTGACCGTATCCAAAATCAGTTTTTTGGGAAGAAGTGCCTCTATCTCTTGATAAAGCCATCCAACCAGCGTCAACTATTATTGCATCAATTTCCCGGTTAACACTTATTACTGATGTTAATACAGAAAGTGCAATATCTTCAATGTTACAGATACCAATACCAGTTTGAACCAAATCAAAGAAAACAAAAACACCAGCTCTTAATTCATTAATTGCATTATAATTTGTTAAAACCGTAGGTGTTGATCCAATCGTAACTAGGTCACAACTTAATGACGCATTTTTAAGTATTCTTACTGCCTCCAAGGTCTGCTCTGCTTCATTCTTCGCACATTTAAGTAAATCTTGATTGTTGGATAGATTATAGCTCGCCCCTGCATGTGACATTACACCTCTGAACAAACCGGCATCACTCAAACATTTACCTATTTCAATAAGTTGCTTTTCTGCATTTGGCCTGACACCTGACCTATGTCCATCAAAATCTAATTCAATAACAGCTGAAATTTTACAGCCTTCAACTTTACAAAAATTAACTAATTCATTAGCTATCGATATATGATCAATTGAAACTGTAACTTGACAATTATCTGATAAACAACTTCCAATACGTTTAAGTTTATTTGGAACAATAGCAACTGAATAAAGAAAATCTGTTATTCCACAGTCCTTTAGTTGTTCAATTTCTTCAATTGTAGAAACCATTGCTCGAGATCCAAAATATTTTGTAAAGATTTCAGTAATTTTTTTACATTTTGC
>CACMFN010000057.1 GCA_902612965.1 uncultured SAR116 cluster alpha proteobacterium | reverse complement strand
AACTTTCTTAATACCGTTGTAATAATAAGTCGCGTAAATCTTTTGTCTTTATCGTCTAAGCTTAAAAACTTTTTTGAAGAAAGAATAATTTTTTCAAATGGTTCATTGCTTGCAAGAATTTTATTAAGTAATTCTAATGAAGTTCTTCTTGCTGGGGTAATATGTTTATTTTTCAAAACAAGTCAAAATTTAAAAAAGTTGAAAATGTTGTATAATAGATGATAATCAAATTATCAATATAATTAGGAACGTTATATGAAAGCTAATAAATATAATGCATCAAAAGAAAAAAAGCTTAAATTAAAAACTAAAGAAACTAAAAAGAACAATCACTCTAAAGACAAAGAGATTGGTGGAGTTCAAGGGCCTGAACCTACAAGATATGGTGATTGGGAAAAAAATGGTAGATGCACAGATTTTTAGAATAACATGTCAGAATTAAAATCTTATCTAAAAATTAAATCTGCAATCAGGGCCTCTTCAGCAAATGATAAAATTGCAACAATAGTTCATAAAGGTGATAAAGATAATGGATCTATTTTAATCAAATTAAGAAGAAATGATTCTATGTCTTGCTTGTTAGGAAAGTCACTCACTCATGAAGGGAATTATAAGTGGGCCTCTTTATTTAAAGATGTTGATAATTGGATAGAAGAAAATATTGTTAATGACAAAATTTCAAAGGAAAGAGCAATTGACCCGGACCTTTGGGTTTTAGAATTGGAAACTGATACTTTTTGGAATCCTCTTGAGGAAATTTAAATGTTGAACAAACAAAGAACTTTTGAAATTTTAAATAAAGCAAGATATGGCGATACTGCTAGTCGAATATTTGATATTTCATTAACAACACTTATATTGGCAAATTTAGCAGCTGTAAGTTTAGAGTCTGTAGAATCAATAAATAATAAATACCGAATTTATTTTATTTATTTTGAATATTTTTCAGTAATAGTTTTTTCGATTGAATATATCTTGAGAATTTGGGTTCAATCTATAAATTCTCAATCTCCTTCAAAAACAGCTTTAGGGAGAAGATTAAGATATATTTTTAGTTTTACTGGAATAATTGACTTACTTGCTATTTTGCCTAGTTTGCTTCCATTATTCGCAGGTGGTCTTGATCTTCGCTGGCTCAGAGTTTTAAGGATGGCAAGGTTATTGAAAATGTCGCATTACTCATCTGCATTGGAAGATTTGATAACTACTGTATATGAAGAGAGAAGATCGCTAGGTGCAGCTTTATATCTATTTTTAATTGCAATATTTTTGTCCAGCGCTATGCTTTATTTGGCTGAAAATAAAGTTCAGCCAGAATACTTTAGTTCTATTCCTCAAACCATGTGGTGGTCAATTATTACCCTAACAACTGTCGGTTACGGTGATGTATCACCAATTACCCCATTAGGCCAAGTGTTCGGTGCAATTACCGCCGTAATGGGAGTAATGTCAGTAGCTTTACTGACTGGTATTGTAGCATCAGGATTTTCAAGTCAGATGTCGAGGAGAAAACAAATTGTTGAAGCAGAAATAGCTGAAGCTCTAAGTGATGGAGTAATTTCAGAAGAAGAAGAAAAACATATAGAAGAGCTTAGAAAAAAGCTCAACCTATCAGAGGAACATATAGAGTCAATAACAGAAATCTTAAAGCATGAAAGGGAAAATAAATAAACTAATTATCAACACCTAAACCGGCATTTGAGACAAGATCAGCTATACTTTGTTCTTGTCTTGGTCCCATTAAATGAGCTCCATGTATACCATCAATTTCTTTAAACTGTTCTAACAACTCAATGCAAATTTTTTGACCTTCAAGTTTTTCGTTGTCAGCACCCTCTATTCTTTTAATAACAGCCTCAGGAATATTAACGCCAAATAGATTTGCGTCCATCCATTTCGCACTTTTTGCAGACGCTAAAGGTCCCAGTCCAACAATATAGTATGCCTTTTCCGTCACTCCAGCGTCATTTATAACTTTCATATATTCTTTTAAAGCATTTATATCAAATGCAAATTGGGTTTGGAAAAAGTCTGCACCAGCTGAAATTTTTGCTAACAAACCATAGGCATTAAAGTCCTTTTCTGGCCTTCTAGGTAAGTCAGCAGCACCAATAAATAATTCTGGTTTTGGATCAATCTTTCTTCCAGTTGGAAAAGTTCCTTCATTCTTCATGATTTTTGCTGTTTCCATTAATTGCTTGCTATCTATATCATGAACTTTTTTTGAATCCGGCTGATCACCTACAGTAATATCATCACCATAAAGGCACAAAATGTTTGGTATACCTAAAGCCCATCCTCCAATTAAATCACCCTGAATGGCAATTCTATTTCGATCTCTAGTAGTAAATTGAAGAACTGGCTCAATTCCATTCTGTGCAAGTATTGCAGCTGTAGCTAATGCTGACATATGAGGTTTTGCACCAGCCCCATCTGTTACATTTACTGCATCAACAACATTTTTCAAACATCCTGCTCTTTTCAAAACACTTTCTGCATCA
>CACMFN010000056.1 GCA_902612965.1 uncultured SAR116 cluster alpha proteobacterium | reverse complement strand
TAGGCATAGACCAATCAAAAGCTGTAAAAATACTGCAGGGTACTGTAGCAGGTAAAGGGCAAATAAATATTAACTTTCCCCAAAAAGTTTTATCAGGAGATATTACACCTGATTTTCCACTTAAGATGGGATTGAAGGATATAAGCTTAGCTATTCAACTTGGGGAAGAGAATAATTTGTCTTTAAACCTTGGCAGAATATCAAAAGAATATTACGCACTAGCAGAAAAATTTGGTCGACAGGATCACGATTGTACTGCTATGTTACATCTAATTGAAGAAGTAACAAATTTAAAAAAATAATATTTCTTTTTTTATTCAAAAATAAACATTGCTTAGTTGAATACTGTTAAACTTCTAATAGTATTAATTTTAGCAAATTTGTAATTTAAAAGATCTAAATTGGGGGGAAAATGTCTGAAGTTTATCTTAAAAAAGCAAAGAAAACACCTGAAACAGGCACATCTGAAACAAGAAAAATTGTTGAAAGAATGTTAAGTGAAATTGAAATTGGTAAAGAAACAATAGCTAAAAAATATGCTTCAGATTTAGACGGATTTAATGGAGATATTATTGTGTCTCAAGAGAGTATAGAAAATGCCAGCAAAATGGTTCCTGAAAAATTAAAAGATGATATTAAATTTGCACATGAAAGAATTAAAAAATTTGCTGAAGCTCAAAAGCAATCTATTAGTGAATTTGAAACTGAACTCTCGCCAGGTCTTTGGGCAGGACAGAAATTAATTCCAATACAAACAGCTGGATGCTATGTGCCAGGAGGAAGATATGCCCATGTAGCATCTGCTATCATGAGCATTACAACTGCGCGTGTAGCAGGCGTTGAGAATATAATTGCTTGTTCAGCCCCTAAAGGTGAAGATGGTCCTAATCCGGCAATACTATATACAATGAATTATTGCGGGGCTGATAAAATACTCGCTTTGGGTGGTGTACAAGCAATTGCCTCTATGGCATTTGGTTTGTTTACTGATTTACCAGCTAAAATACTTGTAGGGCCTGGTAATAGATTTGTTGCTGAAGCCAAAAGAACTTTATTTGGAAAGGTTGGAATAGATCTTTTTGCAGGACCAACAGAGATTGCAATTATTGCTGATGAAAGCGCTGATGCAGATATCGTTGCTGAAGATTTAGTAAGCCAAGCAGAACATGGCCCAGACTCACCTGCATGGTTGATTTCAACAAGTGAAAAATTAGCAAATGATGTAATATCAATTATGGATAAAAAAATTCAAAACTTACCTGAAACAAGCAAAAAAGCAGCAGAATTAGCTTGGAAAGATTACGGCGAAATTATTCTTTGTAATTCTGATGAGGAGGCAGCTAGGGTTTCTGACATTTATGCTGCAGAACATTTAGAAGTTCATACCAGTAGTAATGATTGGTTTTCCAAAAGATTAAAAAATTATGGCTCTCTTTTTGTTGGAGAAGAAACAACTGTAACTTTTGGTGACAAGTGCTCTGGCACTAATCATATTTTACCTACAAAAGGAGCTGCGCATTACACTGGAGGATTATCAGTTCACAAATTTATGAAAATAGTTACAACTCAAAGAATGACGCGTGAAGCTAATAAGTCAGTTGCACAAGTTGCTGCAAGAATTTCAAGATTAGAAGGGATGGAAGCCCACGCACGATCTGGAGATATTAGATTAAAAAAATACTTTCCTGATGAAAACTTTGATGTAAGTCCTGTAGAGTAATCACTAATGAAAAATGAAAATTTATTTGATGTAAGTAAAAAGATTGTTTTCATAACTGGTGCCAGCAGTGGGATAGGACAGTCTGCGGCTACATGCTTAGCTAAAAATGGTGCTAAAGTGGTTGGAATTGCAAGAAGGGAAGATAAACTCAAACACTGGTGTGAAACTTGTGAAGGTGAAACTTCATATTATTTAGCAGATGTTTCTAATAGAAAAAATATTAAAAATATAGTTTTGGATATTATCGATAAAGAAGGAGAGCCAGATATTTTAGTTAATGCTGCAGGAATAAATACAAGAGAGCATGCTGACGATGTTACATTGGAAGGTTGGGACAAAACTCTAGATTTAAATCTATCAACTCCCTTTTTTATGGCTCAATCTGTAATTGAAGGTATGAAGAAAAAAAATTGGGGACGAATAATAAATTATGCATCATTGGCTAGCAGAAGAGCTCTTCCATCGAGCATCTCTTACGGTGCCTCGAAAGGGGGGATAGAACAATTAACAAGAGCAATGGCAGAAGCGTGGTCAAAATTTGGGATAAATACAAACGCAATAGCTCCTGGTTTTTTTCCTACTGAACTTACAGTTCCTGTATTTAACGATACAGAGAGAACCAAAAGAAATGCACAGCAAACCTGCATAGGAAGAAATGGTAAACTAGAGGATTTAGATGGGCCTTTATTATTTTTGTGTTCAAGATCTTCAGATTATGTAACAGGGCAACTTTTATTTGTAGACGGAGGCTTTACAGCAAAATGAAGGCTTTAGTTTATACAGGGGAAAAAAATTTAATTTATCAGGATTATAGTGACCCCATTAAAAACAAAGATGAAGAAATTATTAAAATTAATTCAGTGGGAATTTGTGGTTCTGATATGCATGCATTTTT
>CACMFN010000055.1 GCA_902612965.1 uncultured SAR116 cluster alpha proteobacterium | reverse complement strand
GGCGCTGATGCTGAAATCCTATACTCAGAGTGGGACTTTGAAAAAATGGTTCGTCAACTAAGAGAGTCAATTGGACTGGGAGTTGATGCTATCGCAATGATGGGGCATCCTGGAGATGAAGCTCTGATGCCATTAGCAAAGCAAGCATCTGAAAAAGGAATTTTAATGACATACCAAAATGTTGATCCTGGTGGAGTAAGAGCGAAATTTGGGGGTGGTTACGTTGGAGCTAATTTAGCTACTCAGGGGAAAGCACTTGCAAGAGAAGCTATAAGACAATTTGGACTTAAGGCTGGAGATCATGCAATAGTTATGGTTCCAATTGGAGACTATGCTAGAGCTCAAAGAGAGGATGGAGCAAGGATCATTTTTGAAGAGCATGGTATGACAGTAACTGTATTAGATGGTCAACCAGCTTTTGCTTCTGATCCAAACCTTGTTATTCCAATTTTTGGTGCTGCATTAAATGCAAACCCTGAAACAAAAATTATTGTCCACTCTGGAAGTGATGTGATGAATGTTGCTGAAGGGATTGCAAAAGCTGCCGGTTATGGTCCTAATGAAATCTTACAAGTCGGTTTTGACACAAGCCCACAGATTATGACTGCTCTTGAAAAGGGTTATGTTCATCTGACATCAGATCAACAACCATTCTTGCAGGGCTATCTTCCTGTTCTTTCTCTTTGTCAAACAGCAGTTTTAGGAACTGGTGCTATTAATCAAGATACTGGCGCAGGTTTTGTAGATACAAATAATTACAAAGCTGTAAAAGCTCTTGCTGATGCAGGATTAAGATAAATCTTTTAAAATGCTGCTCCAATTATTTTTGGAGCAGCATTAGTCAAATTAAATTATGAAAAATCTCATAGAATTAAAGAATGTCACTAAGAGGTTTGGTGGTATTACTGCTCTTAACAAAGCGTCTTTAAATGTTAGCTCTGGTGAAGTCGTTGGCCTAATTGGTGATAATGGAGCAGGTAAATCAACTTTAATAAAAACTTTAGTAGGCGTTTATTCACCTGATGAGGGTGACATATTTATTAAAGATAAAAAAGTTGAAGGTTGGACAGCATTAAAAGCAAGAGAGGCAGGGATTGAAACAGTCTTTCAAGATAGAGCGCTTTGCCCACAGCAATCAATCGTATGGAATATCTTTATGGGCAAGGAACTAACCTACCCTTTTGGTTTTATTCGCGAAAAGGAGCAAATTCGAGAAGCTAATCGGTTGATTAGAGAAATAGGTTTTACTTCGAAACTAATTAATGCTGAATCACCTGTAGGAAATTTGTCAGGAGGTGAAAGACAAGGAGTTGCAATAGCCAGAGCAATTTACAATAACGCTGAGTTAATTATTTTAGATGAGCCAACAAACGCTTTATCCTTAAATGAAACACAAAAAGTTTTTGACTTTGTCAATAATGTAAAAAAATCTAATAGATCAGTATTGTTTATAGGACACAACATTTTCCATGTATACGATATCTCTGATAGGTTTGTTGTATTAGATAGGGGAGAAATAGTTCACCAACTAAATAAGAGTGAAATTTCAAGTCCTGAAAAACTAATGAAGATCATGAAAGATACTATAAGTAAGCACTAGGAATTAGAATGGAAAAAAGTCAATCATATTTAAGAAATTATTTCCATAAAAATGGAAGAGCATTTGGAAGTATGGGTTACTTTATTCTATTAATGTTGGTTTTTTTAATTGGCGCACCTGAAGCATGGTTAAGGCCTAATTTGCATCAATCTGTATTTGTAATGATGCCTACATTGATATTCTTAGTTATACCTTTAGTTTTTTTAGTTGCTTCAGGAGAAATTGATTTATCCTTCGCCTCTACTTATGCTGTGGCTGCATATATTTTTGCTTTACTAGTTAAAGCAGGTATAGATCCAGCACTTGCTATCTTAGCAGGTGTTTTAAGTGGAGCAATCATTGGTGCAATTGTAGGTGCACTAATTGTTTATGGCCGACTGTCATCTTTAGTAGCTTCATTAGGTGTGTTATTTCTATTGAGAGGTATAATTTTAGTTGCTACTAAAAGTAGATCAATAACTATGATGAATGAACTCGAATCACATTGGGTTTATGATGTTTTGGTCGGAAAGATTTATGGGATACCAATGCAAGTACTTTGGGCTGCTCTATTCGTAATTTTCTGCTATTATTTATTTAATAAGCATGTGTTTGGCGTTCATATTCATCATGTTGGTGATAATTATGTTAGCGCAGAACAAATGGGAATAAATGTAAAAGCAGTTAAAATTAAAGCTTTTATGTTTGTAGGTCTGGGTGCAGCAATTGCTGGAATTTTTACTACTTTAATCACTTATACATTTTTTCCAACACAAGGATTTGGTTATTTGCTACTTGCTCTTGCAGCGGTGTTTGTTGGAGGTACTCCTTATTGGGGTGGTTTAGGAACTATTATTGGGGCCGTATTTGGAGTAGGTGTTATTGCATACATGGAAATTGGGGTGATTGCCGTAGGAATGAGTGGAACATGGAGACAAGTCTTCAATGGTCTAATAATTCTTTTAGCACTTTTTGGTCATCGACTTCATGGAGATAGAGTCAGATAGTTATAATTGAATTATATGTATCAGATATATTCTGTTATAAATTCTTGAATAGTAAATTTGTAATTATTTATTAAGTACTTTTTTAAATTCAAACCA
>CACMFN010000054.1 GCA_902612965.1 uncultured SAR116 cluster alpha proteobacterium | reverse complement strand
CCCGTGTTGCCGCCGTGAAAGGGCGGTGTCCTAAACCTCTAGACGAACGGGACTTAGGATATCAATATATTTAATAAAATGTTACAATTAAATCAAGTAAAGTTTAATTTAATTGATGAGATAACAATCAATTACAGTAAGTTGAGGCTGACTATTAAAACTATTTTCTCTTAAATAACCAATCAAGTGCAATAATGGGCCATTACTAGCTATTTTAATTGCATCACCTAGTGGAGATCCTGCAACATTAAAAGCAATGCAATTTAGAGTATCTCCACTTTCATCTGAAGCAATAAAACTAAAATGCTTACCCTCCTTTCCAACTGAACGGAAATTTTTAATTCTAATTTTGCTAATTGCTATAATTGGCTCAGAATTTTCAGATCCAAATGGTGCAATTTTTCTAAATTCTTCAACAAGTTTTTTATTCGCAGCTCTTAAATTTATATCTGCTTCAATTTTATAGTCTTTCAATCTGACTGAAGGTTTTATAGATTTAATAAACCTTTCATTTAAAAAATTGTCTAGCTCTTTTAATTTTTGTTGTTCAACTGTTAATCCCGCAGCCATTGCATGACCACCTCCACTTAACAGAATTCCATTTTGTTGGGCTGCAATTATAGCTGAACCTATATCAAAACCAGAAACTGAACGACTTGATCCTTTTCCAATGCCGTCTTTATTTATCGAAATTATAATTGAAGGCTTATGGAATCTATCTTTTATCCTTCCTGCAACAATTCCAATAACACCCTCGTGCCATTCAGTGTCAGCTAGAACAATAACGTTTTTATTAGAAATATCTACTTTATTTAATTTATCAATTGCACTTTCTAAGACACTGTTTTGTATATCTTTTCTTTTTTCATTAAGTTGATTAAGCCTATCTGCTATTACACTAGCCTCGACTTCACTATTACAACACAGTAACTGGACACCTAGATTAGAATTTCCTAACCTCCCCGCTGCGTTTATACGAGGTCCTATGATGTAACCTAAGTTTTGTTCGTTTGGAATTTCTCGCAAATTTGACAAATCAAACAAAGCTTTCAAACCGTGATTTTGCCTCCAGCCCATTACTTTTAATCCAGTAGAAACAAAAGCTCTGTTTAAAAATCTCAAAGGCACAACATCACAAATTGTAGCTAAAGCGACCAAGTCTAAATAGAGCTTTAAATCAACATTTGATTTAATATTATTTTCCCGTAATTTTCTATCCAAAGCTACTAATGTTAAAAAACAAACACCTGCAGCTGATAAATAACCAAGCTTGCTTTCCTCATCAAAACGGTTGGGGTTGATAATTGAATAAGCTTCAGGCAAATTTGGCTCTGTTATATGATGATCAATTATTATGATATCAATATTTTCTTCATTAGCTTTTTTTAGAGGCTCAAATGCTGTTATGCCGCAATCAACAGTAATTATTAGGTTACACCCTTGTTCTTTAAGCTTCATGAGTGCTTGAGTATTTGGTCCGTAGCCTTCAGTAAATCTGTCAGGTATATGAACCTCAACTTTACAGCCCAACTTAATTAGATATGAGTAAATTATAGCAGATGAGCACGCACCATCCACATCGTAATCACCAAAAATACCAATAGTTTCTTTGTCTAGAATTGCTTTTAAGAGCCTATTAATTGTTTTATCCATATCTTTCAAAACTAATGGATCAGGCATTAAATTTTTGATTTTAGGATCAAAAAAATTTGACAATTCTTCAATATTAAAATTTCTATTTACGAGCAATTCTGACATTGCTTCCGTCAAATCAAATTCTTGTTTGAAAAGGTCTTTTAAATTTTCTTTTGCTTTTTTGGGAGCAATCCAGCTTGCTCCAGAAACTGATTGCTCAACACCAAATAAAAATGAAGTTGCATGGTCATTCATTATAGATCAAATAATTTTCATGCAAACTGGTTTATTTAAAAGTTCTTTTGATTTTGAAAGATCCTCCATAACAGATTGCAAAGTATTATAATCCGTTTCATGAGTAGTAATTATAACAGGAACTTCTTCATTTGGATTTCTGCCTCTTTGTATTAGAGACTCAATTGACAAACTATATTTTCTAAATATTTCTGTTACCCCTGCTAAAACGCCAGATTTATCAATTACATTTAAACGAAAGTAATAACGATAGTTTTCTTTTTCACCTGCATCAACATTTAAACTAAGTTCATTAGTAGATAATCCAAATACATAAGGACATTTTCCTTGTGCCACTGTAATGATATCACTCAAAACTGCGGTAGCGGTTGGTTCAGCACCAGCACCATAACCTGTAAGCATAACAGAACCTGCGAGCTCTGTATCTAAATCAACAGCATTTAATACACCCTCAACATTTGAAATTTGCCTGCCCAATGAAATCATACATGGTGACACCTCCTGAACGAGACCGTTATCAAATTTACTCGAAGCAAGTAATTTTATTCTATAACCTAATTCTTGGGCAAAAATTATATCAGTAACATCCACTTCCCTAATGCCAGAAATACTTAAATTATTGATATCTGGAGAAATTCCAAAAGCAATCGCAGATAAGATTGACAACTTTTGCGCTGCATCTACTCCGTCAACATCAAATGAAGGATCAGCCTCTGCGTAACCTTTATCCTGAGCATCTTTTAAAACCTCATCAAAATTCAAACCTTTTTCTCTCATTTCAGTAAGAATATAATTGCAAGTACCATTTAGAATTCCAGTTATTTTATTAACTTTCGTTCCGGATAGACCGTCTCTTAAAGACTTTATTACGGGTATGCACCCAGCAACTGATGCCTCAAAAGCAAGTGAGCAGTCATTTTTCTCACTTAATTTAGCTAAATTA
>CACMFN010000053.1 GCA_902612965.1 uncultured SAR116 cluster alpha proteobacterium | reverse complement strand
CTTTAGAAAAATTTGAAAAAAGACTTCGAAGATACAAAAGAAAATTAAAAGATTACAGGTTAAATTCAGAAAAAAAAGAAATCCACTTTGCTCAAGAAACAGTTCTTGACACAGATTTAAATCAAGAAGATGAAATAAACCAGGTTGAAGGTATGCCACCTATCTTAATGGAACTTTCTTATCAGATTGAAGAAATGACAACAGAAGAGGCAATTATGAAATTTGATTTGGAAAATTTGAATGCTTTAATGTACAGAAATGTTTCACATCAAGGTTTAAACATGCTTTATAAGAGAGAAGATGGAGCAATTGGATGGGTTGACCCAAGAGGTCATAGAGTTAGAAACGTTTCTATTAACGAAAAAAAGGGGTGAGTTGAATGGAATTAAAAATCATTTATTTTGATTTTCCATTTTGGAGAGCTGAAGTTGCAAGAATACCATTATTCTTAGCTGATATTAAATTTGAAGACTATAGGATTAAAATGGAAGAGTTTCCTTATATTAAGGAAAATGGCAAAATGTCTGATGGAACAATCATCCCATTTACTCAGTTGCCTGTATTAGTGATTGATGGTTTAAGTATCGCTCAAACAGGCGCAATTGCAAGAATTTGTGGTAAGATTAGTGGATTTTATCCTGATGATTTAATTGAAGCAGGAAAAGTCGATCAAATTATTGATACTGCAACAGATATTAATTTGTTAATTAGACCATCAATGAGAGAGCAAGATGTCTCGAAAAGGAAATTGATGCGTGAAGAACTATCAAAAAATGATTTACCAAAATATTTTGGTTATTTAGAGAACTTATTAAGTGAAGATTGTGAATGGTTTGCTGATAACAAAATGACAATTGCAGACATAGCATTATGGAGATTAATGGGCTGGTTAAAATCAGGTTTTTTAGACGATATTCCCTCTGATATTGCTGATAAATTTGAAAAATTAAGTCGTCTCTTCAGTGCTGTAAATAATAATTCTGGTATAAAAAAATGGGTATCAAAAACTTATAAATGAACATGAAATATTTTATATTTTTTATTATTATAATTTCATCTAGCGCATCATTCGCTTACATAAATGAGACATATGATTGCAAGATGAAAAATTTTATCGGCATTGATAAAGATGGAATGCCAAAAAAATGGAGAGAACAACGATTTTCATTCAAATGGAAAGATGATTTCACAATACAATTTGGGAAAGGTGGATATTTTGATAACCTAACTTCTGAGAGAATAGGGTGGTTCAGTGCCCATAAAGACAGCTTTAATATACATCATGATATATATATTATGAATTACACAAATAAATCTCTTTGGTTTTCACATGTAAATCCTGAAAGTGGCATTATAAACATTCACGCAGACTGTAAAAAAAGAAAATAATTAATTGTAAATATTATCAAATTTATTCTTTAAATAATTGATTAGTGGTAAATCGCTTACTTCTTTGTTAATAGCTTGAGATATAATTTTATCTGGTTTCTCGCTGCTTCCATAATTATAAATATTTTTGGTTAACCAAGTAATTATTTCTTTAAATTTACCTTTTTCAACTTCAAGCATTATGTCTTTATTTTCACTTATAATTTTTTCATAAAGACAGCCAGCATAAATATTTCCTAAAGTATAAGTGGGAAAATAACCAAACAAACCGGCAGACCAATGGACATCTTGAAGAAATCCTTCAGTCGGTGTTGAAACAGTTAGACCAAAATCATTTTTAAATCTAGCGTTCCATGCTTCTTCTAAATTATCCACTTTTAAGTTCCCACTAAACAGCTCTTTTTCAAGATCGTATCTCATTAATATATGAAGATTGTAATTCACTTCGTCGGCTTCAGTTCGAATAAATGAATTTTCAACATTGTTAATAAAAATATAGAAATTATTTTCGTCATTAATTCCAAAATTTCCAAATTTATCATACATTAACTTAAATAAAAAAGAGCAGAATTCTTTACTTCGTCCAAATTGATTTTCAAATATTCTTGACTGACTTTCATGTACCCCCATAGAAACCCCATTTCCATTAGGAGTAAAAATAAATTCTTTTGGAATTTTTTGTTCATATACTGCGTGTCCTGTTTCATGAATTGTTGAATATAAACAATTAAAAGGATCTTTTTCATCAACTCGGGTTGTAATGCGAACATCATTTCCATTGCCGGTAGAGAAGGGGTGTTGAGACAAATCCATTCTCCCAATATTAAAATCATAGCCAAAAATATTGGCTAATTCCTTTGCTAATTCTAATTGAAGATTTTTATCAAAATTGAATGAAAGCTCATTTACAGGTTTCTTGTTTTCAAAAATACTATTTCTAATTTCGATAAGATTTTTTCTTAAATTAGCAAAAATTTTATCAAACTTTTCTGTATTCATCTCAGGTTCAAAGTCATCGATAAGTGCATCATATATGTTATCAGAACTACTTAGCAGAAGGGCTTCTTCACGTTTAAGATTAATAACCTCCTTGAAGTAATTAAAAAAAGTTTTTAATTCTTTTGTCTGATTTGCTTCGACCCAAGACATTTGGGATAACGAGCATATTTTAGAAATTTTTGTTGCTAAGTCATTTGGAATTTTTGATGCTCTATTAAAGGATTTTTTTATATGATCTAAGTTAGATTTTTCAATTTTTGATAAATCATCTTTTTTGATGTTTGATATTAATTCTTCAACATATTTGTTTGATTTTCTTTTGTGGATTTCACTCTCTAAAACAGATAAGGTATCTGCCCTTTGCTCAACAGATCCTTTAGGCATTTTAGTTTCTTGATCCCAAGCAATTAATCCTGAAGCATGCGAGAGTGCTTCTGTCTGCTTTACATA
>CACMFN010000052.1 GCA_902612965.1 uncultured SAR116 cluster alpha proteobacterium | reverse complement strand
AAAGAAAAAGTTCAACTGTCTGGTGAAGATAGTAGAGAGGGTTTAACCGCTATTCTGTCAGTAAAAGTTCCTGATCCAAAATTTTCGTCTCAAACTAAAGATAAACTAGTTTCATCTGAGGTCAGGCCAATAGTTGAAAGTGCTGTAAGTGAAGCATTGTCCCAATGGTTGGAGGAAAATCCAGCTGAAGCTAAAAAGGTAATCATGAAAGCATTTGAAGCAGCATCAGCAAGGGAAGCAGCTAGAAAAGCAAGAGAATTAACAAGAAGAAAAGGAGCATTAGATATTGCAAGTCTTCCAGGAAAATTAGCTGACTGTCAGGAGAAAGACCCATCTCAATCAGAATTATTTCTTGTAGAGGGAAATTCTGCTGGAGGTAGTGCAAAACAGGGTAGAAATAGAAAGTTTCAAGCAATTCTTCCATTAAGAGGAAAAATTTTAAACGTTGAGAGAGCTCGTTTAGATAAAATGCTTTCTTCAGCAGAAATTGGCACTTTAATAACTGCAATAGGGGCGGGTGTTGGAAATAATACTGAACTGGAAGATAGTGTAAAAATTGAAAAGGCAAGATATCATAAAATAATTATTATGACAGATGCAGATGTTGATGGAAGCCATATTAGAACTTTAATTTTAACATTTTTCTTTCGTCACATGAGACCTTTGATAGAAGCCGGATATTTATATATCGCTCAGCCTCCTCTTTATAGAGCTAAAAAAGGATCAAGCGAGGTTTATTTGAAAGATGATTTAGCTCTTAACGAATATCTCATTCAATCAGGTTTAAAAGATACTAAGTTGATAACAGGGGAAGGTTCTGAAATAGCAGGTCCTGATCTAGCAAAAGCAACTAAAGACTCTATTGTAGCTGCTAGAAATATAGAGGTTCTTGATAACTTAATGGGAGCTAAAGGAGTAATGGAGCAAGCTGCAATTGCTGGGATATTAAATTCAGAATATATCTTTAATAAAGATGCTGCAGAATATTTAGCAAAAAGAATGGATTCTATAAGTAAAGATTTTGAGAGAGGTTGGATTGGGGAAATTAATGAAACAGGGATTAATATTTCAAGGGTTTTAAGAGGTGTTAAAGAGGAAGCTGAAATAAGTTCTGACATAATTAATAGACCAGAGGCAAAAATCCTGGACAAAATTGCAGCTGAACTTCAAGAATTATATGGTAAAGGAACTAATACAGTTACATTTGTGAATTCTTCAGGAGATGCTGAAGTAATTTCAGGACCAACTTCCTTAAGAGACACAGTTTTTAAAATTGGTAAAAAGGGTGCTCAAGTCAGTAGATATAAAGGCTTAGGTGAAATGAACCCGGAACAACTTTGGGAAACTACTCTTGATCCAGAAGCAAGGGTATTACTTCAAGTTCAAGTGGAACAAGAAGAAGAAGCTCAAGAGGCATTTTCCTCGTTAATGGGTGAGGCAGTTGAAGAAAGAAGAGCCTTTATTCAAGAAAATGCACTTAAGGTTGCAAATCTAGATATTTAAATAGTTTTTATGAAATTGGGAAAAAATAAATTACTTAAGAGTAATTTAAGATTAATTATTTTTTTTCTCTACAGTTTACCTTCAATTCCATTAGCGGCAGCTCAAATTGCTGTTTATATTGCAGTACCAGCAATTTATTCTAAAATTGCAGCTGTTGGAATTGGTATTACAGGTTTAGTTATTTTGATCTCAAGAGTAATTGATATGATAACTGACCCAATTCTAGGTACCTTTTTAGATAGAATGGTAGAAAAGATTGGATGGAAGTTTTGGCTTTTAATTGGATTTCCTTTAATTTCAATTGGTATTTTTATTTTGTTTAACCCTTTAGATGCTTTAGAAATTTTCAGCCTCTTGTTAGGTATTATTTTTGTTACACTTGGTTGGACATTTTTCTCTATTCCATGGTGGGGTATTGGTATAGCAATATCAAATAGCAATTCAAATGATAGATTTAAGGTTGTATCATTTCGTGAACTTCTGACAATTCCTGGTGTAATTTTAGGTTTATTTCTAATACATTTTTCAAATATTTCTGGAGAAATCTTTCTTATAATATCAATTTTATTTTTGTCTCCTCTTTTTATTAAAAAAATTCCAATTCCAAATATACCTAATGTAAAAGGGACAAGCTATTTTTTAAATATCAAGAATTTATTTAAAGATAATAGTAATTTTAAATACCTATGCTTATCTTATTTCTTTATAGGTCTTTCGAATGGTGTAACCTCAATTTTATTTATTTTATTCGTAGAATTTATAATTGGCGGATCTCCACAAAATTTTTTATCTATTTACTTTATATCTGCCTTCATAGGCCTGCCATTTGTTTACATGTTAGCTAGCAAATATAATAAAAAAAGAATATGGACATCATTTATTCTTTTAGCTTGCATATGCTTTTTGCCTGTAGTTTTTCTATCAACTAACAGTACCACTTTGTTTATGGTAATTTGTATAATTTCTGGTTTCTGTTTGAGCGCTGATTTAATTATTCCATCGAGTATTCAAGCAGATATAATTTATAATGAACAACAGAAAAACAAAAATGTTTTAGTTGGTAAAATTTATTCTGTTTGGTCTTTTATACAAAAATTATCTCTGGCATTGTCAGCTGGAGTTTGCCTCCCATTACTTGGATACTTTGGATTTAATCCTTCAGAGGTAAATACACAATTATTACCTTTATCATTTGCTTATGGCATCATACCAATAATTCTTAGAATTCCTGCAATAATCTTTGCAGAAAATATAATTTTAAAAGATTAATAAATTAAGGAATAAAACTAGAATTATGAACTTTTCAAATAAGATTAAAATTGCAAATGTTTTTTATGACAGATCTTTTCAAAAGTATTGGTTAGCCAGGTTTTTATCTAGCCTATGTTTAGG
>CACMFN010000051.1 GCA_902612965.1 uncultured SAR116 cluster alpha proteobacterium | reverse complement strand
AAAAGGAAGAAAAACGCCATTATCTAGGACTAAAGTTCCAGCAATGGAATGTTGCCCTCAAAAAAGAGGTGTATGCACTAGAGTTTACACAACCACCCCAAAAAAGCCTAACTCAGCTTTGAGAAAAGTTGCAAGGGTTAGGTTAACCAATGGTTTTGAAGTTACCAGCTATATTCCCGGTGAAGGTCATAATCTTCAGGAGCATTCAGTTGTTTTAATTAGGGGCGGCAGGGTTAAAGATCTACCAGGTGTGAGGTATCATATAATAAGAGGATCACAAGATACTCAAGGTGTTGCTGACAGAAAGCAAAGAAGATCTAAGTATGGTGCTAAAAGGCCAAAATAAATAGGTTTCAAAATGTCTAGAAGAAGAAAAGCTGATAAAAGAGAAATTTTACCTGACCCAAAATTTGGAGATTTTGTTTTGTCTAAATTTATGGCTTGTTTAATGATAGATGGTAAAAAATACTGTGCAGAAAAAATTGTTTATGGTGCACTTGACAGAATTAAGGAAAAATCTGGTAATGAACCACTTGGTATATTTAAAGATGCTTTAGATAAAGTTAAGCCTCAAGTTGAAGTAAGAAGTAGAAGAGTTGGTGGTGCGACGTATCAAGTCCCCATGGAAGTTCGATCTTCTAGATCTCAAGCTCTTGCCATAAGGTGGCTTATAGACGCTTCTAGAAAAAGAAACGAAAATACTATGGTTGAAAGGCTAAGCAATGAATTAATGGATGCAGCAAGTAATAGGGGTTCAGCTATTAAAAAGCGTGAGGATACCCATAAGATGGCAGATGCTAATAAAGCATTCGCTCATTATCGTTGGTAATAATTTTTGTAAGGTTTGTTTAATGTCAAGACAGAATAAGTTAGAAAGATATAGGAATTTTGGAATAATGGCTCATATTGATGCTGGTAAAACTACTACATCAGAAAGGATTTTATATTATACAGGGAAAAGTTATAAAATTGGAGAAGTTCATGATGGTGCTGCGACTATGGATTGGATGGAACAAGAGCAGGAAAGGGGCATTACAATTACTTCTGCTGCAACAACTTGCTTTTGGTATAATACAGACGATGGATCAACTGCTGACCCTAGATATGGTAATAGCCCTGAGGAAGCAAAATTTCGACTTAATATAATAGATACCCCTGGACATGTTGATTTTACAATTGAGGTAGAAAGATCTTTAGCTGTTTTGGATGGTGCTGTATGTGTTCTTGATGCTAATGCTGGTATTGAGCCTCAAACTGAGACTGTATGGAGGCAAGCAGATCGTTACAGGGTTCCTAGAATAGTTTTTGTAAATAAGATGGATAAAATAGGTGCCGATTATTTTAACTGCGTAAGCATGATTAAAGATAGAACAGGTGCCAACGCTTTACCAATTAACATACCTATCGGTTCAGAGAATAATTTTGAAGGAATTGTTAATTTAATTACAATGAAAGAGTGGGTTTGGAAAAGTGAAGATTTAGGAGCTTCTTGGGAAATAAGAGACATAAGACCAGAATTGCAAAACAAAGCAAATGAGTTAAGAGCTCAACTTATAGAGACAGCTGTTGAACAAGATGATGAATGGACAGAAAGATTTCTTGAAGGAGAAGAGCCATCAGTTAATGATCTTCATATTCTTATAAGAAAAGGTACCTTGTCAATGTCTTTTGTTCCCGTGTTATGTGGTTCTGCTTTTAAAAATAAAGGTGTTCAACCAATGTTAAACGCTGTTATTGATTATTTGCCAGGTCCTCTAGACGTTCCTCCATATGAAGGTTTCAAACCTGGTGATATTTCTGAAACACGAAACATAATTAGAAAACCATCTGATGATGAACCACTATCTGGTCTTGCTTTTAAGATTATGAATGACCCATTTGTGGGTTCTTTAACTTTTGTTAGAATTTATTCTGGCATTCTTAGAAAAGGTGACTCAATTTTAAATTCTACTAAGGGTAAAAAAGAACGAGTTGGTAGAATGATGGTAATGCATTCAAAGGATCGTGAAGAAATTGATGAAGCATTCGCTGGGGATATTGTTGCTCTCGCTGGATTAAAAGAAACAACCACGGGAGATACTTTATGTGATGTCGTAAATTCAGTAGTTTTAGAAACAATGTCATTTCCTGACCCAGTTATTGAGATTGCAGTTGAGCCAAAATCTAAAAATGATCAAGAAAAAATGTCTGCTGGTTTAGCTAGGCTTGCTGCCGAAGATCCCTCTTTTAGAGTGTCAACAGACCTCGAATCAGGCCAGACCATAATGAAGGGTATGGGAGAACTACACTTAGATATTTTAATAGATAGATTAAAAAGAGAATTCAAAGTTGAGGCAAATATAGGAGCGCCTCAAGTTGCTTATCGTGAAACCATCACAAAAGAAGTTGAAGTTGACTATACTCATAAGAAACAATCAGGTGGTGCGGGACAATTTGCTAGAATAAAAATGATTTTTACTCCTGACAAAGAGGATGGTTATAGTTTTAAAAATTCTGTTGTTGGTGGGAATGTTCCAAAAGAATATATACCTGGTGTTGAAAAGGGCATTAAAATTCAAAAAGAAACAGGTGTTGTTGCTGGTTTTCCAGTTATAGATTTCAAGGCCGAATTGGTTGATGGAGCAAGTCATGATGTTGACTCATCTGTGTTAGCTTTTGAAATTGCAGCTCGTGCAGCATTTAGAGAGGCTATGAATAAAGCTGCTGCAAAACTTCTAGAACCAATTATGAAAGTTGAAGTCGTTACACCAGAAGAATATATGGGTGACATTATTGGTGATCTAAATAGCCGAAGAGGTAATGTTGGTGGAATGGATCAACGTGGTAATGCTAGGGTAATTGATTGTATGGTTCCATTAGCTAATATGTTTGGTTATGTGAATACATTAAGATCAATGAGCCAAGGAAGAGCTCAATTTACAATGCAATTCGATCATTATGATCAAGTTCCTCAAGCGGTCGCTGATGA
>CACMFN010000050.1 GCA_902612965.1 uncultured SAR116 cluster alpha proteobacterium | reverse complement strand
CAGGTGGGGACATATTCAAAAAAAGTTAATGCGCACCATATAGCAATTAAAGCTAGGAGAATTGCGCCTAATTTATTGAACATGTTACCTGCGCAACTTACACCTATCTACATAAATCAAAATATGGCGTGGAGAGTGAGATTTAACAGTTTAGATGAAAAAACAGCGAGGAAAACTTGTTTAAAATTACTCTCAAAAAATATATCTTGTATTGCAGTACCGTCAGAGCAAATATTAGGGTATGTTGTTAAACAATAGTATATACTCTTTTGTTTAAAATAGATATTTCAAAGATAAATTAACCACTCATTAACAATTGTATCACTAAATGGTACATTATTATGGAGTATATTTTTTTATTTTATTTATAACTTTAATATAAAAACAACCTTAAGAGTTTTGAAATGTCAAATCTAGAAATTAAATATCCAGAAAAATCGAGCAAATACTCTCAAAAACAATGGGCAGCAAAAGTGGATTTAAAAGGGTAATGACTATATTAAAAACTAATTTTTCTCCTGCATTTAATATTACAAGATTAAGCCATGTAGTATTAACTAGCAAGGATCTGGATAAAACCAGATTTTTTTATGAAAAAGGTCTTGGACTAGAAGTGACTTTCCAAGATAGTAATTTTCTATTCATTCGTGCTCTCGAAGAAACAAGTCATCACTCGTTAGTTTTTGAAAAACAGGACCATGGTGAAAAAAGTAAGTGTTTGCAAATTGGTTACAGGGTAGCTGATGAAAGTGAATTAATTAAAGCATATGATTACTTTTTTAGCAAAAATTGCAATGTAAGTTATATTGAAAGGCCATTTCAGGGAAAGACTATAAGAGTTGAAGACAATATAGGCACCCCCATAGAAATTTGTGCAACTATGGATCAAAAAAAATCAAATATGCAAAATTTTCATCACCACTCAGGCGGAAAACTTGCATTTCTTGACCATATCCAAATAACTTGTCCTGACGTTTCAAGTGTTTACAAATGGTATAATAATTTGGGATTTAGGCTAACGGAGTATACTGCAAATGATAACTCCGACGAGTTGTGGGGTGTATGGCTGAAAAGAAAAAATAATACTCAAGATGTTGTTTTTAGTAATGGTGCTGGACCATGCCTACATCATTTTGCATTCCACACACCTGAAGTATCAAATGTTATACACGCAGCAGATGTAATGGCTTCCCTTGACCTTGCGGTCAACATGGATAGACCGCCAGGAAGACATGGTATAGGAAACGCATTTTTTATTTATTTCAGAGACCCAGATGACCACCGTATAGAAATATTTACAAGTCACTATAATGTAATTGACTCCAACCAATTACCCAAAAGATGGAATTTAAGTGACACTCGGCGATCACAGTTATGGGGCTTCCCCGCTCCTAAAAAATGGTTTTATGAGACAACAGAATTTGAAAATGTTCAACCAGTAAAACCTAAACTAAATGCACCACCTATTACTTTAGAAGACTTTCTTTCAAAATGGTGAATTCTTAAATGAAACTTGGAACAATTAATAAATTAGGTACAAGTCATGTAATTGTAAAAGTTGATGATAAATTTGCCTGCAAACTTAATGATCTAGAAAAAGCTATTGGACACAAACAAAGCAATAATTTAATCGAATTTATAAGATCTGCTAAGAATAAAGAGCTTTTTTCAAAACTCCAAAAAAACATCAATAATGTAAGAAAAATAAATATCAAAGATTTGGACTGGCTTCCACCTATAACAAACCCTTCAAAGATTCTTGGTGTGGCTTTTAATAATAAGGAATTAATGAAAAAAGCACATAAAGATCCTGGTGTCCCAAACTTCTTCCTAAAACCACCTTCTGCTTTGGTAGGTCATAATAAACCAATAATTGTTGATCCTGAGTGGGGAGCTGTTATTCCAGAGCCTGAAATTTGTGCTGTGATTTCAAGAAGAGCTAAGCATATAAATGCAGAAGACGCATTAAATTATATTTTTGGGTTTTTGATTCATAACGATGTTACTTCACATGGATTGAAATTTCAGAAAGACAGCATTGCAATCACTTATGATAAGGATTTAGCTAGACCTGAATTTTATACTTGGAGAAATTTAAAAGACCCCAATGATACTGATGCATTTTATGTATATCACACACGTTCAAAAGGAACTGATACATTTGGACCTATGGGACCATGGATTACCACATCTGATGAGATAGATGATCCTAATAAACTTGCAGTTAATGGATCTCTTGATGAAGATGATTTCACCAACGACCATACAAGTAATTACCGTTTCTCCATTCAAGAATGTATTTCAGAGGCAAGTAGTTATTTTACACTTGAAGCAGGTGATTTGATCTCATTTGGTACAACTGGTAAGGGAACAGATAAATTTCCCAGAGGCCATAAAAGTCTTTTAATTGGAGAACAAAAAGGGCTAATTAATATAAGAATTGAAAAACTTGGTATGTTATCTAATCCTATCAAACATCAAAAAGGTGGTGCTTAACATAATACTCTATTTCTAAAATACTTTTAATAATTCATCCCATCTTGTGGTATATGCAGGTGAACGATAATAAGATTTCATCTGCCAATTGCTACCAGCTGCATTGAATCTAACTGGCTCTTTTTGAATTCCTTGAGCTCCATAAATGATAATACTTTTCCCTAATTTATTATTAATCTGATCTACTACATCTGCAAATTTGGCTCTCTTGTATTCTTTTTTATTATCTTGCATAAAACTTGAAAGAAGATCTGACTGAATATTAAATTGCGGCCTTTCCAATAGGCCTACACTTTTACTATTATTTACTAATTGAGATAACATAACCCCTGCTTTTTGATATTTGAATTTAGACCGATAAATTACTTTCAAAGCCTGATCTGAAGCTTTTAATAGTTTAAAAGTATTTTGTGTTGGTTCAGAAAATGAAATTTCATATGCATTCTTATATTGAAGTTCCTCAACACGAAATTTATTAGTTTGAATAAAAACAC
>CACMFN010000049.1 GCA_902612965.1 uncultured SAR116 cluster alpha proteobacterium | reverse complement strand
GTTTCAGAGGCGACTGAGCCGCCTCTGAATATAATTTATTAAATTAAATATTTAGAATCCGCTTTTGATTAATTCCCATTCTTTAATCATTTTTTCTCTTAGAGCTGGTGCTGTAGGCGCCTGCCATAACGTATTTTTAGTATAGCTTTCAAGCGAACCGAATCCATTTTCTTCACCAATAGCAGCCATAACTTTACTGTTTGAGTGACCGTACCCCCATTCTGTGAGTATGTATTCAGCAGATGAGTCTGCAAGCCATGCATCAATAAAATCATACGCTTTTTGCTCTGAACCTGGAGCATCTTTCATCATTGTGTAGCCACAAACCCATGTAGAGGCACCCTCTTTTGTTTCTCTATTCATAGCAACCGGAAGTCCATCCCAACCTAATGTCGCAGCAACTTCATTCCATGTCCATTCTAAGAGTATTTCACCACTTTTCATTAATTCAGCACCTTCTGCACCGTCAGCGTGATAAGTTCTAACATTCTTATGAACTTCTCTCAAAAATGCCGCCGCTTTATTGAAGTCCGCATCAGAAGCTTTATTCCAGTCAGTAACACCTACTGCGAGATATCCTAATGCAAAAGCATCATCAACATTATCAACTAATGAAACTCTATCTTTAAATTTTGGATTTGCTAAAACTTGAAGAGAGGATGCTTCTTCAGCTGTAACTTTTTCTGTGTTGTAAGTTAATGCACTTGAACCCCAATCAATAGGAACTGCCCATTGTTTACCATCAACATTCCAACCTTCCATATTTGCAAATTCTGGCATTACTTTGTCCCAGTTAGATAGTCTTGATGTATCAATAGGTACAATTATCCCTGCATCTCTCCACCTAACAACTGACTGAGAGCATGGATGACCTAAATCTGCTCTAAATCCAGCTCTTACTTTTTGAAGTGCTTCCTCTTCATCTGAAAAGAATGAATAAGTTGGACTATCACCGTATTTTTCAATATAACCTTGAAAAAAACCTGGATCCTCATATCCACCCCAATCAAAAACTATTAATTCGCTGTCAGCTGCAACAGAATTAAGAGAAAAGCCAATCATGAAAGCTAGCCCTGTTAAAGGACCGATAATATAATTCTTTATTAGTCTCATTATTTCCTCCATTTGAAACTTTATTTGATGATACTTCACGAAATATATACTATTTTCAAGCATTTCTTGCAAAATTTCAAATAATCTTGTTATTTTAAAATTTTTAAGTAAATAATAAATTATTATCTATATGAATTCTCAGCATAAAAACTACGATGTAATTATAATTGGAGCAGGGCATAATGGCCTTGTAAATGCGTGTTATTTACAAAAAGCAGGATTAAATGTTCTTGTACTAGAAAAAAATGATTGGATTGGTGGCGCTGCAGTAAGTAGGGAGTTAACTCCTAATATTTTATATTCCAATTGCTCTTATGTTTGTAGCTTATTTAGGCCAGAAATTATGCGCGACTTGGAATTGCCTAAACATGGCCTTCAAATAATAGGAATTGAAGGAGGAACTACTTTTACACAGGATGGAAGATATTTAGCTAATTACAGAAATTATCATTCTAAGCGTCGTGAAATGGCAAGATTTAGCGTAAAAGATAGTGAAGCATATGAGCGATATTCAAGAGATGTAACAAGGCAATGCAGATTTATACAACCACTATTAATGAGGACAGCTCCAGACCCAGCAAGTTTTAAACCCAAAGATATTGGAGAAATTTTTTACCTTATTAAACAATTTAATGAGCTTAGCCCTGATCAAATGGCTGAAACAATTCGTTTCTGGACTATGTCTATTTCTGATTACCTTGATGAATACTTTGAAAATGATGTTATTAAAGCCTCCTTGGCACTGTCAGGTATTATTGGGACCGCTTTAGGTCCAATGTCTCCAGGTACAGCTTATGTTCTTTTACACCATTATATGGGTGAGGTCGATGGCTCTATCGGTTCATGGGGTTATGCAAGAGGTGGTATGGGGGCAATTACTCAAGCTTTATCATCTTCATTTAAATCTTTTGGTGGTGAGTTAATTACTGAATCTGAGGTAGAAAATATTCTAATTAAAAACAATCAAGCAAAAGGTGTTGCTTTAAAAAACGGTAATGAATTTTACTCATCAAATATAGTTTCCAATGCTGATGTAAAACGAACCTTTTTAAAGCTAGTAGATGATAAATTTCTCCCACCCTCTTTCGTAAAAAAAGTAAAAAATTTCAAAATTAGGGGTTCCTCTGGAAAGGTTAATATTGGCCTTGATAGTATGCCAGATTTTCCTGCAGTTCCGAAAGGAGATCCATGTATCAAAGGAGATATACATTTTACAGATAGCATTGAGAGAATGGAAAAAGCTTATGATGACTGGAAAAATGGAACTTGGTCTCAAGATCCTTTCCTCGATATGATGATACCCACCGCAACTGATCCAACAATGGCACCTCCAGGAAAACATTTTATGAGCTGCTTTGTACAATATTGTCCACCAAAAGTTTATGGTAAGGATTGGACACAAGAGAAAAAAGAAGCTTTTGGTGAAACTGTGATTAAGCAAATAGAGGATTATTCGCCTGGTTTTCGTGAAAAGATAATCCACATGGAGATTCGTACACCAAAAGAATTAGAAGATGAAGTAGGGCTTACAGAAGGTAATATTTTCCAAGGTGAATTAACCTTTGACCAATTGTTATTTAATAGACCTGTGCCAGGTTATGCTCAATACAGAAGTCCATTAAAAGGATTATATATTTGTGGGTCTTCTACCCATCCAGGTGGTGGAGTGATGGGAGCACCAGGCAGAAACGCAGCTATTGAAATTTTGAAAGATCTTAAAAAACCTACATCTCACGCAAGAAGCGCTTATGAAGTCATATGATGTAATTATTATTGGAGCAGGACATAATGGAATGGCTGCCTCAATTAAATTGGCAAAAACAGGTCGGAAAGTTCTTATATTAGAAAGTTCTTCTGAATTTGGAGGTATGGCGTCATCTAATATTTTATTAAATGACAATGTAAACCAACCTCTGCCTCATTTGATTAATCATCTATGCTCCAAATCTATTAAAGATCTCGATTTAATAAAATATGGTCTTAAGACT
>CACMFN010000048.1 GCA_902612965.1 uncultured SAR116 cluster alpha proteobacterium | reverse complement strand
AGTAAATTTTATGAACTAGTTAACATCTATTGTTAAAAAATTAACAAATTATATTTTTAGCCGTTTCAATAAATAAGATTTTTTTCTAGAGAGGAAAAAGACATTCTTAAATTTTGGAATGTCTTTTTTTTTTACATAATAAGAAATTTAATTAGTAGTATAATATTTTTTAAAACAAAAATTTTTTAGTTATAGTTTATGAAATGGGGTCCAGGAAAATTGCTATATATTCACATTGCTTCCGCTTCGGCAGAAACAATGCAAGAATTATCATTAGCAGAACTAATAAAAAATAAAGGTATAAAAGGCGATCGATATTTTAAAGGGAATGGTAAATATTCAAATATACCTGATATTAGAGACGTTACCATTATAGAAAGTGAGGTTCTTGACGCTTTAGAACAAAATCAACCACCACTTCAAGAAAAAAGCATTATTTTAAAACCTCACGAGCATAGAAGGAACCTGACTTCAGAGGGTGTACCTTTAAATTATCTTGTTGGAAAAAAATTCAAAATTGGAGAAGTTATTTTAGAGGGTGGAAGACTAAATTTCCCTTGTAAGTATCTTGCAGATTTATTAAACAAGCCTTTATTACTGCCTCTGTATAATAGATCTGGATTAAATTGCAAAATAATTAAAAGTGGGATAATTAGACAAAATGATATCATAGAACCTTATGAAGATTAAACTAATGATTTTATAAAGCGTCTAATAAATTTGATACAATATTAGTAAATTTTATTTTAAATAAATTGCGAATTTAACCTTATATTCAATTACTGATTTAAAGATAAAGCTGCATCGTCAATTGCATTTAAAACAAATGAAGTGTCTTCTATTTTATTGGCAAGTAATAGTGAGAGCTTTGCTAGAAATAGTTTAGCCTTCTCTTCACCTAAATTATCAATTTTGTCAGCAATAGCTTCATATACAATTTCAATTTTATTTTCTGTCATGACTCATGTCTTTTTTAAAAATTAATTTATAAAATTCTTTAATTATTTTCTCTGGTGTAATGTTTTTCCATCTTGCTGCTATATATCCATCAGGTCTCACTATGTATGCACTTTTATTTTCAACGTTCAGAAGTTTCGAAGCTCTAGATAATAAATCTATTAAAACTACAGATATACCATCAGGAATAATTTCATCCAATTTTTTTGATGTGTCTTTATTAAAACACAAAATTGTAAAGCCTTCTCCTAGTAGATCAGTTAAATAACCTGCATCTATTTTAATTTCTGGAAGTGGCTCTCCAGGTTTAGGGCCACCTAAAAAGTTTTCATTGGTATCTTTTATGATGGCTGTGCTTTCTGAGTACTTATAAGGCGTAAATTGACGAGGGTTAGCGAGTTCACCTGCAAATTTATGCTTGAGCGCTAAAGAAAGTGCTGCATCACGCATTAGTTTCCAACCATAAGTTGACGGAGTCATAAATTTTGAAGACTTTGACGAATTGTAAAAAACGTCTATTGTTGCCCCTCTCCTCTCTGGCGAATAACTATTTAATAATTCTTTTCCAGCTTTATTATTTAAAACCCATCCAAGTTTCCAGCCAATGTTTGCCGCATCTGAAAATCCATTGTTTAAACCTCTAACGCCAAAAATAGGTACTATATGAGCACTGTCTCCAACAAAAAAAACCTTTCCGTCCCTGTAGTCATCTAATGCAAGTGTGTTTGCAGAATAAACACTCCACCACTCTAACTCCCAACTTCCATTATAGTTTAAATCTTTCAAAACTGCTGATACACTGTCACGGACATTATTCTCATCTAGGGCTTGCTGAGTTTTTTCATTATCGTTTAATTGATAATCAATACGCCAAATATCGTCAGGTTGCTTATGAATTAATACAGTACCACCTCGACGGCAGTCTGGATCAAAAAGTGCACGCCGAATTGTGGGATAATCGTGTTCCATCTTAATATCAACTATTACATAACGACCCTCATAGTTTTCCCCTTTTAATCGGTGACCAAGAAATTTTCGGATACTACTGTGCGCGCCATCGCACGCAAGAACCCAATTTGAAGACGTTTCATAGATCTCTTCTGGGTCTTTTATTCTTAAAGTACATTCATTTTTTTTCTTTTTTATACCTATAATTTCACTTTGCCAGCGTGTTTCAATAAGGGGGTTTACAGATACTGCATCCCATAGAAATTTTTCAATATATTGTTGTTGAATATTATACATTGGACGGAATTTTTCTTCACTACTATCAGGCATTTGAAACTCTAAGATTTTTTGTCCTCTATAAAACGAATGGCCAGTTGTCCAACCTAAAGATTTTTCCAAAAAAGCTGATGAAACTCCTAGTGCTTCAAAAATATAAAAACTTGACCTTGCGACACAAATTGCACGACTGCCGTCATTGAAAGTACTTTTGTTATCAAATAAAACAGATTTAACACCCTCACGCGCTAAAGCTAAAGCTGCGGTCATACCAATTGGACCGGCTCCAACAATGACAACCTCAGTATTACTCGTTAAATGATCGCGCTTTTTTCCTTGTGGAGCACTAAAAAAAGGGTAATTGAAATAAAGAGATTCATTTTGAGCTCTTCCTGCCGGCCTCATTTCAGATGTCCATTTTTGATAATTAAAATTAATAAGTATAATCTATATAATAATTTGTAAATTCAAGGGAAATAAAAAGGTTTTTATGATTGTTTGTAATTAAAATTTATTTTTCGTAAAAAGAATTTAAATTAAGGGTATTCTCTAAGTATAATTTTATTTATTTCATTTTCAGAATAACCTTTATTTTCAAGCCCTCTTTTCCTCCATGCCCTTAAACATTTTTTACAGTAAAAATGCCAAATAAGTTTATTCTCATCAGGCAAAATTACCATTTTACCATCAGCCTCATAAAAATCTTTTGAACAATCATTGCATTTTTTTTTAATCAATACAAAGCACACCCTTAAACACTTTTTAAAAAACCTAAAATTAATTACTAGGCCAAGTTCTTTTAAAACTTGATTATATATTAAGATTAATTTTATTGGTAGCGGAGGAGGGACTTGAACCCCCGACACGCGGATTATGATTCCGTGATTCAAGTGCAAAATATATAATAATAACAATATTTTAAGGTAGTTTTTACCCAAACTGTCTAACATAACTGTCTAACTTTGTCTGTCAAACTTTCATAATTTACCTTTATTTTTTTTTCTACTAGACTACGGATTCTAGAAATAATTAGACAGTTTCAGTAATAGGGAAGTTAAAATCAATTTCTATCAATATTTGAAACCATTTCAAAATTTAACTAACTCAGAATTTTTTTAATTTTATGTTAAAAAAACATAATTAAAATACTTTAAAAGCAATATTAAAATAACCTTAATTTATATATTTATAAACTACTAACCATAAATATTTGAATTTATATTTTACATTTCCTCCCGAAATCAAGAACAAAAAATTAATTTATGGTTAGTACTTAATTATCTTTTTGTTATGTGTTTGTGAAGGTTTTCTTAGTGAGGTATCCCCTCGTCAATTCTACGGTTTTTTATTTGATTTCCATCAAGGTTTAACTTTTTCACTACTGGGTGGTTTTCATCAATAACTCTCCAGTAGGGAAAATTAACATCACCCATATTTTGTTCTATTGCTATTCTGAGGAATATTCCTGTTGTTACTGGACACGTATTATCTGCTCCTACCTTTTGCGCAAGTTTTCGCCTAAGTTCTTTTATACTAAAAAAAGAACCCTTAGGTATTGCAAAAATAAACCCTGAAATTTTCTCTGGTGATGAGATAAGCATTTTCTCACCAGCAGCAATGTCAGAAAATCCTTTGTCTAGAACTTTTACGATATTTCTACTCAAAAATTATCTCCTAAAAACTACACAAACACATAATTGAAATGCTACAAACTATTCTAAAATTTCCTTACAGATAATTAATCTAACTCTAACCAAAATATCTGTGGAAGGTAAAGAGACTATTTATAGAT
>CACMFN010000047.1 GCA_902612965.1 uncultured SAR116 cluster alpha proteobacterium | reverse complement strand
AGTGGAATGAACCCTGTTCCACATGTTTCAGCAAGAGCAATTAGAGATATAAAGGAATTAGACTATTTCATTAAAAATTTATCTGAAACTTGTAATGTAACGGAAGTCTTAGTTATTGCTGGAAGCGGCAAAAAGCCAGTTGGTGACTTTCATGAAACCATGCAAATTTTTGAAACAGGTGTGCTTCAAAATTATAATATAAAAAACATAGGTGTTGCAGGTCACCCAGAGGGCAGTCCTGATATAGAAAATGATGTGATACTGGACTCGCTCAAACGAAAATATGAATGGTCTAAAAAAAATAAAATTCCCATTTACATAGAGACACAATTTTTATTTGATGCTGAAATTGTATTATCATGGGAAAAATTTGTCAGAGAAAATGGCATAAATGTCCCTATTAGAGTTGGTATTCCTGGCCCCGCAACGATTAAGACACTTTTTCAGTTTGCACAATCATCTGGTGTTGGTGCTTCAATGAGAATAATTGCAAAACAAGCAAAAAATATTTCCAAACTATTTTTTGTGCAAGCACCAGACAAATTCATTTTCGATCTTTCAAAAGGTATTCACAATAATAGAAATTGTTTAATAGACAATTTACACTTTTATCCGTTTGGGGGCTTTAAAAAAACTGCTGAATGGGCAAAAGCTCTAGAAAGAGGTAATTTTACCTTGAATTCAAATGGTGGTTTTTCTATTCACGAAAGTTAGTATTTTAGAGGTAATTTATGTCAAAAACTGTAGTTTCATCAGATAGAAAAGAAGTTATTATTGGCTTTGATCAACCTTTTTGTATAATTGGTGAAAGAATAAACCCTACAGGCCGTAAACTTATGGCAGAAGAGATGAAAAAGGGAGATTATTCAAGAGTTATTTCTGATGCTGAAGCTCAAGTAAAAGCTGGTGCACATATGCTAGATGTAAACGCCGGTATTCCATTAGCTGATGAACCTGGAATTTTAGCAAAAAGTATACAATTGGTTCAAGAAGTTGTGGATGTGCCTATTTCAATAGATAGCTCAATAGTTGAAGCCTTAGAGGCAGGCTTAGCTGTGTATAAAGGAAGGCCACTAGTAAATTCTGTAACTGGTGAGGAAGAAAGACTTGAGGTTGTACTACCATTAGTTAAAAAATATGATGCCGCTGTAGTTGCTATTTCTAATGATGAAACTGGTATTTCAGAGGATCCAAATGTGAGATATGAAGTTGCCAAAAAGATAGTTGAAAGAGCTGAAGACTATGGGATTAAAAGGGAGGATGTAGTTGTCGATCCTCTTGTGATGCCTGTTGGAGCAATTAACTCGGCTGGTATAGGCGTGTTTCAGTTAATACAAAGACTAAGGAATGAATTAAAGGTTAATACTACCTGTGGTGCCTCAAACATTTCATTTGGTCTGCCAAACAGACATGGATTAAATTCAGCTTTTCTTTCAATGGCAATGTGTGCTGGGATGACATCGGCTATTATGAACCCGTTACATAGTGAAGAAGTTACAGCTATTAAAGGTGCTGATGTTATGATGGGGGTTGATCCTGAGTGTAGAAGGTGGATTAATACTTTTAGAGAACCACAACCTGAAAATGAAGGATCGCATAACAGAACAAGACCTAGAAGACGCAGAAGATAAAAAACAAATATATGAAAGATCAGAAACTTAATCACAAGGATCATGATAAAAAAGTAAAGGTTTTTTTCTCTCCCTCAGGAAAGCAGGGGTTAGTTGACAAAAATAAAACTGTTCTTGAAATTGCAAGAAATTATGGGGTAGATATTGATTCAGTTTGTGGTGGAAGAGCGATGTGTGGACGTTGCCAAATTGAAGTCTCACAAGGTGAGTTTGCTAAATTTGGTATCTCAAGTAAGCTTGAGAATTTAACTGAGCGCAATGAGACTGAACAAAGGTATGCAAATAAAAGAAAATTAAGTTCTTCTAGAAGATTATCATGCCAAGCAAAAATCTTAAATGATGTCGTTATTGATGTGCCCCCGGAAAGTCAAGTTCACCGGCAAGTTGTAAGAAAGGCTTTAGATGATAGAGATGTTACAATCGATCCAGTTGTAAATTTATATTATTTAGAAGTAAGTGAACCTGATATGCATGTCCCATCAGGTGATTTTGAAAGAATTGATGAAGCTTTAAAATTACAATGGGGTTTTAAAAAAAATGAAAATATTACAGCTGATTTGAATGTTCACCAAATTATTCAAAAAGTACTTCGAGAAGGCAATTGGAAAGTTACTGTAGCGGTCAGAGGTGGAAATAGAATTATTTCAATTTGGCCAGGTTTAAAAGAAAAAGTTTATGGAGCTGCAGTAGATGTTGGCTCAACAACAATTTCAGTTCATCTCGTAGACTTGCATTCAGGAACAACAATATCATCCTCTGGTGGGATGAATCCTCAAATAAGATTTGGTGAAGATCTAATGAGTAGGGTTTCATATGTTATGATGAATGAAGGTGGGGAGCTTGAACTATCTAAGATTGTTCAAGATGGAGTAGAGCATTTAATAAAAAATGCAGCTAAAGATGCTTCTATTGACTACAAAGACATCCTTGAGATTGCTTTTGTTGGAAATCCTGTGATGCATCATCTCTTACTTGGAATTAATCCAACAGAACTTGGTGGTGCTCCTTTTGCGTTAACAACAGACAGTTCTTTCGAATGTCTATCTAAAGAAATTAATATCAATTTAAATTCTGGAACAAGATTATATGGATTGCCTTGTATTGCAGGGCATGTTGGTGCAGATGCAGCTGCAGCTACTTTAGCTGAGGAACCATATAAAAATGATTTTTACTCATTGATAATTGATGTTGGTACAAATGCAGAAATCATTTTAGGTAACTCTAAAAGAACATTAGCTGCCTCATCACCAACTGGGCCTGCTTTTGAGGGAGCACAAATAACATGTGGTCAAAGGGCTGCTCCAGGTGCGATAGAGAGAGTAAGGATAGATAAAGATACTTTAGAACCTTGTTATGCAGTGATTGGTACTGAGGGTTGGGTTGATAATGAAAGTCTGAAAGGTAAATATTCTAATCTAGAAATTACAGGTATATGTGGTTCGGGAATAATAGAGGTTTTAGGGGAAATGTATATTACTGGTATTTTATCAAGTGATGGTATTATCAACGGTAGTTTAAACTCTAAAAGTAAAAGAATAGAAAAGAATGGAAGAACATATAGTTATAGGCTATCTGAAAAGGTAATTATTACACAAAACGATGTCAGAGCTATTCAACTAGCTAAAGCTGCATTGCATGCTGGCTTTAAACTTTTAATGGATAAAATGAATATTCAACAAGTTGATAAAGTTTTGCTTGCAGGGGCATTTGGTAGCCATATAGAGCCAAAATATGCAATGATATTAGGTATGGTTCCAGATTGTAATTTTGCTTCTGTAAAATCAGTTGGGAATTCTGCTGGAGCTGGTGCAAGATTAGCACTTTTATCAAGGGAAAAAAGAAAAGAGATTGAAACTCTAGTTAAAAAAATTGAGAAAATCGAAACTGCGGTTGAACCAAAATTCCAAGATCATTTTGTTGAGGCTATGGCATTCCCCCATAAAACAAACCCATATCCTATACTTTCTTCACAAATTAAATTGCCAGTATCTTTAGATCTTGGTGAAATAGAAAATCAAAACAAAACAAGGAGAAGAAAGAGAAATAGAAACCTCTAGTCTATTTCATTTTCAATAAATTTTCATTTATAGAATTTTTATACTTTGTTTCAGGATTTATTTCAAAAACGGTACTCCAAACTTTCTTTGCTATATCATTTCTACTATTTTGAAATGCAGTTAGTCCTGCAAGATAAAGAGCATCAATTTGATAAGGGTTTTCTTCTAATACTTCACTAATTAAAATTCTTGCTTTTGCTGTCACAATACCAAATGCTTGATCAGTTAACTTTTTTGCTAAACTTATTTTAAGATCTTCATTTTTTTTATCTAAAGTAGTTAGTTTTTCAAGTGCAAATATTTCTGCTTTTAG
>CACMFN010000046.1 GCA_902612965.1 uncultured SAR116 cluster alpha proteobacterium | reverse complement strand
CATCAATTTCCCCTCTTCCATCTTTAAGTCCCACGAGAACTTTTACGATTTCAAAAATATCTTCTCTTTGGAGTATTCTAATCTCATCACTGGTTTTTAAATTGAGCCTATTATTTATTTTTACTCTACCTACACTTGAAAGATCGTATCTGTCGGAGTCAAAAAATAGACCCTTAAATAAAGTTTCAGCAGCTTCAATTGTAGGTGGCTCTCCAGGCCTCATTACCCTATATATATCAATAAGAGCTTCATCCCTATTAGAATTTTTATCTACTGATAATGTGTTTCTAATCCAAGGCCCAACATGGACATTATCAATAAAAAGGATTTCAATTTCGTTATAATTTTCAGACTTGATAAGAGAAAGATTTTCTTCATTGATTTGATCTCCAGCCTCAATTAATACCTCACCAGTTTTTAGATTGATCATATCTGTTGCAATAAATTTGTCTAAAAGCTCTTCTTCTAGAACACGAATAAATTTTAAACCACTTTCTGAAAGTTTTTTTAGAGATCGCGGAGACAATCTTTCACCAGCTTTTAGTAAAACTTTATTTGTATCAGCATCAACTAAATCTCTTGAAAGTTTAGATGGTCGCATTCTTTCAGGGTTAAAAGATGTTTTCCATCCAGATTTATCTTTTATATATATATCTTTGTTATAAAAATGATTGAGAATATCTTCTGGTGAAAATCCTGAAATTTTACTTCTATCTTCTAAATAAATATCAACATCAGCACTGTTTAAGTAATTTTCACTCTCAGAATTTAACAAAGCCATCAAAAGCGTTGTTGCAGGCAATTTTCTTCTTCTATCAATTCTAACGTTCAGAATATCTTTTGTATCAAATTCGAAATCTAACCAAGAACCTCGGTAAGGAATAACTCTGGCGGCAAAGAGAAACTTACCTGAAGCATGTGTTTTCCCCCTGTCATGATCAAAAAACACTCCTGGTGATCTATGCATTTGAGAAACAATAACTCTTTCAGTTCCATTAACAACGAAAGTCCCATTTTTTGTCATTAATGGTATGTCGCCCATATAAACGTCTTGTTCTTTTATATCGCGAAGTGTCTTTGCTTCAGTTGTTTCATCTATATCCCAAACTTCAAGTCGCAAAGTAATACGTAAAGCTGAAGCATATGTAAGACCTCTTTGTTGACACTCCTCAACATCATATTTAGGCTTTTCTAAACTATATGAAACATAATTTAGATTTGCTCTGCCTGCAAAATCATTAATTGGGAAAACTGACCTAAATACAGCCTCTAATCCAACGTCTTTTCTCTCTGATGGTTCAGTAAACATTTGAAGAAATGATTTATATGACTGCCTTTGAACTTCTATTAAGTTAGGCATATCAATTATTTTTTTTATTTTACTAAAACTTCTTCTTATTTTCCTTTTGGTAGTAAATGATTTCAAACTTGAAGACATAATTATAACTTTCTTTTAAGACTTATAATTTAACAAAATAATTTTTTTATTTTGCAAGACAATTGATCAGCCTCAAAAATTCATGAGGCTGATACAAAGTATTTTTATTTTACTTCGACAGAAGCTCCAGCTTCTTCAAGTTTTTTCTTTATTTCTTCAGCTTCATCTTTTGACGCACCCTCTTTGACAGGCTTTGGAGCAGCTTCAACTAGATCTTTAGCTTCCTTTAGACCAAGACCAGTAATAGTTCTAACCTCCTTAATAACATTAATCTTTTTATCGCCTGCAGCTGTTAAAATAACATCAAATTCACTCTTTTCAGCCGCGGCATCTCCGCCTGCATCAGAGGCTGTTGCACCTGGAGCAGCCACAGCTACTGCTGCTGTAGCTGAAACACCCCATTTTTCTTCAAGCGCTTTAGATAATTCAGCAGCTTCCATAACTGTCAAGTTTGATAGCTCGTCTACAATTTTCTCAATATTAGCCATTTTTTTACTCCTTAAATTTATTGATTAGCCTTAGCATGCAAAACATTAACAAGCTTATTAGCTGGCGCAACAGCTACACTTGCTAACTTTTGAGAAGGCGATTTAATTAATCCAACAAGCTTGCCCCTTAGTTCGTCTAATGATGGCAATGAAGCTAATTGTTTTACTTCATCAACACTTAAAGTTTTACCATCAAGACCCCCACCAATAATGGACAGTTTGTCATTTTCTTTTGCAAATTTAAATATGGTTTTTGGAGCACTTACCGGATCTTCAGACACAGCAATTGCAGTTGGTCCAGAAAAAAGATCTATAATATTTTCATATTTAGTATCCTTAAGTGCTAATTTTACTATTCTATTCTTAGCAACTTGATATCTTGCACCAACTTCCCTCATTTTCACTCGCAAATCAGTACTTTCTTCAACTGTTAAACCCGATTGATGTGTAACAACAACAACACCAGCGTTATTAAAAGTTGAATTCAGTTTTTTGATCAGTTCTGCTTTTTCTTCTCTATTCACAGATCATCTCCATTTTATTATGGGGCTTACCCCAGGTTTAAAGTTTGTATAAACAAACCATTTTATTTTATGCCCAGGGTTTAAGATATAACCTTAACCCTATCTAAGCAGGAAATTAAGAGTTGCCTCACCTACTGTCTTGGACAGGTCAGAGCTTTCGCTCCTACTAAATCAAAATTTGATTTAGAATTTCTAATCAAAACACCCCCATTGTATCAATCTTAACACCTGGCCCCATTGAAGAACTTAAAGTAATCTTTTTCATGTAAATACCTTTAGAACCTGATGGTTTAGCTACACTTACTGCTTTTATGAAAGCTTTAACATTTTCAATTATTGATTTTTCATCGAAACTTGATTTACCAATTCCAGCATGTACAATACCTGATTTTTCAACACGAAATTGAACTTCTCCAGATTTAGCAGATTTTACTGCTTGCGAAACATCCATTGTTACAGTACCAAGTTTGGGATTAGGCATTAACCCTCTTGGACCAAGAACCTTTCCCAATTTTCCAACAACGCCCATTAAATCAGGAGTTGCAATTACTCTATCGAATTCAATGCTACCAGATGTAATTTTTTCGGCTAAATCGTCATCACCAACAAAATCAGCACCAGCTTCAGTAGCTTCTTTATGTTTATCGCCTTTTGCAAATACTGCAACTTTGACATCCTTGCCAGTGCCTGAAGGTAATGAAACCATACCTCTCACCATTTGATCGGATTGACGTGGATCCACACCTAAATTCATAGAAATATCTATTGTTTCATCGAATTTAGCTTTAGCATTTGTTTTTACTATTTTGACGGCATCCTCTACAGAAAATAAATTTTGGCTATCAAAACTTTCGTAACAACTTTTTAATCTTTTACTTATTCCCATATATTTGTTACTCCACAACCTCTAAACCCATTGATCTAGCAGATCCCTTAATCATTTCTATCGCTCCATCTATATCAACAGCATTTAAATCTTTTTGTTTCGCTTCTGCAATTTCTTTACACTGGGCTACAGTTACCTGACCGATAGTACTTCTGCCCGGAGTTTGACCACCTTTTTGTAATTTTGCAGCTTTTTTTAAAAAATAACTTGCTGGGGGAGTTTTTGTAACAAATGTAAATGATTTATCACTGTAAGCAGTTATTTCAACTGGAATTGGCATGCCCTTTTCCATAGAGTCAGTAGCAGCATTAAACGCTTTACAAAATTCCATTATATTTAGACCTCTCTGACCTAAAGCAGGACCAACTGGTGGAGATGGGTTAGCTTGCCCAGCAGGAATTTGCAACTTAATATAACCTTCAATATTCTTTGCCATTATAATTTAAGACCTTTATTAATTTTCATTTTAATTAAACTTTTTCAACTTGACTGTAATCAAGATCAACAGGCGTTGATCTTCCAAAAATTGAAACAGCGACTTTTAACCTTGCTTTATCTTCATCAACATCTTCAACAAGACCATTAAATGATGCAAATGGACCGTCACATACCCTTACCTGCTCTCCGACTTCATATATTATGGAAGCTCTTGGCCTCTCAATGCCTTCGCTTATTTGATTAATAAGTTGTTTAGCTTCCTTATCTGTTATAGGAACGGGTTTACCTTTTCCACCTAGTATGCCAGTAACTCTAGACTGACTTTTAACAAGTTGCCACGATTCATCCGTAAGTTCCATATTAATTAATATGTATCCTGGGAAAAACTTTCTTTCAGAATTTACTCGAACACCCCTTCTAACTTCAACCACTTCTTCGGTAGGCACTAAAACTTCTGCAAAATAGTCTTGCATACCTTTTCTAACAATCTGATCATTAATAGCTTCTGCCATTCTTTTTTCAGAACCAGAATAAACATGCACGACATACCAGCGCATTGCCATATAAACACCTACTAAATCTAAAAACTAAAAATACCAAAAAGCCACTGAATTAAAAAAGAAATGATAGAATCAGCTGCAAAAAAGAAAAGAGAAGCTATAACTACCATTATAAGTACAGTAATAGTACTCGTAAGAGTGTCTCTTCTCGTGGCCCAAGTTATT
>CACMFN010000045.1 GCA_902612965.1 uncultured SAR116 cluster alpha proteobacterium | reverse complement strand
GAAAAATTTCCGTCTGATAATGAAAAAAAGCATGAATGGCAAAAAAAACATTTGCCTAATCTCACCGGAACTAAATATGCATATTCTCCAAAAAATATGAGTGAGAATTTTGGTAGAAATAAAGAAAATGATGAATACAAGCCATGGACACCAACATAGTGGATAAAAAAATATGAAAGAAAATATTTTAGAAATTGTTGTAGGTACTATCGTAATAGTACTAGCATTATCTTTTGTTTTTTTTACAGTTTCGTCAACAGGCATTCAAAAAAAAGGTCAATACATAAACGCTGAATTTGGGCATATTGGTGGGTTAAAAGTAGGTGATGACGTAGTAATAGCAGGTATAAAGGTAGGGGAAGTATCATCGAATAAACTTGATAAACAATCTTTTCTTGCAATAGTTGAGCTAAATTTAGAAGAAAGTATCTCGATTCCAGATGATTCTATTGCTAAGATTTCTTCTGCATCTCTACTAGGTGGACAGTATGTAGAAATCATTCCAGGTGCATCTGATATTATGTTAAAAGATGAGGAAACTATATATAATACACGTGACCCAGTTAGCATTACAGACCTTTTGGGACAGGCTGTTTTTTCTGCAACTAATTAGTAACGATAAAATTGATTAGAAAATTTAATTTTATTATATCTTTTTCTTTAGCTCTATTTTTTTATCGAGATTCAAATTCTGAATGGCTAGATAATAAATCTGCGGAATTTAATGCGCTTGATAAAATTACTGCAAGAACAAAGAAGTTAGAAATCAATTTGAATGAGGAAGAAAATTTGGGTTCACTGATTATAATTTTAAAAAGTTGTCAAAATAGACCGCCAGACTATCTGCCTGAATCAGCAGCATATATAGAGATTTTTGATTTGCTTAATCAAAGTGAAGATAATCAAAACCTAGTATTTAGTGGATGGATGTTTTCATCCAGCCCAGCAATTAGCGCACTTGAGCATCCTATCTATGATATCTCTTTGGTTTCTTGCAAATAATTTAACAAAATATTCCAATCTTCAATTTTAGAGGAATTGATAAACGGAAAATGATTTTTTTCTTTTACATGTAAATTAAGTAATTGAGAAAATTTATTTTTACTTATTTCTATGGCTCCCATAGACGCAAGGTGTGGTGTCATAAACTGAACATCAAATAACTTAAATTTTGAAGCATTTAGTTTTGCTAGCAGGAAAATTAAAACTATTTTTGATGCATTTTTTACTGCTGAAAACATCGACTCTGCAAAAAATACACTTCCTATTGAAACACCATATATACCACCAACAAGGGATTTATTTATATACATTTCAACAGAGTGTGCATAGCCGCTTTCATGAAGAGTATTAAATACCTCTTTGATTGAGTTATTAATCCATGTATCTTGTCTACCAAATTTTGGATCAGCACACGAAAGTATAACTTGATTAAAATCTTTATTTGATTTAATTTCGAAGTTTTTTTTAATTATAGTTCTTCTCAGGCTTCTTGAGATATGAGCTTTAGAAAGCGGAATTATAGCTCGTTTTTCCGGATTAACAAAAAAAAACTATTGTCATTTCTGCTATTTGACATTGGGAAAACACCATTATAGTACCCCTCAATTACAAGCTTTGATATTTTATCCATAAGTTTTATTCAGGGTTGGTAAAAAAATTTCTTCTAACCATTTAATTGAGTAAGCCCCATTTATAATATCTTTATTTCTCAATAGCTTCTTATGTAATTCAATTGATGTATCAATTGGTTCAATAATAAATTCGTCAAGTGCTCTTTCAGATCTTGAAAGGCAGTTTTCCCTATCACTACCGAATACTATAAGTTTAGATATTAGGCTATCATAATATGGGGGTATTTGGTATCCTTGATAGACTATAGAATCAACTCTTACACCAGGGCCTCCTGGCGGATGGAAAGTTTTTATTTTTCCGGGAGAAGGTAAAAAGTTATTTGGGTTTTCGGCGTTAATTCTAAACTCAATAGCGTGTCCATTAAACACAATATCATTCTGTTTAAAACTTAATTCTTGGCCACTTGCAATCTTAATCTGTTCACACACTAGATCTAAACCAGTCACCATTTCAGTGATGGGATGTTCAACTTGTAAACGAGTATTCATTTCAATAAAAAAGAATTCGTTATTCTCATATAAGTATTCAATTGTTCCAAGTCCTAAGTAGCCTAAATTTTTTGCAGCATTTGCTGAAAGTTTACCAATCTTTTCTCTTTCACTTTGAGACAAAATAGGTGAAGGGCACTCCTCTAACAATTTTTGATGTCTTCTTTGAATTGAACACTCACGCTCTCCTAGGTGAACTACATTACCATGAGAGTCGGCAAACACTTGAACTTCTATATGCCTTGGGTTTTTTAAATATTTTTCCAAATATACTGTGTCATTTCCAAATGCAGCCTTTGCTTCACTTCTTGCTGAGCTAAAAGCTTCAGAAAGATTTTCCATGGAGTTTGCAACCTTCATACCTCTTCCGCCACCCCCAGCAGCAGCTTTAATTATAACTGGAAAGCCTATTTTTAGTGCTTCTTCTTCAGCTTTTTTCAAAGATGAGATTGAGCCTTTAGACCCTGGCACGAGAGGCAGACCTGCTTTTTCAGCAGCAATTTTTGCAGAAACTTTATCTCCCATTGTCCTAATATGTTCTGGAGATGGACCAATAAAGTTAATTTCATGAGCATTTACTATTTCAGCAAAATCAGCATTTTCCGATAAAAACCCAACACCGGGATGTATTGCGTCAGCACCTGTCACTAATGCTGCTGAAATTATAGCTTGCATGTTCAAATAACTATCAGATGATTTTGCTGGCCCAATGCAAACACTTTCATCAGCTAATTTCACATGCATTGAATCATTATCAGCAGATGAGTGGATCGACACAGTGGGTATTTTGAGGTCTTTTGCAGCCCTAAGAATTCTTAGTGCAACATCCCCTCTATTAGCAATAAGAATTTTTTTGAATAATTTTTTATTGTTCATTTAATAACAACTAAAGGCTGATCATATTCAACAGGTTGAGCATTTTCTATATAAATTTCCTCGATAACTCCATCTTTTGGAGAAGAAATATTATTCATAACTTTCATTGCTTCTACAATTAATAGAGTATCTCCTTTTTTAACTTTATCACCTTTTTTTACAAACTCAGGTGCACTTGGCTCAGGAGATAAATATGCTGTGCCAACCATTGGAGATTTTATTACTTCTCCTTCAGTCTTAACCTCAAAAGTATCTTTGTTGTTTTGATTATTTAATTCTGCACTTTGGCTATGATTGATAATTTCTGATGCGGTTTGTTGTGTTGAAAATTTTATATTTTTATTTTCACTCACTATTTTAATTCTAATTTGATCAGTTTCGATTTCTAATTCTGAAATATCTTTCTTTTTGATTAGGTCAAAATATATTTCTAAATCTTTTATTGTTGGCAATGAAAAATTCTTATTATCATTTTTAGCCATAATTGTTTACCCCACTTATTTTATTTATTGCAGCGTTTACAGCCAAATAATATGACTGATCTCCAAATCCTATTATAATTCCGCTACTAACTCCTGAGATCATAGATTTATGTCTGAAATCCTCCCTTGAATGGATGTTAGACATGTGAATTTCAATTACTAATTCATCAAATAATTTTAAGGCATCTCTAATTGAGACAGAGGTATGAGTGTATCCACCAGCATTAATTACTAATGCCTTAAAATTATTTTTGGCATTTTGTATCAATTCTATTATTTCACTTTCTGAATTTGATTGCTTACATTCTATGGTAAAATTATTTGAATTTCCTATTTTTTTGATTTTCTCATGGATTTCATCTAATGAAATATTTCCATAATATTTTTCTTCTCTATTGCCTAAAAGATTTAAGTTAGGGCCAGAAATTACTAAAATAGAATTATTTAACATAGCGCTTCTCTAATCTAAGAATTCAGATCCCTAGCTTCTTTAATAAGTTCATTCAATTGTTTTTCGTTAATTGCCCCTGGTATTATTTTATCACCAATAATTAAAGTTGGAGTCCCATTTATATTGAAGCCTTTTGCGATCAAACGATTTTTTTCAATTTCCATTCTGATATTTTTGTCATTTAGGTCATTTTTAAGCTTTTTTATATCTAACCCAATATCTTCAGCTACTTTAATAAAAACATCATTATTTAATCGACCTCTGTATTCCATTATTCTTGTATGGAATTCAAAATATAAATTTTGTTTTTGTGCAGCAAGTGCATATAATGCAGCTTCTAAAGATGTTTCTGACAAGATTGGAAACTCTTTAAAAATAAGTTTCGTATTTTTGTCTTGCTTCACGACATTTAACAAAGTTGGTAGAACAGACTTACAGTATCCACAATTATAATCAAAAAATTCATAAATTATAACATCAGCACTATGGTTACCAAAAAAGGGGTCAAGTGAATTTTGTGCTAATAAATTAAAGTTTTTCTCTATTTTATCTTTTTCTTCCTTAGCGGCGAGCTTTTCCAAAGCGAATCTGATTTTATCAGGATTTTGTTCAATCCAACTCTCAATTAAATTTTCAATTTCGTTTTTATCCTCTAAAGCATGACTGTATACCACTTCGTGATTTAGAAATAGAATAGTTGATATTATAAAAAATAAACTTTTTACATTTAAATTATGTAATTTTTTATTATTCATTATTTTGCCTGAGACCACCATCCACCTTTTTTAGCTTTTTTAACTTCATCAACATTCACAACTTTTAGTGGTTCTGATACTTTTGGTTC
>CACMFN010000044.1 GCA_902612965.1 uncultured SAR116 cluster alpha proteobacterium | reverse complement strand
TATTTGAAACTATTTTGCCTATAGATAATTTCTTTTCTCTCCAAATAATTATAAACCCAGCTGCAACTATACCCAAAACGCCAGGAAATAGCTGTTCAATTGGTGCCTCATAAAAAAATATCCAACCAAGTATAAAAGATGATGGGATTCCAAGGTATTCAAAAGGAGCAAGAGTACTTGGTGAAACCACACGGTAAGCAAAACTGAATAAAATTGAAGCAACACCTCCAAGAATTCCAATTAAAATAAAGAGTAACCAGTCGAAACTATTTTCAACAGGAGAAAAATCTGAAGAAAAAAGTAAAATTATTAAAGACCCAATATAAGAAAAATTTATTGAATAGAAATTAATCTTAACACTAGAAATATCTTCAGCAATAAATTTAAGAACAATATTTGATATAGCCCAACACAATGCTGCTAATAATGGTAAAATAGAAATATAGGAAAATAAATCACTTGTGGGGTTCATAATAAATAAAACGCCACCAAATCCTATAAATATAGCAGACCCTCTAAATAAACCAATTTTTTCTTTTAACACTAACATTGATAAAACTACAATAAAAATTGGAGAAGAAAATGTAAGGGTTGTAGCAGTTGCAAAATTCATATTAATTATTGAAATATAATAAAAAATTTGCATTAGAACAAAACTAATTCCCCTAAGAAAACAAAGAAATAAAAATTTTTTTGATATACCAGCAAAAATATTTTTAATGTCTCTAGTAATAATGAGTAATAAAATTATTGGAATTAGGGCAAAAAAATTTCTAAAGAAAGCTAATTGTGGTGAAGAGTAACTGTTCCCAATAAATTTTATTATCACACCATAAAAATCGACGAAAATAATTCCCATCAACATTGAAGTTATTGCTAGAAAAACGTTCGATTTAATTAGCTTTAAAATTTTATTCTCTATTATGATTTAGGCAATCTACTTTTCTAAATCTAAACTAATTCCAATTGATGCGCCACTTAAAGAACTAAAACCAAAAGAAAATTTTGAAGTTTTAAGGGACATTTGTTTTTTCTTTGGATTTATAAATTTCAAATCCGTAAAACATTCTTCGTTATTTTTAATCGTCAAAAATTTAATTGTATTATTACATTTATAGGTACATTTAGTTTTTTGATTTATTAAGGTACTTTTCTCCAGTTTGCAGATGTCAGTAAACTTTTCGCCGGCAAATGAATGTGGTAAAAAAAACAAAATAGCCAGAATAAAATAATTAAATATTTTTATTATCATAAATTTAGTATGAGCAAATAGAACCTAATGTACCATCAATATTTTTTTGTTTGAAAAAGACTTTCTTTCCAATTGTAAAAGAAAAACCACTTTTTTTATGGCCAGGAATACACTCTTGGGCGCCAACGTACTCCCATTTAGGATTATCGTTGCCAATATCTGTAATTGCTACACCAAATATCGACATACCTAATAATAAAGCAAACATAATAACGATCCTTTCATTAATTTATTCGATTTATATTTGGTAATAATGACGACATGTTTTCAAAAATGTGACTATATTATGTTATATAAATTATGTAATATAAGTTTGGTGAACATATGAAAAGTCTATTATTTTTTTTAATATTAATTTTTCCATTTACTTTATATGGCGAAACTACAATGGAAAACTTTAAAAACAGTCCTGAAAACAGATGGCAATTTTTTACTGATCAGGTTATGGGTGGAAAATCATATGGAAAATTAAATTTTGTTTCTGAAAATAATATAAAATTCGCAAGAATGGCAGGAAATGTAACAACTGAAAACAATGGTGGCTTTATTCAGTTCCGTGCAGAACTTTCATATAAATTGAAAGATGAATCCAATGGAATAAAACTTACTGTCAGAGGAAACAATCAAGATTATTTTGTGCATATAAGAACAAGTGGCTCTGTTTTACCGTGGCAATATTATGGGAAAAAATTTTTAGCAACTGAAAATTGGAGTGAAGTAAAGCTAAAGTTTTCAGATTTTAAAAAATCCAGCAGTTTTATGAGGAAAAATTTTAAACCATCAAGTATTCGTACAATAGGAATTGTGGCATATGGTAGAGACCATAAAGCACAAATAGATGTTAGTGAAATTAAATTGTTTTAGAGAAACGTTGATGTCTAAATTAGAAATGTGTGATATCCAGAAAAAACATTATGAAGTTTGGATTGAGTTGTATCATAAATATGCAGAGTATTATCAAGTAGATATACCTAAAGATAATTTTGATCTAACTTGGAAATGGCTTACTAGTGAAAATTACCCTTTTTGGGGTATTTTAGCTGATGTAGATTCTAAAATTGTTGGTTTTGCTCATTTTAGATCTTTGCCAAGTCCCTTAGATTCTTGTGAAGTAGGTTTTCTAGATGATCTATTCGTTCTGCAAGAGTATAGAGGTAAAAAAATTGGTTACTCATTAATTGAAAAAGTCCATCAAATTGGTAAAAGTAAGAACTGGCCATATATTAATTGGATAACAAAAGATGACAATTATACGGCTAGAACTTTATATGATAAAATATCAACCAAAACTGATTGGAATTTTTACGAATTGACTGTTAAGTCATAAATAATTTTTATTAAATAAATCTAATAAGAAGTATCTTTGGGATCGTAAGAGTCAAACTTACAGCATATTCTATATTTTTCTAACATTTCTTCTGAAATCAATCCTTTATTATAAAAGTACATTGCAGCACCATAACGAGTATAACCAGACTCATCTACATTAAGAGGAATATTTAAATACTTATATTGTAAAAAATCTTCTTTTGTTTTTAAGAATTTTTTCATATTAATTTTTTAAAGGTGGTGTCAGAGTTCGTCTTTTTAACTTTACAAAGGGAGTTTTGACTATTGAAACCTTTTTCATCATTTTATAATATTCAAGCTCACGCAATGCATAAATTTCAACCCAGAGATTAGATTTTATTTTCTGCCCATAGGGTAACTTCATGCTTGCTAAAGCAATACTCTTTTTAGCAGTAGGCGACCATGTTGCTGCTGTTATAATTCCAACTTCATGTTTCTTATCATGATAAATTATAGCTCCATCTGCTGGTTCTTTTCCATCTATTTCTAAAGCTGCAAAAACATATTTACTTAAATTATTTTTTCTGATTTTTACTATTGCATCCTTTCCATTAAAAAAGGGTTTGCTCATGTCTACCATCCATGACAATCCAATTTCATCTGGGTTTCTCGTTCGATTGTTTCTTATTGCATGTTCTGCCGTAATGAAATCTGAGTTTGCTACTATAAATCCTGTTTCAACCCTTGCTATGTTAAGTGCATTAAAACCAATGGCTTTTATGCCCAGATATTTTCCAGCTTCCCAAATTTTGTCCCAGAAATTATTTGCAAGTTGATTTGGTAAAAATATTTCGTATCCTAAATCACCGGTAAATCCTGTTCGTGAAATTAGGATATTTTTTTCAATCGTTGCAAAATCAAAAGGCTTGAGTGTATTAATTATACTAAAGCCTGCATTATTTAAAACAGATGCAGAAGTAGGGCCCTGTATAGATAGACCAGCAACTAAATCTGTTTCTTCAAATAGTTCAATGTCAAATCCGATAGCAGTATCTAATAGCCAGGGCAGATGTCTTTCTTGACAACATAGTCTATAATCAAACTTACTAAATTTAAATAAAGTTCCATCATCTAGAACATGTCCATCATCATTGCACCAAAGAGTATATTGTACTGTATTATTTTTTTGGAGAATAACATTTCTTACAGTCAATTTATTAAGAAATTTTTCAGTATCTTTTCCTTTTATTCTATACTTAATCAATGGAGAAATATCGAACAGACTTGTCGTAGATCTAATTGCAAAATACTCTAATTCCTGATCTTGTATTATACTTGCAGCCTTATAACCAGACCAGTCATACCAATAACCTTGGGTCATTTGGCTAGAAAACTTTTCATAGAAAGGAGTTTTCTTTAATGGGTTATTGAAGCTGCTTTCTGATTTAATCAATTCTTTTTTCATATTAATGCTTGTTTTGCTTTTGATCTTTTATTATCTGATTTGCAGCGTTTATACCTGATTTACCACTAATACCGCCACCAGGATGAGTTCCCGCTCCACAAATATATAGGCCATGAATAGGAGTTCTATAACTTGAGTATTTAAACACAGGCCTTAAAGAGTACATTCTATCAATCTGTAATTCGCTGTGATGCCAATGGCCCCCAGGAACATTAAAGATAGTTTCAATATCTAAAGGTGAAATAAGTTTTGAGGCTAAAACAGATTTTTTAATATCTGGAAAAATTGTTTCCAGGGTTAGCATAATTTTATTATAAAGAAGTTTTTTTGAACTGTCCCAACCATCCTTGAGTGAGTATGGGGTATTCTGTATGATTATTGATGCTATAATTCCATTATTATTTATATTTGTTTCGTCAATAATGCTAGGAAATAATAACTCAAAATTTGGATCTTCGGGTAGTTGTTGATATTTTGAGGGATTAAAGTTTTTTTCAACATGATTAATAGACGGTGTATATGTAATTCTTGCAGAAAGTTGTTCATTACTTAAAAAACTAGATTTTGGTATTTTGTTTAATAATAAGTTTAATTTAGAGACATTTCCTTTATATCGAAGTGATTTAATTTCTCTTAAAAGGCCAGTGTCTAATCTTTGAGATCCAATAAAATCAAAAAATGTTCTAATGGGGCTTACAGATGATAAAACAATATCAGCAAAAAACTCTTCTCCATTTTGAGTCTTTATTCCAGTGACTTTATTGTTTTCAAAGATTAGGTTTTTAGCTTCATTTTTAAATATAAATTCAACGCCTGCGCTTGTGCTTGATTTATAAAAAGTTTCCATTAATTTGGGAATCCCGCCTTCAGGAAAAATTTGAGCACCTTGTGCTCCATTAAATTCACCTGCTAGTCTATACAAAAGGCCCATATAAGAAGTAGGAGATCTTGGACCCAAGTTGATACCTAAAGTAGCATCAAATGCTAACAATCCTTTAAGCAAGTCATTGTTAATTTCTTCTTCTAAAATATCAGCAACACACATTAGCATCATTCTAA
>CACMFN010000043.1 GCA_902612965.1 uncultured SAR116 cluster alpha proteobacterium | reverse complement strand
GACTTATCACTTTCAAATAGAATACTTTTAAAACCCCTTAAAAAATATTTAAATAAAGAAATTATATTTTCAAGTAATCCAATTTCCACTTTAGCAATTGAAAATTCAAAAAAATTAAAAAATAATCAAATACTGCTTTGTGAAAATATTAGGTTTCATCCTGAGGAAGAAGAAGATGATCCAATATTTGCCGAAAAACTCTCAAGTCTTGGGGATATTTATGTAAATGATGCATTTTCCTGCTGTCACAGAGCTCATTCATCAACACATTCTATTACAAACTTTTTACCATCATACTTTGGCCCAATGTTGTGTGAAGAGATTTCAGCTTTAAATAGAACTTTAGAAAATCCATCAAAGCCATCACTAGCTATTATTGGAGGTTCTAAAGTATCTACTAAAATCTCAGTCCTAAAAAATTTAGTATCAAAATTGGATAGCATTATAATTGGTGGTGGAATGGCTAATACATTTCTCTTTGCTAAAGGGGCACCTATGGGAAACTCACTATATGAGCCTAATTTAAAAGATACGGCAAATGAGATACTCACTTTTAGCAAGCAAAACAATTGTAATATCCTTTTACCAGTAGATATTATTACAGCAAATAAATTAGAAAAAAATATTAAAACAAATACATCAAATTATGATGAATGCCCTTCAAACCAAATGATTTTAGATGTTGGTCAAAAATCAATTGAACTTTTCCAACAGGCAATTAATTCAAGTAAAACTATTTTATGGAATGGTCCACTGGGTGCATTTGAAATTAAGCCATTTGACAATTCAACGAATTTACTAGCTAAATTTACTGGCAAAAATACTATGCAAAAAAAATGCATTTCAGTTGCTGGTGGAGGTGATACAGTCTCAGCTCTAAATTCAGTAAAAGTGACTCAACAATTTTCTTATGTTTCTTCTGCAGGAGGTGCATTTTTAGAGTGGCTTGAAGGTAAAAAACTTCCTGGTATTGAAGCTATAAAATCAAGTAAAAGAATTATTTGAACTATCAAACAAATGGCATTTATCAGCATCAAAGCCAACTTTGACAGTATCTCCTACTTTTATCTTTGAATCACCTTCAGTTTCAACAACTAGGGGTTCACCCTCTTTTTCTAGATATAGAAAAGTTCCTGACCCAAGTTTTTCCACAACAAAAACTTTACTCTCCCATGAGGAAGATGATTTTTTATTTACCAATAAATGTTCAGGTCTGACACCAAGTGTAACTTGGTCACCTGAGCTAGAAGTTTTCGATGTTTTAGGTATAACAATATCTGACGACCCAAATAAATCAACTTTTGTGCTTTTAGTATTACTACTAATAATCTTTGTATTTATAAAATTCATTTTTGGAGAGCCTATAAAGCCACCTACAAACAAATTACTTGGGTTATTGTAAAGCTCCATCGGTCCACCAGATTGAGAAATTATACCTTGATCTAATACAACAATTTCATCTGCCATTGTCATAGCTTCAGTTTGGTCATGGGTTACATAAATCATAGTTGCATCAAGTTGATCATGAAGTTTTGCTAATTCAACTCTCATTTGAACTCTTAGAGCAGCATCAAGGTTAGAAAGAGGCTCATCAAATAAAAATACTTTTGGTTTTCTTGTTATAGCTCTTCCAATTGCTACTCGTTGTCTTTGACCACCTGATAACTGCTTAGGTTTTCTCTGAAGGTAATCTTCTATTTGTAATATTTTAGCAGCTTCATGGACACGTTCTTCTATCTCATCTTTTGAACGTTTCTCTAATTTTAAGCCAAAAGCCATATTATTGAATACAGTCATATGAGGATACAAAGCATATGACTGAAAAACCATCGCGATGTTTCTTTGTTTAGGGGCTAGATCATTTACTACAGTACCATCAATAGCAATTGTACCTGAATTAATATCTTCTAAACCTGCGATCATTCTAAGGATTGTGGATTTACCACATCCGCTTGGTCCAACTAATACTGTAAATGATTGACTTTTTATATCTAGTGAAACGTCTTTAATGATATGGTTATTACCGTAATATTTATTTATTTTTTTTATATTAATCTCAGACATATTTTTACCTTAATTTAAATAACCTAAAAATTCACTTTGTTTTTCAATAATATTATCTAAAAGTTTTTCCGCTGCAATAGCATTATCAACTACTGGGTCAGCTAGTAAAGCTAAATATGCAAAATGTTTGGATTTACTGAGTATTGCTTCTGTAGTTAACTGGATAACACCAACTTGAGAATTTAAAAGATTACCGAATCCCTTTGGATAATTCTCAAGGGTAATACCATGAATACCTTGATTATTAATTTTTGCAGGTACTTCAACTACTATTCTGTCGGGCAAACAATCAATATATTCATTATTTGGAATGTTTACTGCTGATTCTTCTAGGCCAGTATCTCCAATAATTGCTTCAATAATGGGTATTACCCTCTCGTGAGTTTCTGAATTATTTAAATCGAAAAAATGATTATAATGTTCAGCATCATTATAAAAATTTAAACACTTCACTTTGTAATTATCATAGAAATCTAAAATCGCATCATGATCTGCAACGCTGTAAGCCCATTGAAGGTATTCTCCTAAGTGGCTATCAGTAGTTATAGGTAAATATTTGTATTCTTGAAATAATTTCTTAAACACTCCTCTTTCAGCACCAGGCTTAGATTTAAATCCTTCATGTTGATTTACAAGACCTGAGTAATAATCATCAAAATTTTTTCTTATAATAGGGTATCCATCTTCACCTGTATCTTTATAATTAACATTTAGAAGAACACTAAAATGATTAAGCCCACCAGCCCTAAAATTAATATTTGAAAAATCTGTCTTCATTAAATCTGGCAATTGCCTTTCCATTGATGCTATTTCATGACATAGACCAATAAATTTTAGTTCAGGAAATTTTGTTGTCACAGCATGACAAATTCTTTGCATGGGATTTGAATAATTGAAAACAAATGCTTCTGGGCATATTGAACTTATATCTTCACAAATATCTAAAATAGGAGGTATAATTCTTAAAGCATGAAATAATCCGCCCGGGCCACCATTCTCACCATAAACTTGTTTAATTCCGTATTGAAGTGGAATTTTCCAATCTTGGTCCCATAAATTAAATCTGTGACCTACTTCAATAGATATAATGCAAAAATCTGCATTTTTTAAAGCTTCTTGTCTGGATGTTGTGGAACTAATTACTACATTAATATTTAATTTATCTTTAAAATCATCTGCTATTTTATGAGTGAGCTTTAGGCTTTCACCATTAATATCATGGAGTACTATTTGTGAACCTTCTAAAGTTTTTGATTTAAAAATATCTCCAATTACACCTAAACCAAAATTTTGACTTCCCGCGCCAATTAAAACAATTTTTTTCATATTTATCCTTTCACCGATCCTGCAACCAGTCCCCTTATAAAATATCTTTGTAAAGAAAAGAATATAAACAAAGGTACAGTCATAGATATAAAAGCACCTGTTGTTAATATTTCCCAATTTTCACCTCGTGAACCTAATAATTCTTTGAGCTTAGCAGTAAGAATTATTTCACTCGGGTGCTTGTCTAAAAAGACTAGTCCAACTAATAGATCATTCCATACCCAAAGAAACTGAAGTATGAAAATTGATGCAAAAGCCGGAATTGATAATGGTAAAACTATTTTAGTAAAAACATCGTAATGTGTTGCTCCATCAACTTTTGCAGCTTCCATCATTTCATTGGGCAAAGATTTTAAAAAGTTCCACAAAAGAAATGTTGTTGAAGCCAAACCAAATCCCGTATGCGCCATCCAAATACCAGGAAAGGATTTCGCTGCTACACCAAAAAGGGCTCCAAAATCATTATAAATTGTAAGTATTGGAATAAGAGACATCTGTAGAGGTACAACAAGTGATGCAATTATGCTTGCTAATAAAATATCTCGTCCAAAAAACTTCATCCAAGCCAAAGCATATGCAAAAAAAGAGCATATTGTTAATGGTATTAAAGTTGATGGTAAAGCTACAACAATTGTATTTAAAAATGCCTGACCTAATCCCTCTTTAAATAACACTTCTTTGTAATTGTCGAAAGTAAAACTGGGAGGAGATGAAGCAGTCACGAATACTCTTCTTCCTTTCTTTTTTGTAAATTCTGTTTTTGACCTCCACTCATAGTCACCATTTTCAAAGACCTTAATTTCAGATTTATCTTTTAATATTGCGGTATTACCAACGATAAACTCGTTAATGTTTTTTGATGTAACACCGAAATTAATTACTTTTTTGCCTTTAGTATCATTGAAAAAATTATCTCGAATGATAAAATAATCATCTTCCTTTACCTGACTCTCTTTACCTTTGGTTCTATAAATTTCATTAACTTGAACAGTAGTTAATGAAGTCCACCAGCCACTAATAGCCAGTTTATCTTTGTCTCTAAAAGAACTAATAAAAAGACCAAATGTAGGCGCTATCCAAACAATTACAAATGCAAGCAAAAGCAATTGAGCAAGAATTGACGATATATTAAATTTTATCTTCATGTGCTTTGCTCATTTCTATGTCTATATAAATTCCAAGCAAGAATTGGAATAACGCCAATCATAATACAAAATGCTAGTACACTACCTCTACCACTGTCTCCACCACCTCTAAACATCCAATCATACATAAGATTTGCCAAAACCTCTGTTTGCCATTGTCCATTTGTCATAGCATAGATAATGTCAAAAACTTTTAAGACTAAAATTGTAATTATAGTCCAAATTACTAAGATTGTTTGTTCAAGAAATGGTATAATTATTGACCAAAAAATACGAAATTCACTTGCACCATCAATTCTCGCAGCCTCAAGTGTTTCCTTTGGAATTCCTCTCAAAGCAGCACTGAATATCACTAAAGCCAATCCAGTTTGTATCCATATCATAATGGCCATTAAAAAAAGATTATTCCAAATAGGTATTGTAAGCCATGCCTGAGGCTCCAAACCAAAAGATACTACAATAGCATTCAGCAGCCCAATTTGTTGATCATCAACTCCTCTGTAATCATATATAAATTTCCAAATCCCACCTGCCCCAACAAATGATATGGCCATTGGCATAAAAATTATAGATTTAGCTATTGTTCCCCACCATATTCTATCTGTTAGGTTCGCTATAACTAAGCCAAAAAAGGTACT
>CACMFN010000042.1 GCA_902612965.1 uncultured SAR116 cluster alpha proteobacterium | reverse complement strand
ATGATATTATCAGATTTAAAAACTATGAGTAATTTTTCTTTTTCTGCCAACTCAATTACTAAATCATTTACAGTGTCAGCAATAAGTTTTTGTGAAAGTTGGAAGTTTGTTTCGAGCTGCTGTCTACTTTTCTGGACTAGCTTTTGGATTGATGCAACTTTAACCTCAAAATCTTTTACTAATAATTGAAAATCTTCTCCACTTATAGTATCTCTTTTTTCATTTATTTCTTTCTCAGCTTGTCTTAATGCATTTTCTTCTTGATTTATAGATTTTTGAAATAGATTTCTTCCTTTATCCATTTCAATTTGCAAGTTTTTTGAAGGAAGAGAGTTTTTTAAAATATATTTTAGATCAACGTATCCAAAATCTTGGTTATTAGAAAATGAGTTTACTGGGTAAAAAAAAATACAGATTATTATTAATAATCTCATTATTCTAAAAATATGACCCTAACCGAAATTCAAATTTTTGAAGTTGGTCATAAGATTCCTTTTTTATTGCATCAGCCCATGTAAAACTTAGAGGGCCTATAGGTGTCTCCCATTGAAAACCATATCCAAAAGACATCCTTAATTCTTGTTGATCAGTACTAACTGCATAATTGTCAATAGTATCATCGACACCCCATAAAGTACCAAAGTCTGTAAAAACTGTCCATTGGAGAGCAGTTTCACTAGGTATGCCTATCCCAGATCTAATTGAAACTCTTCCAGTATAATAGTTATTTCCCCCAACTGCTGAAGCAGAAGAATTTGCACTTACCCTTGGTCCAACACCGGAAGAGTCAAATCCTCTAATTTTGCGACCTCCAAGAAAAAACCTATTAGATTTTGATATATTCTCTCCTAAACCCTCAATGTTTCCATATTCAGCTCCAATACCAACAATTAAATCTACATAATCATATTTGTAATAATAACTTCCTTTTAATACTGAACTTAAGTAATTTACATCACCACCCAAGCCAGCAAATTGTTCTGATAATCCATAATAATAGCCACTAGTTGGATTAAACCTATTATCCCTAGTATCTCTAGATATTCTGTATCCTAGAGATGACAGTAGTTTTCCTCCATCGGAAGAAATTTTGTTTTCTTGACTATCAAGAATTTCAGTTTCAACATTTTGAAGTGTATAACTAATATTATGTGAATAATCATTAGCAGAAGTAAACCCTGCACTAGAACTAAAACCCAATGATTTTGTTCTTTGATCAGCTGAGCTGTCAGTATAAGTATTATTGAAAACATCGAAGCTACCAGTTAAATTTCTATTAAAAAGATAAGGTTGTGTTAAACCAGCCGAAAAATTTTGTCTTTTATCAGATAAAGACAAACTAAATTTAGCTCTTTGCCCTCTTCCCAAAAAGTTTTTTTCTGATATCCCAAATGAAGTACTAAATTCGTCAAAAGTTGAGTAAGAAATCCCAAGAGAGACATCCCCTGTGGCTTGTTCTTCAACATCTATATTTAGATTTGCTAAGTTAGGTTTTGAACCAGGTTCTGCTTTTACATCAACTTTTTTAAAAAATCCTAAATTTCTGATATTTCTCTCTGATCTTTGTATTTTAAGTCTATTAAATGGATCTCCCTCAACTAATTGAATTTCTCTTCTAATCACACTGTCTAATGTTCTGTTATTTCCAGTAATATTTATATATTCAATAAAATTTTTGGTACCTTCATTGATATTCAAAGTTAATTTTATTGTTGAATCGTCATCATTTATTTCAAACGAGGGTCTAATCTCAGAAAATGCAAAACCTAAATCCGCAAGTGTATTATTTATATTTGATATTCCCTTTTCAAGCCTTCTTACATTATACCACTCACCATCATTGACGGGTATAAGACTCCTAAAGTCAATATTTGGCAAATCAGTCAAAGATGTTTCTATATCAATTGAAGCAATTTGGTATCTTTTACCTTCGCTTAATACAAATAAAATAGAAAATCCATTTTTATCAGGGAGTAAATCTCCCTGTTTTTTTAATATTTTAAAATTAATATACCCCCTAGTAAAATAAAAATCTCTTAACTTAGAAGCATCAATCTTAAGTCGCTCAGGATTATAATTATCTGATGAAGTTATAAATCTCCACCAAGCTGTTTGCTTTGTGGAAATTATCTCTTTTAACCTTCTGTCTGAAAATATTTTATTACCCACAAAACTAATATTTTTTACTGTATAAAGTGGTCCCTCATCAATTTCAAAAACAAGATCAACACGTTTACCATCTAGCTCTACAATTTTAGGTACAATTGATGCAGCTAACCTACCTTGAGTTTTGTATAAATCAATTAGCTTAGTAATTGCTTCTGAAACAATATTTTTTGAATATATTTGGTTCTTTTTTAAGCTTATTATTTCATTCAGAATTTCATCATCAAATCTTTTATTACCCTCAAATCCTATAAGATTTAGTATAGAATTTTCCTCAACCAAAATAACAAAAACACCGTCTTTGTTTGAGACCTGAACATTAGAAAAAAAACCAGTTTTATATAAATCCTTCAAGATTATATTTACATCGTTATCAACATAACTGGAACCCTCTGATAAAGTAATGAAAGACAGAATAGTATCATCATCAACTCTTTGATTCCCTTCAACTAATATTTTTGAAACTTTTTGTTCAGCGTAAGAGACACAGAAATTAGAGTGTATTAAAACAAAAGAAAAAAATATTAATTTTAATATAAATTTTAAATTAAGCATTTTAATATCCTATTCTAATTATAGTTCTTAATTAGATAAAATGTCAAAAAAAGCGTGCCACATCATAAATTGTTATTAATATCATAAGAGCTAAAAGAATACTCACTCCTCCCCTCATCAATATATTTTGGACATGAATTGGCAATGGCTTACCTAAAATAATTTCAATTATATATAAAACTATATGTCCACCGTCTAAAGCAGGGATTGGCAAGAGGTTGACTAAAGCAAGATTCAAAGAAATAAGAGCCCCAAAAAAAATCAATGGTATAAATCCAGATACTAGTGCTTGACCTGATAACTCAGCAATTCTAACAGGGCCACCAATTTCACCTTTCTGAGCATTTCCAGAAAATAATTTAATTATACCTCTTATCATGGATTGAGTAATAAAAATTGTATCTAAAAAACTATTATAAATTGATTCAGACAAACCGAATTTTTTTAATACACCTTTATTTGAAATTATTCCTAGCTTTCCAACAAAAATTTTTAAGTCTTGTGACCATTCAGCCTCAGGTTTTAAATTTACAAAAAAAGATTTATCTTTTCTTGATATTTCTAACTCCAAAAATTTATTTGGACTCTCAAAAATGATCTGCCTAATCTCTTCAAAATTTTTTACTTTTATTCCATTTATTGAAATAATTTTATCATCTGCAATAATGCCCGCATTATCAGCGGGTGAACCTTCTACAACGCCATTAAGGGTATTTGAGATTTCAACTTTACCAAAAAATAAATAGATACCTGCTATTAATATTATGGTTAACAAAAAGTTAAAAAGTGGTCCCCCAAAAACAATTAAAAGCCTTTGAAATGGATTTGCTAATTGAAAAGAACCAATTTCACAATTATTTGGATCAGTTCCGGCTACACTCAGCTCTCCTTTCATTTTGACAAAACCACCTATTGGTATAGCTGCTATTTGCCATTTTGTTTTATTTTTATCATGGAAAAAAAATAATACTGGACCAAATCCAATAGAAAATTTTTCTACTTCAACACCAAATAATCTTGCAAAAATAAAGTGCCCTAGTTCATGAATAAAAACGATAGGAGTTAAAATTATTAAAAAGGCTAAAAGTGATTGAAAAAATGTGAGATTATCTATCATTTGAGAATTTTAAGACTTCATTATGAGCATGTTTACGTGCTAATTTATCATATTCAAAAACATCTTCAATACTTTTGGGGTCTCCAGGCTCTGATAATTTTGTAACATTTTCAACAATTGAAAAAATAGCCGTAAAATTGATTTCATCTTTTATAAAACTCTCAACTGCAATTTCGTTCGCTGCATTAAAGAAGTTAGTTGCTATAAACCCTTTTTCTAAAGCGAATCTGGCAATTTTTATAGATGGGAAAATATTTTCGTTTAAATTATGAAAGCTTAAATTACTAAATTCATAACTTGGTAAAAAATGTTTAAAGGTATAAGGAAAATTCATTGCATTATAAATTGGCACCCTCATATCTGGCTGTGACATATAAGATATAATTCCACCATCAATTAAATGTACGATGCCATGGATAATAGACTCAGGATGGACTAGAACACTTATTTTATTTGATGGTAGAGAAAATAAAATTGATGCTTCTATAACTTCTAATCCTTTATTCATTAATGATGCACTATCAATAGTATTTTTTGTACCCATATTCCAAGTTGGATGATTAAGTGCTTCAGAATATTTTCTTTTAGATAATTTCTTATAAGAGTCTCTTCTAAAGGGACCACCAGATGCTGTAAGTGTAATTTTATCTATTTCATGCAACTCATAATTTTTCATTAATTGGAAAAGTGCATTATGCTCTGAGTCAATAGGTATAATTTTTGAACCTGATAATTTTGATTTCTCAATAATCAGTTTTCCACCAGATACTATGGTTTCTTTATTTGCTATTGCAATATCTTTTCCCTTTTCAATGACTACAAAAGTTGGCTTAATACCAGCAAAACCAGAAATACCATTTACAACAAGGTCAAAATCAATATCAAAAAATTCTTGGTAAAGATCATTACCAAAAAAAAATTTTGTATCTCCATTAAATTCTGATTTCTGTAAATTATTTTGGACATTCTTATCAGAAAAAAGTACATTATTTGGTCCAAATTTTTTACAAATTTCAGATAATTTTTTTTTATTTGAATTTGCAGAAACACCTACAACTTGAAATTTGTCATTGCACTTCTCAATGATATCTAATGTTGATTGACCTATAGAGCCAGTTGCCCCCAAAACTATTATTTTCTTTTTCATATTTATTAAATAAAATTAAAGTAAAATGGTATAAAAATAAAAATAGTACTCAATAATAAACTATCACATCGATCAAGAAAACCACCATGACCAGGTATAAATTGACCACTGTCTTTAAACCCCTGTTTCCGTTTAAACATAGATTCTAACAGATCACCTAATTGTCCAAAAATTGATATTAAAAAACCCAAAATAATGTCAATGTAAACAACACCACTAAACTGCAAATAAACAGATATTATAATTGAACAAAAAACTGCAGACAATGAGCCAGAAAAAGTTTTATTTGGGCTAATTTTGGGGCAAATTTTTGGCCCTTTAAAAAAACTTCCAAAAATATAGGCACTTATATCAGAAATAGAATTAATAATTATT
>CACMFN010000041.1 GCA_902612965.1 uncultured SAR116 cluster alpha proteobacterium | reverse complement strand
GTTGAATTTATTATTATAACTTGAAATATAGATGTTTAAATATATGGCTAAAAATTTTCTTTTAGGTTTGTTTTGTTTTTTAGGTGGGATATTTTTTATTCAATTGATGGGAATTGTAATAAAATTTATTGGAACTAATTATCCTTCAATTCAACTTTCTTTTTTTAGAAACTTCTTCGGAATTTTACCAATTATAATTTTTATGTTTTTTTCTGGTGAAATAAAGAATTATAACTTCTTTCCTAAAATACCTCTTATATGGTTGGCTATTTTAAGAGGTGGCTTCTTAGCTTTTGCACAGTTATGTTTTTTTATTTCTTTACTTTTTCTCAACTTTGCTACTGCTACAACTCTCCAACAAACAACACCCTTTGTAGTAGCTTTACTATCTATTCCTATTTTAGGTACTAAAGTAGGATTTTGGAAAGTTTTAGCACTCATGATTGGTTTTTCAGGAGTTTTGCTAATAATGAAACCTGGCAATGATTTCTTGAGTTATTATGCATTTCTTCCTCTTGGAGCATCATTTGGGTATGGTATAAATTTAGTATTAGTTAAGCTTTATCCTAAAAATGTCCCCACAATTTTGATACAATATTATACACAATTAAGTGCTACATTAATAACTCTTGCTATCCTCTTTGTATCATCAAATTTTGTAATTATTTCAAAATACTCTGATTTCTATCTAATATTTTTAATGTCCATTTTTGGTGTTGTTGGTGTTTATTTAATTAATATTTCATACAGAATGACAAATCACATAAATTTAGGGCCTTTTCAATATTTTGGGATTATTTTTTCATTTGCCCTAGGATGGTTATTTTTCAATGAAGCGCCATTTAATGAATTATTCCCTGGTTTTTTATTAATTATTTTAGCAGGTTTAGTCATTTTTTGGCGACAAAGAATTACACAAAAATAATAACTTTATTTAAATATGGATTTCTCATTTTCTTTCACACCAATCGCCTGTTACAACAAAATGCTTACAATTCAATTGGTTACATGAGAGGTATGGTGCGGCTGAGAAGTAGTTTTGTGCCTTACCAATGCACCACCATTACACATACATAAGCGATAGCCTCAGTTTAAGTGTTCCATTAAATGTGTCAACAGGCACGTTTTGTACATCAGTTTGTACATCAGTTAGGATGATACAATTAACTGTTACTAGTATAGGTAAATATAGTATGTCATGTCCTATTCAAAATAAGAGAATACCTAAACATAAGAATTATATTACATAAGTACTGCCACCCCCTGCATGTGCCATGCCCCCCTTGGGGGTAATATATTAATGAGTACTGCGATAGATTAGGTATTATTATTGGTAACCATTTTAATGACTCTCACAGACTCATACATGGCATGTAGTAGTTTTATGTATCTAGTTAGGGTGGTGTAGTTTAAGGGTGTTAGAGGATGTTTGTTGGAGTCTGGTGGTGGGTGTAAGATTGAAAGAAACTGGGGAGTTAAATTACCTCTAAAATAAATTTAAAACCAATCCCTATTTTTATAATGTATTTATTATATTCTTGTTTAAGTGACGATTTAATTACTTAAGGTTTTTTATGAGTACAGATGTAATATCTATAATATGCTTAGGCTCTTTTTTTGGTGGATTTGTAAATGGTTTAACAGGTTTTGGTACAGGTTTGTTTGCACTAAGTTGGTGGTTATTTGTAATGTCTCCCTCTCAGGCTGTTTTTCTTGTGATTGCAATGTCACTTGTTGGTGGTGCACAGGGAATGTATAAAATGCATTCATCTATAAACTTAAATATTTTGATTAAATTTATTTTACCAGCAGTTTTTGGAATATTTGCTAGTTTTATTTTTTTTATCCCTTTTGTTAATGATTTAATAAATTTTTTAGTAGCAACATTACTTATTGTATTCACTTTAAACTTCATTTTTTTCTATTCATTTCCTAAATTTAAAAAAAAATATGATTTTATGGATTATGTTGTGGGTTTCGTAAGTGGGAATTTAGCTATTTTATCTGGGTTATCTGGAGTTCTAATAACTATATGGTGCTCATTTTATAATTGGGGCAAACTAGAATATAGAGCTACTGTGCAAGCTTTTAATGTAATTATTCTTGGAATAGCTTTTATTTTAATGTTATTTCAAGGTGCTTTAAATAAGAACTTTTATTTATTTTTTATTTTGAGTTTGCCTACTTCTATTATTGGCACTCAAATTGGAATTTTTCTATTTCAATATTTATCTGACTATTTTTATAAGAGATTAGTTTTGTTATTATCTATTTTTTCAGTTGGGATATTTTTATTTAATCAAAATTTTTGATTTATAAATCCATTTCATATTAATTAATAACCAATAAGTGAATTTATAAACCTTCCTGGCATAATAGCAAATATACCTGCTATTATTGCTCCTAACATTGTCCCTGACATGAAACTTGCATGAGTTTTGATATAACCTTTCTTAATACTTATAATAGCGGCTCCCATACTAACAATTGTCCAAATAGTGAGTAGGTGTATCCAACTGAAATCCCCATCATTTATCTCCCTTATCCAGAACGAGGGAACTGTCACAAAACTCATTAAAATTAACCAAAACCATCCAATCAACCGATGTTGTTGTGTTCCCTTCTCTGAAACCAAATTTATCAGACCAAGCATAATTGCTAAACCTGCTGCTACAAAATGAACCCAAATAAACATTTCAAATGATTTTAAACACTTCTCACCATATGCTTGATACTTTATGCTGTGCCTAGTTAAAGAGTGGATTTTTCTTAGTGAGATATCCCCTCATCAACCCTCCTTCTTTTTATTTGATTTCCATCAAGGTTTAACTTTTTCACTACTGGGTGCTTTTCATCAACTACTCTCCAGTATGGAAAATTAACATCAACCATATTTTGTTCAATTGCCATTCTGAGGAATATCCCTGTAGTTACTGGACATGTATTATCTGCTCCTGCCTTTTGTGCAAGTTTTCGCCTCAGTTCTTTTATACTAAAAAAAGAACCCTAGGGTATTGCAAAAATAAACTCTGAAATTTTCTCTGGCGATGAGATAAGCATTTTCTCACCAGCAGCAATATCAGAAAATCCTTTGTCTAGAACTTTTACAATATTTCTACTCAAAAATTATCTTCTAAAACCAAAAGAACACTATCCTTCAATTGTAATGGTAGGTTTTAGATTGGGCAATACTAAATATTATCTCTGCATTGCAAGTAATTAACTTCATTTTTGTGCATCATTTTGTACATCACCACATTGACGATTAAACCAAAACGCTTATATATCAACGTGTTACACTAGATGATGAAGAGTATTTGGTGCGGCTGAGAAGTAGTTCTATGCCATATAAGTGCACCACATTCCAACTGAACTTCAGCAATACTCACAGTTTATGTATTACAGAGTCTGTGTCAACAGGCACAAATTCTTTCACAGTTTCTTTCACAATTTAAAAATCTTCTGGTAATGGAAAGAACCTTAATAATATTACATCTAATAATACATCCTATAATTATAAATCATTTAAATGTAAAACAGCTACCCTAGGCATGTGCCACCCTACCCCTGTAGGATATATATACATCACCTCTGCAACAGATTAGGTGTAATATTAGGTAACCATTTTAATGACTCTCACAGACTCATACAGAGGATGTTTTAGTTTTATGTACCCAGTTAGGGTGTGTAAGGTTAAGTGAGTCAGAGAGTGTTTATAGGAGTCTGTTGGGGGGTAGTGATAATTACTCAATACTTCATTTAGGTTTACTTAAATATTTTAAATAAAATTACCAATACTTTCTGTAAGCCAGCCTGAAATTATTGTAGCACTAAATATACTTAACTATGCATCAATAATTTGCCCCATGATTTAATATTTCAGAAAGCTTAAAATAATTGGAATATAAAAAATAGATAAAACTGTAGAAAGAACTACTAAACTTGCTACTTCACTCGGATTTCTTTTATATTTTTCAGACAAAAGATAAGATGTTACCGCAACTGGTGTTGTTAATTGCAAAATTAATATTGCTGTAGGCACATCTGGAAAATCAAAATATAAAGCAATACCTATAGATACAGCTAAGCAAATTACTGTTCTGTAAATAACAACATAAAATGACATATAAAAATTTTTTAGCTTAAGCGTTGCAAGTGAAACACCTAATGTTATGAGACATAAAGGAATAGCCATCTGTCCTATTAATTCAATAGAGTTTGTTAAAAAATCAGGAGTTTTTATCCCACTAAATAGTGAAATACTTCCCAAAATACAGCTTATGACAAGGGGTGACTTTACTATTTCCTTATAATTTGAATTACCACTGAGTATCCAAATACCAAAGGTAAATGAATAGATGGCCATAACGGTAAAAATAATTATAGCGTAACTTAATCCTAAAGAACCAAATGAAAAATATGCAAGTGGCAATCCTAAATTACCTGTATTACCAAATATCATTGGCGGTAAATAAGTTGCATTATCTATTTTAACTAATCTGATAAATATATAGCAACAAATTGTTAATATAATGTAAGTTAAAACTGTACCCAGAATAATTGAATTTAATAGTTGACTATCAATATCTGTATTCATTAGGGATGTGAATATTAAACAAGGAATTGAAACATTCATTGTTAATCTTGTTACAAAATCAATCGGATAGTCAAAATTCCACTTAGACCAGATAAAACCAACTAAGCCTAATAAAAAAACTGGAAAAAGTATTTTTAAAACGGTTAAAAATAATAGCATTATGACAAAAGTGCAAAAATTAATATTATTTTGAACGCAAAAAAATTTTTATGCATATCAGTAAAAAAAAATATTAACCTTTTTACATAACATCCATAATAGTAATGCATATACGCCTAGTTAGGGAGAGTGTATTTTAAGTGTGTCAAAAAGTAGTTATGATAAATAAAGTAAGTTACTCACGTTAATTTTGAAAATCAAGTATGTTTATGGCCCTACTAGCAGTTCTTTTTATATTAAGTTTTTTGTAAAAAGATTCATTTTGTTTGACAAATTTTCCTATTTCTATTTGGCAATCCTTATACGATTTTTCATCTACATATTCATAAATCAAAGATACTGAAAATCCACCTGTCTTATTCCAAACACGATTTATTCTCCATCTTATACAGCCTAAAGGACTTAGTTGTTCAAAATGATGGGGACCATTTTTTTCAAAAAATACCAGATAAAGTTCCATTTCAGCTTCGGATGAAAAATCCACTACAGTATAACTAATTAATTTTGCAGAGTTCTTTGTATTCATCTTTGTAGTAAAAGTGTTTTAATAAATAAAACCTTACCACCAAACTCATCACCTGTGAATACATCCTCAAAAATCTTCTGGTAATGGAAAGAACCTTAATAATATTACAT
>CACMFN010000040.1 GCA_902612965.1 uncultured SAR116 cluster alpha proteobacterium | reverse complement strand
CTTTTTATTTTAGTTTTTAATTTTAATAAACTAATTTTTATAGATACTATAACTTTATGATTATTTTTTTAATCCAACCATTTCCAATGATTTTTCATAAAGTTTTTTGCAAGTTAGATTGTCATAAACTTGGCTATTAGGACTTTTCATTGGCCATCCACCTGCTCTACTTTTTTTGTCTTTATAAATACCAAATTGACTGAAATAGTACCCTGAATAACTAGTTACACTAGGATCAATGAGACAATGCAATGTAGTCTGTGTTCCAAGTTTTACATTTATCATTCCTGCCATAGTTAAAAAAGGTTTTAACAGCACGTCTTGAAAAAAAACAGGTAAGGTATGTTTAATTAATGGTGTTTGAACCCATCCAGGGTGTAAGCTTACTGAAGTAATGTTAGACTTTTTAAGAAGTGTAGCTTGATATCTCGCATAAAGAACTTGAGCTAATTTTGATTGGTTATAAGCGTCAATTCTAGAGTATTTTCTTTTTTCATAATTTAAGTCGTCAAGGTCAACTAACGTTCTTTCATGCATTACACTTGAAGTATGTATTATTCGACTATCTTTTGACTTTTTTAATTTTGGAATGAGTAGTTCAGTCAAAAGAAAGTGACTTAGATAGTTTACGCCAAACTGTAATTCAAAACCATCAACAGTTTTTTGTTTGCGTGTATGCATTACCCCAGCATTATTAACTAGACCATCAAGTCTAGAAAATTTATCATTAAATTGTTTGATAAATTCTCTCACTGACTGCAGTGAGTTTAAGTCAAGATGTAAAAAAGAAATCTTATCATTTTTGGTCTCTTCTTTAATATTATTAATAATAGTTTTTGAAAGATCTATATTACGAGCTGCACATATTACTGTTGCAGACTGCTTTGCTAGTTGAGTAACAGTTTCAAGTCCAATACCGGAGGTTGTACCCGTTACAATATAAATTTTATCAGATAGATTTTTCTCTAAATTATCTTTTGAACACATTATTGTTCTAGACATTTTAATCCTTTAAGTTTGAATTAATTAAAATATTATTAATGATACAAAGAATGCAAATTTTGCAAATGTTGTATTAAATATTTATATATTAAATTAAAACTGGATTTACATGGCCATAGAAAACAAATTAAAAATTAAACAAGATTATAAGTATTTCTGTGAAATCTCAACAAGGTGGAATGATAATGATGTCCGTTGGCATGTAAATAATGCAAAATATTATGAGTTTTTTGATACTGTAATAAATAAAATGCTTATGGAGTTAAACTCTGTATCATTAAAAGCTGGTAAAAATATTTTTGTTACTGCAGAAACGGGTTGTAAATATTTTGAAGAAATTTCATTCCCTGATAAGATAATTGCTGGTTTAAAAATTGATTATATTGGAAACACTTCAATCAGATATGATATTGGGTTGTTTAAAAATAATTTAAATAAAACCTCTGCTAAAGGCTTTTTCGTTCATGTTTTAATAAACCAGAATACAAAAAAACCATCGCCAATACCTTTAAAATTGAAAAACGATTTAAAATTATATGCTTGAAACTTTTCAATACTTATAAGAAATTTTTGGATGAAATTTATAATGTTATCATTGATAGAGTGGAGAAGAGAGATATTCAAAATTTATTCCGATGTAAGGGCTGAGAGAAATGGTGCACTTGCATGGAGAAAATGGAAAACTAAAAGAGAAAAACTTTTCAGATACCATCCGGAAAGCCCAACTTTTAATGCAAAAAGAAAGACTGGATCTAATCCTACTCCAATTTTGTATCCATACAATTCAAACTTTTGTTTATCATCAAAATATAAGATTTTAGAAAGTTCAGAGATATTGGAATTAATAACAGATGATAATTCAATTACTCGTATTCAGCCGTTTTTAAAAACAACTGATCTTTTTGAAAAATTAAACACAGAGTTAACTATTTTTAAGATTCTAGGATATGGGGGAGGTTTATTTTTGCCTTTTTTTGATATGGGTTGTTTTTCTAAGGGTGAAAATTATGAGGGTGGTAGATATTTAATAGATACTATCAAGGGAGCAGATTTAGGAGAGTGCAAAAAAAATGAATTGCGATTAGATTTTAATTTTTCTTATAATCCATCCTGCTCTTATAATAGCAAATGGTCTTGTCCAATAATTAAACATTATAATAAAATACCTTCTTTAATTGATGCAGGTGAAAAAAAACCAAATGAAATTTTGTAATTATCTTAATCGCGTTAATAATAACCAAATATATCTTAAAGATAAAAAATTTCTTATGGTTCCAATAACATAAGTGAAAGCAGCAGCAAGCAATATAGATCTGCAAGCGTTATGATATTCTTTTGGAACTTTTTCTTTCAAAATTGGTAGTGCCTTGTTAAAGCTTGCGTCAAATTCAACATCAAGTGTTATAAGATGAACTAGGACGCCAATAATCATTGATAATAATGTAATTATAAGACAAACTTTGATTAAGCTTGTAGCTCCTGTAGCAAAGATAGTAGGAATGCCCATATATAAAATGCCACTGCCAATACTAGTGATCCAGGCTGTATTTTTAACAATTTTATTCCTTTGTTCAAGTGGTTTATAATTCTCTGCATGTTGAATGGCGTGACCAATTTCATGACAAACTATTGATATTGCCGTAATACTTTTTTTATTCAATCTTTCATCTAAAACTCTAACTTTTTTCTCATTAAGATCATAATGGTCACCAATTTTAGTTTGTTCAATCATGACATTTTGCAGGCCCCTTTCTTTTAAAATTAGATTACCAAATTCTAAACCATTGAAAGGCATATTTTCCAAAACAACATCATTTTTTTTAAAAACATAATTTAACCAAAGCATTGGAAAAACTGTCATTAAGACAAAAAGTATTAAATAAAAAAACATAACTAGATAAAATAAAAAATTTTAATTAACCTTAAAGTAATAATTAATAAGTCAAAAATAATATAATTATTACAGTACTTATAATATTAATTATTATTTAGTAAAAATATTTCAATTAAACACTTATATTTTAAATGACTTTTTCAATTTTAGTATACGATCCTTTAACTGAAAGTTATGGTGGTGCTTCTGCTACTGGAAATATTTGTGTTGGTGGATGGGTTTTGAGAGGTAATCCCCTATCTGGAGTAAGTGCTTCGCAAGGAGCTGAGCCAAGTACTTTATGGGGGGAAAACATTCTCAATTACACAAAAGATGGTTTAGATGCTCAAAGTGCGATTGAAAAAACAATTAAAGATGATTTAGGAAAGGAAAGGAGACAACTTTCAGTAATTGATAAAGAAGGTAAAGGTGGTGTTTTTAGTGGAAAAGAAAATTCATCAATTACAGACCAATTAGTGTCTAAAAATATAGTTCTATCAGGAAACATTTTATCCAATAAAAATATATTAAGCTCTATGATGGATAAATATCTCAAGAGTAAAAATAAAAATCTTGTTGATAGGTTGTATAATGCTCTCCAAGCGGGAAATGAAGCAGGGGGTGATAGAAGGGGGATATTTTCAGCCTCAATTTTAATTGTTTGTGAAGATTTTCCTCCAATTTCTCTAAGAGTGGACTACGACACTAATCCTTTAAAGAAATTAAACGAACTGATAGAAAAATTAAATACATTAAAATACATCAATTGGTTGAACCATCTCCCAACGATTTTAGATCCATATAAATGTAAACCCAGCGATAACTAGTTTGAATAAATTTTCATAGATTATGGTCACATAGATACTCTAGTTTACGAAATAGCTAAAAACACTACCATACAAACTATAATGGCGAAGAGTTTTATAAAATTTTATTAGAATTTGACAATTACAATTTTCTAAATCTGGTCAACCAGTTTTGCTTTTACCTGGAATGCCAGGTCAAATTGAAGTTATTTCATCAAAAAATACTGTAATTGATTACATATTAAAGCCAATACAAAAACTATCAAATAGGGCATTAACAGAGGAATAAGATTAACTAATGAAGCAAAAAAATAATTAATCTTCAATTAATTTAATATCAGTCTTGTACATTTCTCAATTGGCGTTTAACTTTAGTATTGGATAATTACATTTAGGCAAAAAATGATAATAGAACCAGATATTAAATTAGATTTCAAAGATGTTTTAATAAGACCAAAAAGGTCAACGCTTACGACAAGAAAAGAAGTGGATTTAAATCGAAAATTTAGCTTTGTTAATGCTAAATTGGAAATACCCTATAAAGGCCACGAATTAATACCTGAATATTCAGGTATACCAATCATGGCGTCAAATATGGATGGTGTTGGAACATTTGATGTGGCAGATGCGTTGATACCACACGGGATGTTTACCTGTTTGACAAAAATCTACTCTGAAAAAGAACTAGTTGATTTTTTTACAAATGAATCAAATAAAGGTTCTCGAAGTGATTACGTTGCAATGAGTATTGGCATTACAGAAGAAGATAAAAACAAATTTAATACTGTTTATGAACAGGCAAAGGAAAAGTTAAGGTATGTTTGCATAGATGTGGCTAATGGTTATACAGAGAGATTTTGCACTTTTATAGGAAAATTTAGAGACGCTTACCCAAATATAATAATTATAGCAGGAAATGTTTGCACCGCTGACCAAACGCAAGAACTTATTTTAAAAGGTGCGGACATAATTAAATGTGGTATTGGACCTGGTTCTGTTTGTACAACAAGAGTAAAAACAGGTGTAGGTTATCCCCAACTCTCAACAATAATTGAATGTTCTGATGCGGCTCACGGCCTAGGAGGCCATATCATATCAGATGGTGGTTGTACTGTTGCAGGTGATATCGCGAAAGCTTTTGGTGGTGGTGCGGATTTTGTGATGCTTGGTGGAATGCTTGCTGGGCACGATGAAGGAGGTGGAGAGATCGTCGATAATAAAGTTCAATTTTACGGTATGAGTTCAAGAACAGCGAATGAAAAGCATTTTGGTGGCTTGAGAGATTACAGAGCTGCTGAGGGTAAGACAGTTGAAATTCCATACAGAGGAAAAATAATTAATACTGTTCAAGATATACTTGGTGGATTACGTTCAGCTTGTACATATTCAGGTGCAAGAAGGCTTAAGGATTTATGTAAATGCACTACATTTATTCGAACGACTGTTCAGGAAAATAAAGTTTACAGCTAGATATTACTTAATCGCTTTTAATTTGTACTTTTTCTTAAATGCTTGATACCTGACTGTTCTATAAACTGAGTTGTAACTTCCCATAACCAATCACCATAAAAGAAAGGTTTAAAGCTATCTACTTCGCCAAGTTTATCAATTGGTTTTATTAAAGAATAAATAGATGGTTCAAAAAAAAATGGTATAGAGTAACGCTCTTGTCCATATCCAATTACCCTATGAACTGTTGCTTTAATTTTATAATTTGACCACTGTTCAAGTAATCGCCCAAAATTCATAACTAATGTACCTTCTTCAGGTTTTATTTCATGCCATTCGCCATTTTTTAATTGTGCCTGTAGTCCAGCAACATGATCAAGTTGAAGAATAGTTAGCAATCCGGAATCTACATGTGGTTTACCTAGCGAGTAACTATCTCCTATTTGGAAACTGTCTGAGTTTTTTCCAAAGCTAATTTTATCTCTAACTGGATAATGAAGAAGCCTCAAAGTAGAGTTGCTATTATTAAAATATTTATCAAAGTAATTTTGATCAATTTTTAGTGACCTTGCAATTGACTGCATAATAACCAATCCTAAACTCTCCATTGAAAGATAATAATCTTTAGCAACTGAACGCCATTTTGGAAGTTCACTCTCTCTTGGCAAAGGAGTTCTTTCAGTTAATGGATCATTTGGATTATGAATTACTTCTCGAACAAGGTCAGGACCAATATCAATTCCTTGTTTGTATGTTGGTAAACCATTTTGTAATGGGAACCATCCTCTGTAAACATTTTGATTAGAATTCTCAAAGTACCATCGGCATAATTTTTTCTTGCTCTCTTTAGGTAATTTAAAAATTGATAAAAGAATTTTTTTACTTCTTTCATTGAACTGAAAATTTTGTAAGCCAGAAA
>CACMFN010000039.1 GCA_902612965.1 uncultured SAR116 cluster alpha proteobacterium | reverse complement strand
GTATACGCATTTCAAATACATCTGTAACTGATGTATAGTCATAGTACCCTAATCTAGCTAATGGTCTGATTTTCTTTATATCCATTTTACCATTTGCATCTATATATTGATCATTAACATGAATTCTCATTACCTGACCGTAAACGACATCCACGTAACCATGATTTGAGTTTCCAGCAAGACGATGCGTTGACAAATATTTACACTCAAAATGTGCGGGAGATTCTTTTACTCTTGGCACTTTAGTATCAATACATTCTTGTTTTGAGACGCCTGCATGTAAAAATTCATCTTCAGAAGATGCTAACTCCATGGCAGAGATATTTACGGCTTCACGCAAATCATATGTAGCCATATTCCAAACAAACCAACCTGTTTTTTCTGCATTTATTACAGTGTCTTTTCTTTTTCCTGATGAAAGTTGATTAGCTGCAAACATTACAAGTGGAGGATCAAAAGTTAAATTTTGCCATTGGCTATATGGGGCAAGATTAGCTATTCCATCTTCAGAAAGAGTTGAAAGCCATCCGATAGGCCTGGGAACGGTACAAGATTTAAATGGTGAATAAGGAAGCGGACACTTTTCATTGGTTGGTGAATAATGCATTTTTTATCCTTTATTTAATACTCGGCAAATTGAGTTTGTGATATTTAGCACTTTCAATAGCAATATCATATCCTGCATCAGCATGGCGCATTACGCCAGTTGCAGGGTCATTCCATAAAACTCTTTTAATTCTTTCTGAAGCTTTTTTTGTTCCATCACAACAAATAACCATTCCTGAATGCTGGCTGTAACCCATACCAACACCGCCACCATGATGCAACGAAACCCAAGTTGCACCACTTGCAGTATTTAACAAAGCATTTAAAAGTGGCCAATCACTTACAGCATCTGATCCATCCTTCATTGATTCTGTTTCGCGATTTGGACTAGCAACTGAACCACTGTCTAAGTGATCTCTTCCAATAACAATCGGTGCTGAAAGTTCTCCTTTTGCTACCATTTCATTAAATGCCAGACCTAATTTATCTCTCTGGCCTAAACCGACCCAGCAGATTCTAGCTGGCAGACCTTGAAATTTTATCCTCTCTCCGGCCATGTCTAACCATTTGTGAAGATGTTTGTCATCTGGAATAAGCTCTTTTACTTTAGCATCTGTTTTATAAATATCTTCCGGATCCCCCGAGAGAGCACACCATCTAAACGGACCAATCCCTTTACAAAATAATGGACGGATGTATGCCGGAACAAAACCTGGAAATGAGAATGCTGTCTCCAGTCCTTCGTCTAAAGCGACTTGCCTTATATTATTACCGTAATCTAGTGTTGGCACTCCCTTATTCCAAAAAGACACCATGGCTTGCACATGTTTTTTCATTGATTTTCTTGCTTCTGCTTCAACTAATTTTGGATTGGTTTCTCTTTTATCTTTCCATTCACTTATAGACCAGTTTTCAGGAAGATAACCATTGGTTGGATCATGGGCACTTGTTTGATCAGTTACGATATCAGGCTTAATCCCCATTTCTGCAATTTCTGTAAAAATAGTTGCAGCATTACCAAGTAGCCCAACAGACTTTGAGACTCCAGAGGATGTCCATGCTTTTATCATTTCAAGAGCTTCTTTTAGACTTTCAGCTTTTTCATCCAGGTAACCTGTTCTCAAACGAAAGTCTATACTTTCAGGATTGCATTCAACGGCTAAACAACATGCTCCTGCCATTACGGCAGCTAAAGGCTGAGCGCCACCCATACCACCAAGCCCTGCTGTCAAAATCCATTTTCCTTTCAAATCTCCATTGTAATGCTGTCTTCCAGCCTCAACAAAAGTCTCGTAAGTACCCTGAACAATTCCTTGGGTCCCTATATATATCCATGAACCTGCGGTCATTTGCCCGTACATTGCTAAACCTTTTTTATCAAGTTCATTAAAATGATCCCAATTAGCCCAATTTGGAACTAAGTTTGAATTAGCTATCAGTACTCTTGGAGCATCTTCATGAGTTTTGAAAATGCCAACAGGCTTACCAGATTGAACCAAAAGGGTTTCATCTTCGTCAAGAGATTTTAAGCTTGAAACAATTTTATCAAAATCTTGCCAACTTCTAGCTGCCCTTCCTATACCTCCATAAACAACAAGTTCATTAGGGTTTTCAGCAACATCTGGATGTAAGTTATTCATCAACATTCTCATAGGTGCTTCTGTTGACCACGACTTTGCTGTTATCTTATCTCCTGTAGGAGGTTTAACTATTCTTGAATTTTTAATTAAGTCAGACATCTTTTACCTTTGATTTTATAAATTGAAAAAAGTTGAAATTGGAAGATCAAGCTTTGAACTCTTAAGTATATTTTTTTTATCTAACAGGTTAGAAACGTTGTTAATATCATTAGCTACAAACCTATCCTCATTCAATCGCGGAACATATTCTCTAAGTTCATCAATGACATTCTGAAGCAATCGGGAAGTTTTTAAAGGCTTCCGCGTCTCTACCCCTTGCGCTGCACATAATAATTCAATTCCAAAAATTGAATTTAAGTTTTTATTCATTTTAAATAATCTATATGCACCATGAGCAGACATTGAAACATGGTCTTCCTGGTTTGCTGAAGTAGGTGTTGAGTCTGTAACACAAGGATTTGCAAGATGCTTATTTTCACTCATTAAAGCTGCAGACGTTACTTCAGCAATCATAAAACCTGAATTTAAACCTGCGTCATCTGTCAAAAAAGGGGGTAGGTCATAGCTTAAGGTTGGATCAACCATTAAGGCTATTCTCCTTTGAGAAATTGATCCAATTTCTGCTAACGCTAATGCTATTTGATCTGCTGCAAAACCGATAGGCTCTGCATGAAAGTTACCGCCTGAAACAATCTTATTTTCATCGACTAAAACAAGAGGGTTATCTGTTACAGCTTTTGTTTCGATATCAATAGTAACTGAAGCATTCTTTAATATATCTAAACTTGCTCCCAAAACTTGTGGTTGGCATCTTATACAGTATGGGTCTTGAACTCTTTGGTCATTTTCTCTGTGACTTTCCCGAATAACACTTCCATCCATCAACTCTCTCATTTTACTGGCAACAAAAATTTGACCCTTATGCCCTCTTAATTCATGTATTTGTGGTAAGAGTGGGCTTGTAGAACCCATTATTGCGTCTGTCGAAAGTGAAGAAATGACAATAGAGTTTAGTACAGACCTCCAAGCATCTAATAAACCTGCAAGTGCGCAAGCTGTCGAAAATTGGGTACCATTTAAAAGAGCTAGACCCTCTTTTGGACCTAAAGTAATTGGCTCTATACCAACCCTTTTAAGAGCTTCTAATCCTGAAAGCTTTTTGCCATTGTAAAAAGCAAATCCCTCGCCAATCATTACTGCAGCCATATGGGCTAATGGAGCTAGATCGCCTGATGCACCGACAGAACCCTGGTGGGGTATTTCTGGGATTATTCCAGAGTTTATAATTCGTTCAATTTGCTTTATAGTTGACCATTTTACACCTGAAGCTCCTAATGATAACGATACAATTTTTAATACCATCATTAATTTCGTAACGTCTTCGGGCAAAGGCTCTCCAATTCCAGCACAGTGGCTAAGAACAAGGTTTTTCTGGAGTTGTTCCCTATCTTCTGGAGGAATAATTTTGTTTGCTAACTTTCCAAAACCTGTATTCACTCCATAAACAGGCAAATCTCCCTCAGCTGATTTTTGAACAATTTCATAAGATTTTGCGACATTTTTCTCTAATTCTGGATCAACAACTATCTCTAATTTATTTCTAAATATTTTTTCTAGAAAATCTAAGTTAATAGAATGAGGTGATATAATCTCAGTCAAATGATCCTCCAAAAATTCTTTTATATATTGGATTAAATCCAATTCGATATGAAAACTCAGCTGGGTGCTCTAAATCCCATATTACAAAATCTGAGATCATGCCTTCCTTAATCTGACCTCTGTCATTAAGAGATAAAGCTTTTGCGGCATTTTTTGTCACACCAGATAAGGCCTCTAGTGGTGTTACTTTAAAAAGTGTGGATGACATATTCATTGTAAGTAGAATTGATGTAAGAGGTGATGATCCTGGATTGCAGTCTGTTGCAATTGCCATAGGCACATTATACTTTCTAAATAATTCGGTTGGAGGCTTTTGTGTTTCATTTAGAGTATAATAAGCCCCTGGAAGAATTACAGCTATACTTCCAGCACCAGACATTAACTTAACATCATCCTCATTTGCGTACTCAAGATGATCCACTGAAATTGCATTATAAGAAGTCGCTAGCTTAACTCCGCCTGAATGACTAAGTTGCTCGGCATGCAATTTTACAGGGAGGTCTAACTTCTTGGCTAATTCAAAAACTAATTTTAATTGTTCTGTATTTAATGCAACTGTCTCACAAAATCCATCAACAGCATCAACCAGTCCCTCTTCATGAGCTTTAGTTAAAGCTGGAAGGCAAATATCTTCTATATATTTATCGGGGTTACTCTTATACTCGGGAGAGATGCCATGTGAACCTAGAAAACTCGTTTTCACTCTTATCGGCCGTATTGTTTCCAACCTTCTTGCAACACGAAGCATCAAACATTCGGTTTCAATATCTAAACCGTATCCAGATTTAATCTCTACAGTTGTAACGCCATTTCTTATCATATCATCTAAACGCGTTAGGGATGATTTCAGCAGTTCATCAAAAGTAGCGCTTCTTGTGGATTTCATTGTTGAGGCTATACCACCCCCTGCTTTAGCAATCTCTTCATAAGATTTTCCGTTCAATCTCATATTAAACTCTGGGGATCTGTTGCCACCAAAAACCAGATGGGTATGGCAATCAATAAACCCTGGGGTTATTAACTTTCCTTTTACATTGAATTCTTTAAAGTTTTTAAATTTTTGAGGAATATTTTTTTCTGGTCCAACCCAAGCAATGATATCGCCATCAGATACTATTACAGCATCTTCAATTATTTCAAAGTCATCACTATTACCCGACATTGGAACAATTTTAGCGTTGGTAAAAATTGTTTGATTGGTTTTTGAATTTCCCATTATATAAATTTTTATTATTATAATTGCATTGATATGATAAGACGTAAAGTCATAAGTTCTGTCAACAAAAGACGAAAATGGATATTATTAATAAACAAGTATTCGCAAAAAAAGCACTGCTTCCAAATGGCTGGTCTAATAATGTCATTATAGAAATTGACCAATCAGGTTTGATTTCAAATGTAACTGAAAATAATAACCACAAAGTCGATGCAGATCTTAATGAAGAAATTATTCTACCAGCTATGAATAATTTACACAGCCATTCTTTTCAAAGAGCAATGGCAGGATTAACTGAAGCAAGAAGTCCTCAGGGTAATGATAATTTTTGGTCTTGGCGGAATTTAATGTATCAATTTCTTGATGTATTAAACCCAGAAGAAATCTTCTCAATAACTTTATTTAGCCAAATGGAGATGCTGCAATCGGGGTATGTCGGTGTTGGTGAGTTTCACTATTTACATAATCAAATTGGGGGAACTAAATATGACAATATTGCTGAATTATCTGAAAAAGTTTTAGAGGCTTCAGAAGAAAGTGGAATGAGTATTTGTTTATTGCCAGTTATTTATGAAAGAGGTGGTTGCGACAATAGAGAATTAGAAGGAGGCCAACTTAGGTTTCATAATAATATTGATACTTTTGAGAAATTATATATTCAAATAAAAGCATTCTTATCAAAAAATGAAAATTTTTCACTTGGTGTTGCAGCACACTCTTTAAGAGCTGTTAAGAATGAAACTCTGAATAAAATAATTGATCTAACAAATGGCCCAATACATATTCACGCTGCAGAACAGGTCAAGGAAGTAGAAGAAATAAAGTCATTTTATAAAATGCCACCTGTAGAATTTTTAATTGAAAATTTTGACATTAATAAAAGATGGTGTCTTATCCATTGCACTCACATGTCTGAATTAGAAACAGAGCTTTTATCGAAATCAGGAGCTGTAGCTGGACTTTGCCCTGTAACAGAGGCAAATCTGGGTGATGGTATTTTCAATGGATTTCAATACAATGAGCGAAAAGGATTATATGGTATAGGAACTGATTCAAATATCAATATCAGCCTAACTGAAGAGTTAAAAACTTT
>CACMFN010000038.1 GCA_902612965.1 uncultured SAR116 cluster alpha proteobacterium | reverse complement strand
AAAATTTTAAAATGATTTGACAAAATTTTATTATCTGTAATTAGATAATTTTATGGAATATATAATTTTTATTTTCAAAAACTTTATCTTTTTGTGAATGTAAAATGGCTCTCAGACCACCAATTAGAATTGCTTCAGCAAATACACCAAGTGGTCTTACATTAAGTACAATTTATGGATTAGAAAACGCAAGCAGAGCGACTCTAGGGTCTTTAATAACAATTGCTGGTCTTGAAATATTTAACTCGGCTAAATTAATGTCTGTTTCAATTTTTATTTCCTCTTTAATAGCGCTTCCTATTGTTTTATTTGCTGGCAATCTAATAAATTTATTTTCAAGAAAATATATTTTTTCATTTGCCAGTTTTTTGATTATTATTGGCAGTTTATTATTATCATATAGCGATATAATTGCCTATACACTTGGCAATATTCTTAGGATGGCTGGTGCCGGGCTTACAATGATTTGTGTATCATTATACACAATGGACTTCATCCCAAGGAAAGAACTTGCTCAGGTAGAAAGTCGAAAAATTTTCTTTGCTGCTATGTCATGGGTCTTGTTTCCTGGAATTGGAACTTGGCTATGGGTTAATACATTTAATATGGCGCCCTTTTTATTGTCATCTTTTATTATGACTTTGCTTTTGTTTATTTTTTGGTGGCTTCGAATAAAAGAAGCCGAGTTGGTTAAAGAACCTAATAAAAATCATTTGAAATTTTTATCTAACCTTAGAATATATTTTTATAATCCTCATATGAGGGTCGCATACTTAATTGCAGTAACAAGATCTGCATCTTGGGTATTTTTCTTTACCTATGGTCCCATTTATTTTATTGAGGCTGGCATTGCTATTGAGTGGGTGGGCTTTGTAATGGGATCAATAATAAGCATATTTGTTTTTTCATCATATTTTGCAAAAATTGGAGAAAGTTTTGGTATAAGAAGAACTATTTATTATTCATTTTTAATAAGTGGCATATCGCTTGGGATTATTGGATTACTTCCTAAACCGGCACTAATAGGAATTATATTTCTTGTTATAGCAACCTTAGGGATGGATATGCTTGACATTATAGGAAACCTGCCATTTATGAGAATGGTTAACCCTAAACAAAGAACTGAAATGACAACAGTTTACTCAACATGGAGAGAATTTTCATTTGCAATAACACCAGGTTTTGCAAGTCTATTTTTGTTTTTTATGAAAGTGCAAAGTCTCTTTATCGTTATGGGATTATTTTTAATATCAGCTGGATTATTATCAAAAAAAATGCCAAGCAGAGTAGATTAGAATATTATATGTCTGGCCTTGTGTCCCAAAAACTAAACTGTTTTTCTAATGCATAAGCAACTCTTAAAAGTAATTTTTCAGAAAATGGTTTTCCTATTAATTGAACGCTCAATGGCAAACCATTTGGATCAAAGCCTGTCGGAATACTGATAGCAGGCAAACCCAAATAATTTATAGGTCTTGTATTGTGGCCTATTCTTCTTACTAAATTTGCAGCATCTGAATTTGCTCCTAAATCACTTTCTTTAATAGAAGGAATATAACACGGCCAAACAGGTGCAATCAAAATATCAACCTTCTCAAAAGCTTTATGCAAAAATTCATGAATAAATTGTATTCGATACCTTAATAACTTTTTATATTCTTGATTTGATGTAAAAGCACCGGCTAATATCCTCATTAGGGTTTGCTCATTAAATAATTTATGCTTTTCTAATACTAGGTTTTTGTGAGCATTTGCAGCTTCCGATGAAATTAACAACATATTTAAATCATTAGCATTTTCTATATTTGGTATTTTTGTATCCAAACAAATTACACCTAATTTTTCTAAAATTGAGAATGTGTTTATAACATCAATTCTAATCCCTTCGTCACTGCCATCTAAAAAGTAACTATCTGGTAATCCAATTTTTAAACCTTTTATTCCTACGTCTAATTCTAAAACATAATTCTGTTTATCAACTTGAACTGATGATTTATCATTCTTGTCTTCTGCAACTAATACATTTAGCATTTTAGCTATATCAGTAACGCTTCTCGCTAATGGCCCAACTGTATCCAAAGAGACAGAAAGAGGAAACACTCCGTCTCTGCTAATTAAACCCTGTGTAGGTTTTATACCAAATAAACCGCATGCAGATGCAGGCAGCCTTACAGAACCACCAGTATCTGTGCCTAATGCAGCTGGCACTAAACCAGCTGCAACTACAGCAGCAGATCCAGATGACGAGCCTCCACAAACATAATCTCTATTCCAAGGGTTTTTAGGTGTTCCAGCATAATTATTATGCCCTGTAACTCCAAAAGCGTATTCAACTGAAACCAGTCTTCCACAATCTATTGAGCCAGCTTTATCAAGAAGTGATATAACTTTGGCAGTTTTATTTGATTTAAGTCCCTCTCTACTTCTTGATCCTCCCTCATTAGGCCAGCCTATTCCATTTTTTTGAAGTCTCTGAAAGAGTTCTTTATGAGCAAGTGGTATACAGTTTAATGGATATTCTTGTTCTTGTTTCTTTAATAATTTTTTCGCTCTTTCAATTGCAAATTCTTTAAAAACAAATCTTACAGCATTTAAAGATCTTCCTACTGTTTCAAGTTTATTAGTGACATCATTAACAAGTTCTATTGCATTTATCTTATTTGTATCAATTAAATCTTTAATTTCTAGAAATGATTTAAAGTCAATCATCTTTTCGAATTTAAAAATAATTTAAATACTTCATTAACAGTATTAGGTTTTTTTAAAGATACTTTTTTTTGATCAAGTGTGTTGAGTTGTTTTTGACTGACATTATAAACATTTTTAATTAAACTTTTATTGATTTCTGAATTGTCTAATTCAGAAAGTATCTTTATTCGATAATCATTTTTTATTTCCTTGCCCATTCTATAGCGTCCTCTAAACGATCGTCACCCCAAAATAATTCACTTCCAACTATGAATGTTGGACTTCCAAATACAGATTTATCTTTTGCTGTTTGTGTATTTTGATTGTATTGTTGCAAAATTTTACTTGAATTTGCAGTTTCAATTATTTTATCTGCATTAAGATTTAATTTATTAAAACTATCATTTAAATTCCCTTCACTTCCTGCCTCAATATGATTAATAAACCAAAGCTTGTAAGCTTGTTCTAAGTATTCAAGTATCCAACCTTCATTAACTCCTACTAAAGCAACGCAATTGGCTAGATCAAGATTATTTATTGGATAAGGCACAGGAACTTTTGGAACTTCAATATTATATAAAATAGATCTCCTTTGGATATCTCTCCACATATGATCTACTTTAGGTTTTTTTGAAGGTGGAAATGGTATATTATCCATATCTTTCATAACTGTTCTTACGCTAAAAGGATGGAAATTAATTTTTAAATTTAAATCATTAATTTTAGTTCTTAAGCGTTTAACTGTAAGATAAGTGTATGTGCTTCCAATAGAAAACCAGAAATTTATTTCTTGCATTGAAGTTCCTTTAATTCTTTATTAATAGTAGATTAATTTACTAATATGCCAGTTATAAATAAAATAGCAGACTTTTTTGAAGAAATGAAGGGATGGCGACGCCACTTACACGCTAATCCTGAGTTGGAATTTGATTGTTTTAAAACCTCTTCTTTTGTTATTGAACGTTTAAAAGAATTTGGTGTAGATGAAATTCATGAAGGTATTGCTAAAACTGGTATAGTTGGAATAATAAATGGCAAAAAAAATGGCAAAACCATTGGCTTAAGAGCTGATATGGATGCCTTACCTCTTCAAGAGGAAACAAATCATGAATATAAATCAAAAATAGATGGAGTAATGCACGCTTGTGGCCATGATGGGCATACAACAATGCTTTTAGGGGCTGCTAAATATCTGTGTGATACGAGGAACTTTTCTGGACGTGTGGCATTAATTTTTCAACCTGCTGAAGAAAAAGGTGGCGGTGCTGGCGTGATGTGCAAAGAAGGTATTATGGATAAGTTTGAAATTGATCAAGTTTATGGAATACATACGGCACCTAATGTTGAACTTGGACGATTTGAAACTAATTCAAACACAGTTTTTGCAGCTGCTGATGATTTCACAATAAATATTAACGGAGATGGTGGCCATGGAGCGTATCCAGAACACACAATTGACCCAGTAATGATTGCAACTCAAGTATCACAGGCAATTTATTCAATATCCTCGAGGAACCTTACAGCACTTGACCCATTTGTTATTTCCATAACACAGATACATTCTGGAACAACTTATAATATTATACCTGGTAGAGCATTTATTAATGGTACTATTAGAACGCTTACAAAAGATTCTCAGGAAATTATTCAAAGAAGAATGCAAGAAATTTGCAAAGGCTATTCAGATGCATATGGTGCAAATATCGAATTAGATTATAACTTTGGATATCCTGCAACTATAAATTACAAAAAAGAAACAGATTTTGCAGTTAAGGTTGCTAAAGAAATTTCTGGAGATAATAACGTTGAAGATGATGCAAAACCAGATATGGGTGCAGAAGACTTTTCATTTATGCTTCACGAGAGGCCAGGAGCTTTTCTAAATCTTGGACAAGGAAAAGGTCCAGGAGTTCATAATACAAAATTTGATTTTAATGATGATTTATCTCCGATTGGTGCAAGCTTCTTTGTAAAATTAGTTGAAAAAGCATCACCAATATAAATAATTAAGTTAGACTAGAATTTTTCAAAAGAATTATTTTTTTCATTGAAGCACCAAAGATTAGCTTTTTCCATATCAAACCACCATCCATGAATTTCTAGCTTATTTTCAACTATTGATTTTGAAATCCAAGGAAATGATTTCAAATTTTTTAACGAATTTTTTATAGAATTTTTCTCTGCAATGTGTTGTGTCTCGTCTGGCCAATTTGAAAAATCTAAATCTATTAAAGCATCTTTAGATATTTTTACCCAATTTTCTATAAATTCAGTTTCATTTTTGACTTTAATATTTTGTTTTTCAGCCTCTTTTTTACAAAAGCTACACAATGCAGAAATTCCTCCACAATGGGAATGACCCAAAATAATAATATCTTGCACTTTTAAATTTTTAACAGCGTATTCAAGAGCAGAACTTACACCATGATACATATCGACTTTTTCAAAGGGTGGAACTAAATTTGCTACATTTCGAACCACGAATAAATCACCTGGCTTAGTATTAAATAAAATTGCTGGATCTACCCTTGAGTCAGAACATGATATAATCATAGTCTTTGGTGCTTGACCATTCTTTACAAGTTTTGAAAAAAAATCACTTTCATTTGAGAAATATTTTTTTTTGAAATTTTGAAACCCATTTAAAAGAGAATTCACCATTTACTTCACCAGATTATTATTCATCTAAAATTTTTCAATTTTTTGATGAACTTCAACAATATTACCTTCAGGATCATAAAAAAATATTTGATGCCACTCAGCAGAAAAAGTTGTCCCGTAATCCGCATAATTTATTTTATTTTTTTCTAAAATTTTTATAAATCCTTCAAGGTCATCAGTCCTAAATGCGATATGTCCTCTCTCTACAGGATTAATGTGCCTATTATTCTGTTTTGCTACATCAAAATCTCTTTCCGCTAAATGCATTTGAACTTTACCTTCAGTAACAAATTTAATTTTTCCATTATAGCCTGAGCTTTCAGTAGCTTTAGTTCTTGGAAAATCTGTCTCTGAAATACTGTCCATTTGAAGTATATTTTTATAAAAACTATTCAGCTCATCAACATTTTTGGATACAATGTTAATATGATGGAATTCTAATTTCATAATATTAGTAACAAATTCTTAAATTTTATATTATTCATAAATAATATTACATTTTTAAAATTTAAAAACCACATATTAAATTAAATTATGGTTCATAAAATTTTAGCACTCGGTGGCGATGGAATAGGTCCAGAAGTTTTAAATTTTGGACTTCGTTTAATTTACAAAATTCAAGATATTTTTGGAATAAACATAGAAATTGAGCACGATCTTATAGGTGGTGCTTGTTGGGATCAATTTCAGGTATTTTGTAAAAATGAAACTGTTGAAAAAGCAAAAAACTCAGATGCTATTCTCGTTGGCGCAGTAGGTGGCCCAAAATGGGATAACATTAAGATAAAAGGAACCCCAGAAGAGCAAGATGGCCTAATGAGATTAAGAAAAGAATTAGATACTTATTTAGGAATAAGACCAGCAAAAGTTTTTAGTGGCCTTAATGATCAAAGTCCTATTAAAGAAAAAAAACTCAAGGGAACTGATATTTTGGTTTTAAGAGAAATGACTAGTGGGATTATGTTTGCTCAGCCAAGAGGTAATAAAATAGAAAATGGTTTGCGTTATGCATTTGACACCGCCGCTTACAGGGAAGATGAAATAAAACGATTTGTAATTGCAGGATTTGATTTAGCAAGAAAAAG
>CACMFN010000037.1 GCA_902612965.1 uncultured SAR116 cluster alpha proteobacterium | reverse complement strand
TAAAATTAAACTTAAATGATTTAAGTTACTAGAAGGTTTGGAAGGAAAATAAATGCAATTCAAAAGACATTTTACTAACGATAAAGAGGATATATATTCAGATATTAAGTTTCAGTATACTACTAGTGAAATTAAAAATATGGATGGTAGTGTTGTCTTTAAAGCAGAAAATATTGAAACCCCAAACTTTTGGTCACAGGTCGCTACTGATATTCTTGCACAAAAATATTTTAGAAAAGCAGGTATACCAGTTAAAATACAAAAGATTAAAGAAAAGAATGTACCTTCATGGCTCTGGAAATCAGCTCCAGATGAAACGGCTTTAAAAAAATTGCCCCCTGAAAAGAGATTTGTTGGTGAAAACTCTTGTAAACAGGTCTTTCATAGATTAGCAGGAACTTGGACATATTGGGGCTGGAAAGGTAATTATTTTTCTTCAGAAAAAGATGCTAAAATTTACTATGATGAGATGGTTTACATGCTTGCACACCAAATGGCAGCACCAAATTCACCTCAATGGTTTAATACAGGTCTTTATTGGGCCTATGGAATAGATGGACCAAGTCAAGGCCATTACTATGTAGACCCTTTTACAAAGAAACTAATTTCATCAAAGTCAGCATATGAACACCCACAACCACATGCATGCTTTATTCAATCAATTAATGATGACTTAGTAAATGATGGTGGAATAATGGACCTATGGGTGAGAGAAGCAAGACTTTTTAAATATGGTTCCGGAACAGGGTCAAACTTTTCACAATTAAGGGGTGCAGGTGAAAGCCTTTCAGGTGGAGGAAAATCATCCGGATTAATGAGTTTTCTAAAAATAGGCGACAGGTCAGCAGGCGCCATAAAATCTGGTGGCACGACAAGAAGAGCTGCCAAAATGGTAACGGTTGATATAGATCACCCAGATATAGAGGAATATATAAACTGGAAAGTTATAGAAGAAGAGAAAGTCGCAGCTATTGTTACAGGATCAAAAGTTATCGAAAAAAATCTGCAGAATATTTTAAATTCTATAAATAATAGTGATCTTAAAAATGAAGAAAAATCTAATCCAAAAGTTAACTATGAATTGAAACGTGCTATCCTAGAAGCTAAAAGTTCAATGGTTCCACAAAACTATATTGATAAGATACTTCAGCTTTCTAAACAAGGTTACATATCTATAGAATTCAAAACTTATGACACTGATTGGGACTCTGAAGCTTATAATACTGTTTCTGGTCAAAATTCTAATAATTCGATTAGAGTAACAAATGATTTTCTTAATAGTGTAGAAAATAATGGTGATTGGAACTTAATTAAAAGGACGGACAAAAGTGTTTACAAAACGGTTAAATCAAATGATCTGTGGGAAAAAATTGGAAACGCTGCTTGGTCTTGTGCAGATCCTGGGTTACAATACGATACAACTATAAATGAATGGCATACATGTCCAGAGGGAGGAAGAATTAACGCTTCAAACCCTTGTTCAGAGTATATGTTTTTAGATGATACCGCATGTAATCTTGCTTCATTAAATTTAATGCAGTTTAAAAATACAGACAGTACTTTTAATACCAGTGCTTTCGAACATGCTGTAAAACTATGGACCTTAACATTAGAAATATCTGTGCTTATGGCTCAATTTCCATCAAAAGAAATTGCACAAAAATCATATGATTATAGAACCTTAGGATTAGGATTTGCAAACATTGGTGGGTATTTAATGTCTGCAGGAATATCATATGATAGTGTCGAAGGCAGATCATTATGCGCTGCTATTTCTGCTTTGATGACTGGTACTTCATACGCTACATCAGCATTAATATCTAAAGAATTAGGTAGTTTTCCAAAATATAAAAATAATTCTTCTCATATGATGAGAGTAATCAAAAATCATAGAAACGCAGCTTATGGTAAAACTGAAGGATACGATCAATTAAGTATTTTGCCAGTTCCTTTATTAGAAAGTGAGTGCCACGATAAAGAGCTTATAAATTCTGCAAAATTAGCTTGGGATAACGCCTTTAAATTGGGAGTTCAATACGGTTTTAGAAATGCTCAAACGACTGTAATTGCCCCAACCGGTACTATTGGATTAATAATGGATTGTGATACAACAGGAATTGAACCAGATTTTGCACTTGTAAAGTTTAAAAAACTAGCAGGAGGTGGATATTTTAAAATAATAAATAGAATAGTACCAGAAGCTCTAAAAACATTAGGATACAATAAAGAACAAAGAGCAAACATTGAAAACTATGCTATTGGTCATGGTACATTAAAAAATTGCCCAGAAATAAATGAAGTCAGTTTAAGAGAAAAAGGCTTTTCCGATGAGCAATTCACTTTATTAGAAAGTTCATTAAGCTCAGCCTTTGATATCAAATTTGTATTTAATAGATACACTTTTGGGGATGATTTTTGTAAAAACACACTTAATTTTTCAGATCAACAACTTAATGATATTAATTTCAATATGTTATCTGAAATTGGATTTACAGACGAGCAAATTGAAATTGCTAATACATTTATCTGCGGAGCCATGACGTTAGAAGGTTCACCCGAAATAAAAGATGAACACTTACCCGTTTTTGATTGTGCGAACATATGTGGTAGAATAGGTAAACGTTTCTTATCAGTTAAGAGCCATATTGAAATGATGGCAGCATCACAACCATTTATATCTGGTGCTATTTCAAAAACTATAAATATGCCAAGTAATGCCTCAGTTGAAGACTGCAAAAATGCATATATGAAATCTTGGAAGTTAGGCATTAAAGCTAATGCACTTTACCGAGATGGATCTAAACTATCACAACCGCTATCATCATCGTTATCTGATATTGAAGATGATGAAGAAGCAATGGAAGCAGTTAAGCCAATAACCGAAAGAGTTATTGAAAGAGTTATCAGAGAAGTCAGACGATCAAGATTACCAGAAAGAAGAAAAGGGTATACTCAGAAAGCAACAGTTGGCGGACATAAGGTTTACCTTAGAACGGGTGAGTATGAGGATGGTAAAATTGGCGAAATTTTTATTGATATGCACAAAGAAGGTGCTGCATTTAGATCTTTAATGAATAACTTTGCCATTGCTGTTTCAATTGGCTTGCAATACGGAGTTCCGTTAGACGAATTTGTTGAGGCCTTTACATTTACTAGATTTGAACCTCAGGGACTAGTAACAGGAAATGATACTATTAAAATGGCAACCTCGATACTTGATTATATTTTTAGGGAATTAGCTATTTCATATTTAGACAGACATGATCTAGGGCATGTAAATAGTGATGAACTAGGAGAAAAAGATATTGATAAAGCAGATACACATTCACAACTTATCAATAATACAAAAAAATTAAGTAGAGGTTATGTTAGACAAGAGTTAGAACTTACTGTTCTTGAAGGAGGTCAATCAAGAGCTAAATCATTCGCAGGAAGTAGTGTACAAACTTCTAATGTAATTTATGAGAATGATGCCGATTTTTCTACCAATACAATTGATGATAAACAAACCGCCATTCAAAAAGCTAAAATCCAAGGTTATGAGGGCGAAGCATGTGGGGAATGCGGAAACTTTACTCTAGTAAGAAATGGCACTTGCATGAAATGTAATACTTGTGGGTCAACTAGTGGTTGTTCATAAAAAGGAATAAAATGCCGTTAATAAATGATAGATTGAAACAATTAAACATTGAATTGCCTCCTGCACCTGCACCAGCAGCGAACTATGTACCATATGTAAAAAGTAATAAATTAATTTTTATATCTGGTCAGATACCAATGCTTAATGGTGAACTAGTAACGGGTAAAATTGGTAAAAATATAGAAATTGAAGATGCTAAGACAGCAGCAAGGTTATGCGGTCTTGCAATAGTTTCTCAACTAAATGAAGCAACTGATTTAGATTTGGATAAAATAAAAAGAATTGTAAAATTAGGAGGTTTCGTTAATTGCGTAGATGAATTTACGCAACAGCCAGAAATAATTAATGGTGCATCTGATTTAATGGTTGAAGTCTTTGGAGACAAAGGAAAACATTCAAGATTTGCAGTAGGAACTAATTCGTTACCCAGAAATGTTGTTGTTGAAATTGAAGCAATTGCAGAAATTCATTAATTTTTTGACGATTTAATTGTCTAAAATTAAATGAATAAAATTAAGAAAGAACCCTCACATACTTACACATCAGTGGCTGAAAGTGTTTTTCAAGTAGAAAGATCAGCATGGAATAATTGTGCAAATTTTATTGATGATAATAGGAATATCGGCAACCCTTTTTTATCTCATGAGTTTTTTAGTTGCCTTGAAGAAAGTGGGTCGGTCTCAAAAGAGACTGGGTGGATTAGTCAACATATTTTATTATTTGAGAAAGGTAATTCCCTTATAGGTATTTTACCAAATTATTTAAAGAATCATAGTTGGGGTGAATATATATTTGATCAAGTTTTTGCCAATGCATGGGAAAATGCTGGTGGAAAATACTATCCAAAATTACTATCTGCAATACCCTTCTCTCCCGTTGCAGGAGAAAGATTTTTAATTAAAAAGGGATATAGTCGCAAGTTTGTAATTGAAAAATTATTGGATGCATTAGAAGATTTGAAAAAATTTTATAAAGTTTCCTCAGCACACATTAATTTTATTAATGAGCCACAACTTAAGATAGCATTAAAAAATAAATATTGGTTTGAAAGAAATAATATCCAATTTCACTGGAGCAATCAAAATTATGAGAATTTTGAACACTTTCTATCTAAATTATCGTCTTCAAAAAGAAAAACAATTAGAAGAGAGAGAAAAGAAATTCATAAAAGTTCCGTATTAATAGATATTGTCAAAAATGATGAAATAAAAAATTATCATTCAAAAATATTTTATGATTTTTACTTATCAACCATTGAAAAAAAATGGGGAGGCGTTTACTTGAACCAAAAGTTTTGGGATTTACTAATTCAATATCTTAAAAATAGGATTGTTTTTATTTTCTCTAAACAAGATGGAGAGTTCATTGGTGGTGCAATTAATTTAATTGATCAAAGTACAATCTATGGTAGGAATTGGGGATCAATCAAAGATATAAAGTTTATGCATTTTGAAGTTTGCTATTATCAAGCAATTGAGTATGCAATAATGAATAATTTAAAAAAAGTTGAGGCTGGAGCTCAAGGATTTCATAAAATACAAAGAGGTTACCTTCCAACTAAAACTTACTCCATACACAATTTTTCCAATAATAATTTAAGTTTGGCGGTTCAAAAATTTTTGAATGCAGAACGCACACAAATTAGTAAAGAATTAGACCTGTTGATGACCAAATCTCCATACAAACTATTATAAAATATAATATTAATTTTATATGGTTTGATGGCTTTTAATTGTTTTTATTTTTTTCTTACCTGTTATTTTATCAGTTAGCTTTGCTTTGTTTTGATTGATAATAATAATATCATCCTTTTTGATATCAATTAATACTTCACCACCCATAACTAGTTCACCAAAAAGTAATTTATCAGCTAAAGGCTTTTTAATGTGTTCTTGGACAACCCGTCCCAAAGGTCTAGCTCCGTAAGCTGGCTCATAACCGCGTTGGGCAAGCCATTTTCTTGCTTTGTCACTCAATAAAATTGTTACACCCTTTTCTTCAAGTTGAGCCTCAAGCTGCATAATAAATTTGTCCACAACAGACATCATAACTTTAACTGAAAGAGGTGAAAACGGAATTATTGCATCAAGTCTATTTCTAAACTCAGGGGTAAAAATTCTTTCCACTGCCTCTGTATCGGCTCCTTCTCTTCCATTTCTCGCAAAGCCAATAGCACTTTTTGATAATTCTACGGCACCAGCATTGCTAGTCATAATCAAAATACAACTCTTAAAGTCAACGCTTTTCCCATTGTTATCCGTAAGTTTACCATGGTCCATAACTTGAAGAAGAATATTAAAAAGGTCTGGATGAGCTTTTTCAATTTCGTCTAATAGTATAACTGTATGCGGATTTTGATCAACAGCTTCAGTTAATAAACCTCCTTGATCATAGCCAACATATCCTGGTGGAGCTCCTATTAATCTACTCACTGAATGGCGCTCCATATATTCAGACATATCAAATCGAGTTAATTTGACACCCAGCGCTAGCGCAAGCTGGCGTGCAACTTCCGTTTTTCCTACACCAGTTGGCCCAGTAAATAAATAATTACCAACTGGCTTTTCAGGTTCCCTTAAGCCTGCTCTTGAGAGTTTAATTGCAGACGCGAGAGATTCAATTGCTTTGTCTTGTCCAAAAACCAGTCGCTTAAGATCATTTTCAATATTAAGTAGTAATGTTTTATCATCTTTACTGATACTTCGGCTAGGTACTCTTGCCATTTTTGAGATTGTATCCTCAACTTCTTTAACACCTATAATTTTCTTTCTTTTTGATTTTGGAAGTAAGTTTTGAGCGGCTGCAGTTTCATCTATAACGTCAATTGCTTTATCAGGTAATTTTCTATCATTAATATATTTTTGAGACAACTCAGCGGCAGCTTTTAATGATAATCCTGAATATTTTATATTATGATGATCCTCATAAATAGATTTTAAACCATTTAATATTTGAATTGTATCTGATAAACTAGGCTCTTCAATATCAACTTTTTGAAATCTTCTAGACAATGCACGGTCTTTTTCGAAATAATTTCTAAACTCTTTATAAGTTGTTGATCCCATGCATTTGAGTTGGCCAGATTGAAGAGCCGGTTTCAAAAGATTAGAGGCATCCATAGATCCTCCGCTTGTTGCTCCTGCACCAACAATTGTATGTATTTCGTCAATAAATAGTATAGAATTATCAA
>CACMFN010000036.1 GCA_902612965.1 uncultured SAR116 cluster alpha proteobacterium | reverse complement strand
GCTATCATGGGTTTTATGTCAGCCAGAGTTGGAAGCATATCTGACAATAAGTTAGGTGGTTGGTATGCTTACAGATCTTCAAAAGCTGCTTTAAATATGATGATTAAAAATCTTTCTATTGAAGTAGGCAGAAGGAACAAAAAAGCTATTTTAGTAGGTCTTCACCCAGGTACCGTCGATAGCAATTTATCTAAACCTTTTCAAAATAATGTCCCAGCAGAAAAATTATTTTCACCTGAAACTTCAGTAGACCACCTATTAAAAGTTTTATTCAATCTCAAATTGGAGAATACAGGAAAAATTTATGCTTGGGATGGAAGTGAAATTAAACCTTAAATCAAAGGCTTTAAATTTGAAAAATTTTCTATGACCAAAGTTGCAGTGATAGGAGCTGGTATGTGTGGAATTACATGTGCCAGCTATTTACAGAAAAATGGTTTTGGAGTTACTGTTTTTGAGAAAAGTCGTGGTATTGGCGGCAGGATGGCATCACGCAGAATAAATGAACAAGTCTCTGTCGATCATGGTGCTCAGTATATTAAACCCTACAGTAAGAATTTTTTACACTTCTTAGAAGAAACTGTTCGGGCAGGTTTTGCTTCATCATGGTCTCCTTTTGGCATGGCAAAAAATTATATCCAAGAAAAGAAGATATTTGTAGGCACACCAAGAATGAATAGCATTTTAAAAAATTCCTCTAATAATTTAGAAATTAATTTTTCATCAAAAATAAACAAAATATTAAGTAAATTTAATAAATGGAAACTAGTTATTGAAGGAATTGAATATCAAAAAGAATTTGACATAGTTGTATTCGCTATTCCATTTCATCAGATTTCAGAAATTATTGATGATGCTTGGTCCGCTGTAAAAAAAATATCAAAAGTTAAAATGTCACCTTGTTGGACATTAATGTTATTAACAAAAAATAAACTTTCTTTTAGTGATTATGAAAAATTAGATAATGAAAAAATTTCTTCAATTACATTTGATACGTCAAAGCCCCAAAGAAATAAAAAATTCAATTCATATATTATCCATAGCAATCCAAATTGGTCTGAGAGACATATTTCATATGATCAAAATAAAATTGAAGAAATGCTTATAAATATTTTAACAAAAGATTTTGGACAAGATCTTAATATAGAATATATCAAAGCTCACAGATGGCTTTATGCACAAACAACTGACCCATTGGGTAAACCATTTATAAAAAATGAGAATAATTCTTTGTTTGCTGGTGGAGATTGGTGTTTGGGAGCGAACGTAGAATCTGCTTTTACAAGTGGTTTTGAAATAGGAAAATCAATAAAATCTTATCGTGCTAATTTTCATTTAAAATAGTTCATTGCAGTTATTGATACTTTCAATTTGATTAAGCTTTTCATATAGATTTTCAATATTAAAATTAACTTCAGAGTATTGTATGCATGATTGAAACTTATTAAATAGTGATTGTTTGTCTAGAGGTTTAATTGCTGACCCAGTGGGAGCGCCAATAAACTTCTCATAGGAATTTCCATTTTTTAAAATTAGTTGTACATTTGTCCATTCGGGACAAATTAACTTACTTTTCCTATAACTATTTGGGATGTTTCCGACAATAATTTTAATTTTTTTCATTAAAATTTTTGTCTTTTTATCTAATATGTACTTTTTATTTAAATGCTCCAATTTAATTGAACCAAATCTTATAATCATGGCAATAGAAAATTGCATACTAAATTGTGCCTCTTTAACAGTTTGGGGATTATTATATGTTAAGTTAGAGGTTATTACTTTTGGAACAATACAATTGATTTCTTTAATTTCATCAGGATTAATTTTTTTTGTTTCCAATATAAATTTTATTCCATCTGAAGCTGAGTGACTTGCATAGCATACTGGATATTTCTTTATATCAACACCTGGATCAAGCAAACTAAATTTAGTTCCAATACTTTGGATAGCTTGATTATCAAAGCTATTGCCATTCAAAATAGATTTAAGCCCATTTTGGTCTTCAAACACATCTATAGGACCACTGGCACCTCGTTGAGCTAAGTTTGCAGAAATTATTCCATTTTCTGCTGATTTTCCACAATAGAAGTGTTTAGCATTAGTTCCTCTAATAGCGCGGATTGCTCCAACTCCTGATGCAGAAATAGATAATGCATTCTCGATATCCCTCTGATTTAATCCACTAATTGAAGTAACACCTGCAGTGCTACCAATTGATCCAAATACTGAAGTTGTCCACCACCCTTTATCATAAATCTCGTTGGTAAAAGCCTTGGCAAGAGCAAATTGAATTTCTAATCCAATTATAAATCCCTTTAATAAATCTATACCTGAGAGCTGCTTATGTTGAGAATACGCTAATACTGCTGGGAAAACCACCGCAGACCCATGAACTATTCCTGCATAGCAGTTGTCATCAAAATCTAAAGCGTGTCCAGATGCTCCATTGACAAAGGCTGATCCTGAAGGATTGAGAAATTTATTCATTCCGATGATTTTACAATTTCCAGAAGAGTATACTTCTTCAGCTAATGCATAAAACAATTTTGCAGATTTTGTTGTTGAACCTGCAATGGTTACACCAGATATATCTACAATTAGGTTCTTTGCTATATCTAGAACTTCTTGTGGGAAATTTATAGATTTTAAATTTATAATTGAATTTGAAATTTGCCTAATAATGAGACTTTTTTGATGCATTGATTAACAATCTAAAAAGAATTCATTTTTTAAAGTAACCAGCTCTTACAGCTGTACCAATTAAATTACATATAAATCTTCCAGCTGTTATTGCAGTGATGCCATTAACATCTTTTGCAGGTGTTATCTCAACTATATCCATGCCTAAGACTTTACCTTTCTTAACTAAACCTTGTATAAGTGTCCTCATTTGTGAATAATTGACACCTCCGGGAGCAGGCCCAGCCACAGCGGGCATTATTGTTGGGTCAACTCCGTCAGCATCAATGGTTAAGTAATAGTTGTGTCCATCAGGTATTCTCTCCAAAATTGCTTTCATTCCTATTTCCTGAAGCTCAATATCAGTAATCAAATTTGCCCCATAATCAATTGCAGCTTGAGCCTCTTCTGGCCTTGCACTCCCAGCAGAACGTAACCCAATTTGAAAAATTTCCTCAATATGCTTCATTTCTGATGCTCTTCTTATTACACTTGATAAACCATAACTTACCCCATGGAAAACATCACGCCAGTCAATATGTGCATCAACTTGAACTAAAGTTATTGGACCATGATTTTCCAAGGCACGGAAAACAGGTATAGGAATTGCGTGATCTCCCCCTAGAATTATTGGCATAGCACCAGATGCAAGAACTTTTCTTACAGCCTTTTCAGATCTATCATGATTGCCTGCAACATCTTTTGCTTCTCCAATTACATCTCCACAATCAACAACTTTAACGTCTTCACCATTTAAAAGGGTTCCGCCAATGTCAAAATCATATCTATCAAGTCCACGTAAAGCTCTTTCACAATATCTGCGGATATGTGTGGGCGCATTGCATTGATCATTACTTGCTTCGCCCATTGAGTATGGATCCCCAAATGGAATCCCCAAAAATGCGATATCAGCTTTAAAATTATCTAAATCTGAAACAATTGGAAAATTATGAAAACTTTGAAACTCTTTTTTTGGGGGGCTGGTAAGTGAAGTTGTCATAATCTAAATCCTTTCTGTAAAGTTCTTATCATGATTTAAAAATTTCAGTATTAACTGAGGGGTTATTAATGTTTTTCCTTTAATGATGTAATATCTAGCTTTTCTAAGAAGAGTTTTAATCTGTCTGTTTTTGGAGATTTGAGAATTATATTTGGAGCGCCTTCTTCAATAATTTCTCCACCATCCATAAAGACTATCCTGTCTCCAAATTTTGACGCAAATCCTAACTCATGAGTTACAATTAACATTGTCATTCCTTCATTTACTAAGTTTCTTAGAACAGATAGGACCTCTCCTACTAATTCAGGATCAAGGGCTGAAGTCGGCTCATCAAGTAACATTAAAACTGGATCCATTGCTAATGATCTAGCTATTGCTAATCGTTGTTTCTGGCCACCAGAAAGGTTATCTGGCCATTCATCTATTTTATCTTTTAATCCAACATCGCTTAATATTTTTATAGCTTTCGGCTCAGCTACTTCTCTAGATCTTTTTGCTACAACTATTTGTGCTTTGATAACATTTTCTAGTACATTTAAGTGTGGCCATACATTGAATTGCTGAAACACCATTCCCATCCTAGCACGAAAATCATTTAATAATTTGGATTGTTCTATGCTTAATTTTCCATTTTCTGATCCAATTATTTTACCTTCCAGTTTAACCATTCCGCTATCTGGTGGTGTCAACCAGTTGATAGCTCTTAAGAGAGTGCTCTTACCACAGCCACTTGGTCCAATTATACATATCACTTCACCTTGAGAAATATTTAAAGAAACATTTTTTAAAGCATTAATAGGGCCAAATTTTTTATTGAGCTCTTTGATTTCTAAAAAAATTGATTTCATTTAGAGCCCTTTTCTTTGCAAATTTTTAATTCTGGGTTTTGTTGTATCAGTTTTTTTTCTATCCTTTGAAAATTTCTTTTCTAATTTACGCATTATGGTTGCGATCGTTTCATTTAGCGCCCAATATAGTAAGGCAACCATGATAAAAACCTCAAATGGTCTAAAAGTCTCGCCTTGGACCATAAGTCCTGTCATAGTCAGTTCATGTACCGTAATAGTTGATAAAACAGCTGATTCTTTTATAAGTGTTAGTGTTTGGTTTGTAAGTGGCGGCAAAACAATTGAAATTGTTTGAGGTAAAATAATATTTTTCATAGCCTGCCAGTCACTCATGCCTATTGCTCTTGCACTTTCAAGCTGGCCTTTTGGAACTGCGTCGATTCCAGCTCTTATGATTTCTGCAAAGTATGCGCTACCAAAAGCAGCAAGAGCAAGAATTCCTACATACTCTGCAGAAAGCCTTAGGCCATAGAAAGGCAAAACATAATAAAATAAAAATACTTGTATTATAAATGGAGTATTCCTAAACAGTTCGATAAAACTCGTTGATATAAAACTAATAATTTCAAAATTAGATCGTCTTCCTAGGGCTAAAAACAAACCTAATGGAATACCCAATGCAATCGCACAAACTACAATTTTTAAAGTTAGCCAAAAACCTAATAATATCATTGGCCCATAATCAAAAAATATTTGATATTCTAGCATATTCTGATCAAGCTCTTTTCACTTTTAATCGTTTTTCAAGGAAAGCAGAACTTCGGCTTACTACAAAACACATTAAAAAATAAATAATAAAAGTGCCACTTAACACCTCTACTGGATGATAGTTAGCACTGTAAATTTGTTGCGAAACTCGCATTAATTCAACCACAGTTATAAGAGAAAGTAATGCTGTAGCTTTTAGAACCATTGTAAATTCATTAACTAATGGTGGTATTGATGTTATAAATGTTTGAGGAAGAATTATTTTTCTCCACAATGCAAATCCTGATATTCCTAATGATTTTGCAGCTTCAAATTGACCTACTGGCACAGAAGCTAAGCCACCTCTTAAAATTTCTGTTACAAAAGCGGCACTGTTGAGTGTTATTGCAAGAATGCCAGCAGTAAAAGGGCCTAAATTTAGTCCAAAAACAGGCAAAACATAATATATAAGAAATATTTGAACAAGTATTGGGGTGCCTCTAATAAAACTTATATAAAAAGCAATTATGAAGTTTAAAATTTTTGATCGAAGTGAAGTTCTTGCAATGGTTATAATCGTTGCAAGTAATACACTTAGAGTAAAACCTAAAATTGCAACCTGAATTGTAATGAATGCACCTTCAAGTAGCCTAGGAATAGCATCGAAGGTATAGCTTATGTCAAATTTCATTATATTTAAGTTTGGTTAAATATTTCATCATAGGATTGCCTTAAAATTTCTTAAGCAATCCTATGATATTATATTAGTTTAAAGTGCACCCTCTGGAAGATGACCTTCGCTTGGAATAGGCATTCTAAAACCAAACCATTTGTCTTGAATTTCATCAATAAGACCCTTATCGCGCATTTCAAGTATTTTTGAACTTATATAATCTCTCAAGTCAGTGTCCTCTGGTCTTGTAACCCATGCCATATAAGTTTTATCAGTAATTGGGCCCACTAACTCAAATACACCTTTTTGCTTTTTTGCAACAACAGCTAAGTTTGGAACAGTCTGGGTTTGTGCATCACAAGTTCCATTTGCAAGAGCTAAAGTTGCTTCTGGATGAGCAGTAAATAGTTTTAATTCTTTATAGCCTTTTAAGCCTCTAGATTTCATATCAGCTTCCCACTCTTTAGTAGCTTTTTCGCTACCGGATGCGAGCTGAGTACATACCACTTTACCCGACAAATCATCTGGGCTCATTATTGAAGAATCACCGCTTCTTTTCATTACCCAGTTAGTGCCTTCAGCTATTGGAACAGTAAAGGCATATTTTTTTGCTCTTTCAGCGCGGATACTCACACTAGTTGCCACAAAATCAAACTTGCCAGCTAAAACACCTGGAAGAATTCCTTGCCAAGGTAAATCCAATTGGTTTAATTCAACTCCCATATCAGCGATTATATAGTCAAGAATATCTTTTCCATAACCAACTATCTTGCCATCTTCAACAAATTCGAATGGTGGAAAAGCAGCTTCAGTTCCAACAGTAACTTTCCCAGTTCTCTTTATCTTTTCAAATGTCGTTTCTGCATAAACATTAGTTCCAGCAAAAATGATGGATAAGGATAAAACTAAGCTTATAAATGCTAATAACTTATTATTATTATTCATTTTATTATCTCCCTTATGATTTTAATCAAATTTAAAGTCGTTCTCCC
>CACMFN010000035.1 GCA_902612965.1 uncultured SAR116 cluster alpha proteobacterium | reverse complement strand
AGCGGCAAGGAAAAATGACTTTGATATAAAAAAAATTAAAAGATGCTTGGAAACAAGCTCAAAAAATTAAATAAAATATTTATATCTATTTAATAATTAATCTACCAGATTTAGCTAGTTTATTGTATTTGTTAAATTAAAGTATACTTCTTTTAAAAGGTTAATATAGACATGGAAAATATTTACTCAGGCTTTATGGAGTCTATAGGTAATACACCACTTATACGTTTAAAAAAAGCAAGTGAAATAACTGGTTGTGAAATCTTTGGTAAGGCTGAATTTATGAACCCAGGAGGTTCAGTTAAAGATAGAGCTGCAAAAGCCATTATAGAACATGCTGAACGATCTGGAGAATTAAAAGATGGTGGTACTATTGTGGAGGGCACTGCTGGTAATACAGGAATTAGCTTAGCTATGTGTGCTAATGCAAGAGGTTATAAAACAGTAATTGTTCTTCCAGAAACACAGAGCCAAGAAAAAAAAGATATGTTAAGAATATGTGGAGCAGATTTAAGACTTGTTCCTGCAGCGCCCTATAAAGATCCTAATAATTACGTTAGATACTCTGAAAAGTTATCCAATGATTTATCAAAAGAAAATAGCCAAGGGGTAATATGGGCAAATCAATTTGATAATATTTCTAACCAAGAAGGCCATTACGTTTCAACTGGACCTGAAATATGGAAACAAACAAAAGGTAAAATTGACGGATTTATTTGTTCGGTTGGATCTGGAGGGACAATAGCTGGAATTAGTCGTTATCTAAAAGAACAAAATTCAAATGTCATAATTGGTTTAAGTGACCCTTTAGGCTCAGCGTTATACAATTATTATAAACATGGCGAGTTAAAAGCAGTTGGTAACTCAATTAGTGAGGGTATTGGTCAAGGAAGAATTACTGCAAATTTAGAACTTGCAAAAATTGATAATGCATTTCAGGTCTCTGATGAAGAGGCGCTTCCAATAGTTTTTGATTTACATTCTCAAGAGGGACTTCTTTTGGGTGGTTCAAGTGCAATTAATGTTGCAGGAGCTATAAGATTAGCAAAGGAATTAGGGCCTGGAAAAACTATCGTGACTATTCTATGTGACTCAGGAGCTCGATATTTTTCAAAGTTGTGGAACCCTAATTTTTTAAAAGAAAAAAATCTACCTATACCTAATTGGTTATAATTTATTTTAATGATTAAAATTTCAATTATTGGCTTCGGTTCTATAGGAAAATTTGTTTTTAAAAAACTCTCTGAAAAAAAAATAAAGATCCAAAGCTTAATATGTAAACCAGGAAGAGAAGAAATTGCAAAGAAAGCTTTTGGTTCTGGAATAGAAATAAAAAATGATATTTATGAGCTCGATGATCTTCCCGATTTAATTTTAGATTGTGCAGGTCATGATGCTTTGAAAATGTTTGCCGCAAAAGCTCTTATTAAAGGCATAAATTTTATTACTCTGTCAAGTGGAGCTCTTTCAGATGAGCCAACACTAAAAGATATTCAGCGTTCCCAAAAAATAGGAAAATCTAAATTTATAATTGCTAAAGGAGCTGTTGGTTCACTTGATATTTTAGAGGCTGCTAAAGAGAGCGGGATAAGTAAGGTGGAGTATATTGGAAGGAAGCCCCCAAAAGCTTGGAAAGGTTCAAGAGCAGAAAAAATAATAAATCTAGATTATCTGCAAAAAAAATCAGAAGTTCATTTTACAGGCAACGCAAGAGAAGCTTCAAAATTGTATCCAAAAAATGCAAATGTAGCAGCTACAATTGCTTTAATGGGTATTGGTTTTGAAAAAACTAAAGTTAAATTAATAGCTGATGATACAATTAGTGAGAATGTACATGAACTTGTTATATCAGGAGAATTTGGCGAATCTCAATTCAAAATATTAGGAAAACCATTGCCTGATAATCCAAAATCATCATCTTTAGCTGCCATGTCAATTATTGATGAAACAAAAAAATTTATAGATAATTTTGAAATAAATATGTAAAAAAAACTTATGTCATACGATCTATCTAAAAAAAATTCTCAACCAAAAACCAATCATATTATTGATCTTAGATCTGATACGGTTACAAAACCTAGTATTGAGATGCGTAAAATTATGGCAGATGCGGAAGTAGGTGATGATGTTTATGGTGAAGATCCTTCAATCAATAAATTAGAAAAAATGTTATCAGAAATGCTTGGTAAAGAGAGTGGTATCCTCATGACTAGTGGAACTCAAAGCAACCTATGTGCTGTTTTAACACATTGTGCTCGAGGTGAAGAAGTTATTATAGGAGACAAGTATCATATCTTTATTGATGAGGCTGCTGGAGCATCTGTACTAGGGGGTGTTGCAATGGCACCAATAAAAACTGGTGAAGATAATGAAATGTTACCTGAAAATATTTCAAATGCTGTAAAACCTGATGATCCACATTGTCCAATTTCAAAGCTTTTGTGTTTGGAAAACACAGTATGGGGTAAAGCTATTGATCTTGATAAAATGTATAAAGCTAAATCTGAGGCTGATAAATTTAAATTATCAACGCACTTAGATGGTGCAAGATTTTTTAATGCAATTTCATATTTAGGATGTTCAGAAATTGATTTGGCTAAATCTGCAGACACAGTCTCAATTTGTCTTTCAAAGGGTTTAGGTACACCAGCAGGTTCAGTATTACTATTACCAAAAGAATTAGAGTCAAAAGCAAGAAGGTGGCGAAAGATGCTAGGAGGTGGAATGAGGCAAGCTGGGATATTTGCAGCTGCTGGAATTTATGCCCTTAATAACAATGTTAAGAGATTAAAAGAGGACCAGGATAAAGCAATTTATTTAGCTAAAGAATTAAAGAAATATATCAATACTAGTTCAGAAAACATAGTACAAAACACTAATATGGTTTTTTTTACACCTCAACAAAAAGACGGGCAGCGCTTATGTTCATTTATGAACAACAAAGGTATAATTTTAAATCAACCTTTACCATCTACAAGAATGGTAATGCATCTTGACATTACTGATAATGATTTAACATACATATTGAACTCATTTGATGAGTTCTATAACTGTTAAAAACTCTTCTTATCTACTGAGCCAATAATTAATTCTAAGACTTCTTTAAAATCACTAGAATAATCAAGTTCAATTATTTTTTTAAAAAGTCTTTCAGATCTATCTTTACCTAAAAGATTAAATGTTAAATCTTCAAATTTATTTTTTATATCTCTCATTAGTAATGGATTTTCAGGATCGCCTTTTGCTTCGGTTGGCTTTGATTTAAATTCATTTCCATTTTTTAATTTTATAACTGCATCTGCATATCTACTTTTAGGAAATGCTTTATTGTACTTATCACTTTCACATACTAAGATTTTTTCAGTAAGATTGATAACTTCCTTATTCTTAAAAAATTTTTCAGAGACTTCTTGAGCACTTAGCCTTTCAAAAATTAGCGCAATTGCAACTGGGTAAGGTAATGAGTATTGAGCTTGCTCAGTATTTTCAGGGTATTTTTTATCTAGTCTTTTTGCTTCGTGAAAAGTATTAATAGTAATACTTTCAATATTATTAACATCTATATTATGTTTTCTTTTAAGGTATAAACAGGCCTCCAATGCTGGTTGAGCCCACCTGCAAACAGGATATAGTTTTAAATACTGTTCATTAGTATACCATTTGCTTCCAAGGTCTGACCAAATGTAAGATAGGCTTTCATCTTCAACAGTAATTGCTGGTGATCCTGAAAATCCCTCTTTTGCAAGATAAGCAGCATTTACACCGGACATAGCCCCCCATCCAGATCCATCTTTGACCATTGTTGGGTAATCTATGCACCGCATCATTTGACTTCTGGGACCATAAAACTCAGCTATTCCGAATGCCTCTCGAATTTGATTTTTATTGAGTTCTAAAATTCTGCTAACTATTCCTGCACATGCAATGGATATCCAAGCACCAGATGTATGGTAATCTTTGGAACTTGCATGAAGTGAAATCCCAGCGCGTGTTCCTATTTCATAGCCTATGACTAAGTTTCTTAGAAAGTCCTTAGAGCAATAATTTTCTTCAGCCTCCATGCAAGCAATTATCGAGGGAATTAAACCACAACCAACATGCCCTTTTGTAAGTTTTTGTCCATCATGAGCATCTAGTGAATCTATAGTCATTGAATTTGCAAGTGTTGCGCCCAACACATTAACATTGCTACCATCAAACCATATTGATGATGATATTCCTTGATTGGGGTTAGGTGCATAAAAATTTTTACAATGCTTCCTAATTATCTTTGATAAATCTGTTTGTGTCGCTGAGGCAGCAACACCAATTAAGTCCACAAAACTTCTTAAAGAATTATCAATAGCAACTTTAGGAATATCCTCAAATTTAAATTCATTTAAAAATGAAGATACTTTTTCAATCATTTTATAAATCCTCGTTGATTTATAAATTAAAGCATGTTCTTTTCTTCTAAGACTTTTCTTGCAACTCTAAAACATTCTAAAGCTTGTGGAACGCCACAATATATTCCTACAACATGAATTATAGCTCTTATTTCATCTTTTGTGACACCATTAGTGATGGCTCCTCTACAATGAATTTCCCATTCATGCATTTTTCCAAGAGCTCCAATCATAGATAAATTCATCATTGACCTAGTCTTTGGGTCAATAGCCTCATCACCCCAACCGAAACCCCAGCACCAAGATGTCATTGCTTCCTGAAATGGAAGAGTAAAGTCATCAGCATTTGCCAAGTTATTTTCAACGTACTCTTTCCCTAAAGTAGCCTTTCTTTTTTCTAAACCTTTATCAAAAAAATTATCCATAAAAACCTCCCATCAATTATGCGCTTCTGTATAATTTAGTCATTGAAAATTCTCTATGGCCTAATGCTTCAGCTGCAGTATTTCTTCCATTTGCAGTACGAACTATCATATCAATTAGATTGTCTCCAGCTTCATCAATAGTCATTTCACGTTTTAATATCCCTGAAACATCTACGTCAATATGTTCAGACATTGTTCTAATCGTTCTCGGATTTGCTGTTATTTTTACTACTGGGACAATTGGGTTTCCCACAACATTTCCCTGACCAGTAGGAAAAGTATGAACCACATATCCACCAGCAGCCATCAATGTTACACATTCTGCTGCAGCTGATGAACTATCCATAAAATATAATCCGTTTCCAGAATCTGGGATTTCAGCAGGTTCTAAAATATCTATATATTTTGAAGTTCTTCCTATCTTTTCTAAATTTCCAAGAGCTTTTTCTTCAATTGTAGATAGTCCGCCTTCAATATTCCCTTTTGTGGGCTGGCTATCTGAAAGATCATCTGTTTTAAATTGCTCAATAACTTCATTTTGGTAGGCCTCCCACATCTTGTACCATTTATTACCAACTTCTTCATTAATAGCTCTCTTTTTACAAATATGTTCTGCTCCTGTTATTTCTGATGTTTCACCAAAACAACCATAAATTCCTTCAGGCAATAGCTTATCAAACATATTACCAACAGTAGGGCATGAACCCAGACCAGTTGTAGTATCGCTTTCACCGCATTTTGTAGAAACCCATAATTCAGAGATTGAAATTTCTTCTTTTTGCAGTTCAGATGCATAGTGAACAAATTCTTTTGCCTTTCTTGAGGCATCCATAATTGTTTTAAGATCTCCATTTTGTTCAATTGAAAAACCTTCAACCGGTTTGCCGGTTTTAGCAATTCCATCTACAATTATTTTAGTCCATCCTGGCTCAATTCCAATTACAATGCATGCAGCCACATTAGGATTAGAACCTGTTCCAATCATCGTTCTAAAATGAAGATCTAGGTCTTCTCCAAATTGAAGTCTTCCATATGCATGAGGTACTGCTAGAGTTCCTTTTATGTTATTACCTACAGCCTCTACAGCTGCATTTGAAATATCATCTACTGGTAAAATTAGCACATGATTTCGAACACCCGCTCTTCCATTATCTCTTCTGTAACCCATGAAAGTTCTATTTGAATATTTTGATGCCATGTATTTTCTCCTTACCAGCGTTTAGTTTTTAAATTGTGAACGTGAACGTGACCACCTTTGTTGACATCAGATATAAATTTTCCAATATCCTCTCCGTACTTAGTAGCAGTATCACCTTTTTTTAGATCATCTAATGCAACTTTATGCCCTATCGGAACATCTGCCATTGCTTCTAATTCAAAAGTCGAATTATCTGCTGTAATACAGCAAAGCATTTTTGTCCCAGATTTCAATCCCTCTACAACTACAACGCCAACATTGTCATCGTGTTCATGAACTAATAAGTGAGGTATGCCTGTCATTTTTTATCCTTTCTATGGTTTAAGTATAATTTTAGGAAATAAAGTTTTCCCCTCTAAAATTTCTTCAAAACAAGCCTGACCATCTTTTAAAGGGCGAATATCTACCCAATCTAAATTTCCAAATTCATTATTAAAAATTTTATCAGCCGTTTCTTTAAAATCAGAAGATGTATAGGTATATGTTCCTACAAATGTAATTTCTTGTAATGTCATTCTTCTTATATCAAGTCCCTCTTTAGGTTGTCCTAATCCAATATGAACAATCAATCCACCAGGTGAAATATATTTTGAACTCATTTCACGTGTTTTTAATATGCCTACACCATCAATAACTAGATCTATACTTCCTTCCTCAAAAGGAATTTTTTTCTCTGGGTTGAAAACTTGGACATTACAGGTTTTTTTAATTTTATTGTGCCGAATTTCGTTAGTTTCAGCTAGAAAAATATTTTCTGCTCCATGCAATAGAAGAGATAATGCCGCCCCTATACCAATTGCCCCACCTCCAATTACAAGACAATTTAATTCCTTTAAGTTCAAATTCATAATTTTTTTAGCAACTTTTGATGCATGCCATCCACAAGCAAGGGGTTCTGAAAGGCATGCATTTTCCAAACTAACGTCATCAGGAACCGAGATTAAATTTTGCTTTGGAATAGATACATACTCAGCGAATGCACCTTCTCTAGGAGGCATAGATATTATCTGACGTGTTAGACATAAGTTATC
>CACMFN010000034.1 GCA_902612965.1 uncultured SAR116 cluster alpha proteobacterium | reverse complement strand
CATGCAATTTTTTAAAAGATCATACAGTCAATAATTGCTCTTCTATTCAAGACGCTCAAAATAAAGATATAGTTTTTTTAGAAAATAAAAAATATTTAAAATATTTGAATATTACTAATGGAGTATGTTTAATTATTGAACCAGAGGTTTTACATCAATTATCTAATAAAGATTATTATATTGCAACTAAACAGCCACGAAGAGTTTTTGCTCATTTATTAAATCTAATTTCTCCAGGCAAAGTAGATAAAAAAATAAAGTCTGAGATTGCAAAAAGCGCTATACTTAAAGAGGGTGTAGTTATAGGAAAAAATGTTGAGATAGAAAACAATGTTGTTATTGGAGAAAACAGTGTAATTGGTGATGGAGTAATTATTTCTGAAGGAACTGAAGTTGGATCTAATTGTACAATACAATATTCAGTTATTGGTAAAAATTGTATTATTTATCCTGGTGCAAGAATAGGTATGACAGGTTTTGGTTTTAATTTTGATAAAAATGGAGTTTATAAATTTCCCCATAGAGGGAGGGTTATAATCAAAAATAACGTTGAGATAGGCGCTAATTCTACAATAGATAGAGGTTCTTTAGGAGATACTATAATTAATGATTTTGTAATGGTAGATAACTTAGTTCATATAGCTCACAACGTTAAAATTGGTAAAGGTTCAATTATTTGCGGTCAATCAGGAATTGCAGGTAGCACGAATATAGGTAATAACGTAGTAATTGCTGCTCAAGTAGGAATTTCTGGACATCTTAACATAAAATCTAATACTATACTTTCTGCCCGTAGCGGCGTCACAAAGGATATTAATAATGCAGAATTGATGGGGGGTTTCCCTGCTATTCCAATCAAAGAATTTAGAAAGCAACAGGCAACACTTAGAATTATGACAAAAAAGTTAAAAAAATGAATGAAATTAATTTAGATTATAATCAAATTTTAAAATTAATACCGCATAGGCTTCCATTCCTCCTTATTGATAGAGTAGAAAATTTAGTTCCAGATACATCAGCTGTTGGTATTAAGTCTGTAACAGTTACTGAACCTCACTTTGCAGGCCACTTTCCTAACTATCCAGTTATGCCTGGTGTGTTGATTGTAGAAGCAATGGCTCAAACTGCTGGTTGTCTTGTGTCTTATACAGAGGGTTATGGCTCAAAAAAATCATCTGAAGGAAAGTTGGTTTACTTTGCAAGTATTGATAGTGCAAAATTTAGAAAACCAGTTAGACCAGGTGAAATATTAAGTCTTTACATTGAAAAGATTAGAGGTAGGGGCACATTGTGGAAATTTTCAGGAACAGCAAAAGTAAATGGTAGTATTGTCTCTGAGTGTGTTTTTTCCGCAATGATTGTAGACGCTGGAAAGTAATGGAAAACAACTTTCATCCAACCTCAATTGTTTCAAAAAATGCAAATATTGACCCATCAAGTATTATTGGTCCTAATTGCGTAATTGGTGAAAATGTTAAAATTGGAAAAAACTGCAAACTTATAAATAATGTTGTTATTGATGGCAATACAACCATTGGAGATGGTTGTAAGTTTTATCCTTTTTCAGTTATCGGAATGGTGCCACAGGACTTAAAATATAAAGGTGAAAAAACTTTTTTAAAAATTGGAAATCAAAATATTTTTAGAGAGCATTCAACAATACATTTAGGTACAGAAGGTGGTGGCGGGACAACAACAATAGGAAATAACAATTTGATTATGACTGGTACTCATGTGGCTCATGATTGTAAAATAGGTAATAATATTGTTCTATCACATCATGTAGCATTAGCTGGCCATGTTGAAATCAATGATAACGCTATATTAAGCGCAATGGTTGGGGTGGTTCAATTTAGAAGAATAGGAAGTTATACAATGATTGGTGGTCTTTGTGCAGTTGACATGGATGTTTCTCCTTTTACTATTGCAAGTGGTATTGATGGTTCTAGAGCTTATATAAATGGCGTAAATATTATTGGTATGAAAAGAAAAGGATTTTCAAAGGAAGAAATAAATTGTGCATCAGAAACTTTAAAATCATTTTTCAATGATACTGATACGTATCAAAATAGACTGCAAAAATTACAATTAATTTCTTCTAATAAAGTTAATAATATTATTAAAGACTTTCTTTTAAAAGAAACTAAGAATGGAATATGTCATCCGAAATCACTCCTATAAATAAAAAACTGGCTATCATATCAGGTAATGGCGATCTGCCTTTTAATATTTTAGAAAGTGCAGTTTCAAATGGCTGGAATGGAGTTGTAATTGATATTGCAGATAATCAAAAATTAAAATCCCAGTCAAATTGGAAAATATACGATTTTAAAATTGGTAATATTGGTAAAATTTTTAAAAAACTCCATTTAGAAAAAATAACTCATATTGTTTTATGTGGAGGTATAAGCAGGCCAAAATTATATGAAATGAAATTTGATTTTAAAGGGCTGAATATAATGTCAAAAATTGCCTTTAAAGGTGATGACGGTGCACTTAAAATATTATCGGACGAAATTGAAAATGAAGGGTTCAATATAATTTCAGCAAATCATTTTTTAGAAAAATCATTTTCACCAAAGGGTCATTTTGCAGGCCCAAAACCATTTTCTACTTTTCAAAAAGAAATTAATAGAGGTTACGGGGTTTTGAAAAGTTTATCAAAAAGTGATGTTGGACAGTCAGTTGCTATTCAGAACGGCCTTATTTTAGCAGTTGAGGCTATTGAAGGGACTGATGAAATGATTAGAAGAGCTGGAAAATTAAAATTTTCTGGTCCAGGACCAATTTTAGTTAAAGCTCCTAAAATAAATCAAGACATGAGGTTTGATCAACCTGTTATTGGTGAACAAACTATCGAAAACGTATACAAAAGTGGATTTTCGGGAATTGCGTGTAAGCATAAAAATGTTCTGATTATTAATTTAGAAAAAGTGATTAAACTTGCTGAAAAAAGACAGATAACATTATTTGGTTTTTAGCATATGAAAAGTAAATGTGTAATTATTGCTGGTGAATTTTCAGCTGATGTATTAGGTGTAGAAATTATGTCAGCCATTAATAATATAGAATGGTATGGTATTGGCGGCCCATTAATGAATGCGAAAAAATTAAAAAAATTTTATGATTGGGATAAAATAAGCGCGTTTGGTTTGAGTGATGTAATATTTAGCTTACCGAGACTTTATTACTATGCATCAAAAATAGCGGATAAGATTATAAAAATAAATCCAAAAATTATAGTTACTGTAGACACAAAAGGATTTAATTTTTATCTAATAAAATTAATTAGACATAAATTAAAAACAAATAATAATATACCTAAGTTTATCCATATAGTTGCACCAACTGTTTGGGCTTGGAGAGCAAATAGGGCTGATAAAGTTTCAAAAATTGTTGATACTTTACTCTGCTTGTTTCCAAGGGAACCGCATTATTTTGACAAAAATAAAATTGAAGCATTATTCATTGGCCATCCAGCTGTTCAAAAATTTTCATCTCAACATAAGAAATCAAGCCTTTTATCAAAATTAAAAATTAAAGATAAAGGCCAAATAGTAATTTCTCTACTTCCTGGAAGCAGAAAAAAAGAAGTGCAATATATTTTACCTATATTGATATCAGTTTCTAAACTATTGACTAAAAAAATAAGAAAACCAATTTTATTTTTATGCCAAGTGGCACCTAATCAAGAAAAGTTAGTTGATCAAATTTTAAAAAAAATGCCAAATGATATAAAAATCGTACATAAAAATTTATTAGGTAATGAGCTTACAAGTTCTTCTGATTATGCAATTATTACATCAGGCACTGCCACTCTAGAATATGCATTGAACGGTATACCTAGTATAGCATTATATAAAACAAATTTCATTTCATCCTTCATTGGTAAAAGATTAATAGATATGGATAAAATTATACTGCCAAATTGGATACTTGGTAAAAAATATATGGATTTTATTTTTCAGGAAAAATGTAATCCTGAATATATTTCGGAAAAAATGATTAAATTAATTAAAGATAAAAATAAACCAAATGAGCTATTGGTTTATGCAGAAAAACTAAGAGATTTACTTACAGCTAATGACAGAACCTTTAAAGAAAACATAAAAAATGTAATTGAAGCCAAATTAAATATTTGATTCCACTAAGTTCTTTCACTTATTTTAATATAATTTCTTTTGTGTGGCCCAGTGTATAGTTGCCTTGGTCTTCCAATTCTTTGATTAGGATCTTCAATCATTTCATTCCATTGTGCTACCCATCCTACAGTCCTGGCTACGGCAAATAATACTGTAAACATACTTGTTGGAAAGCCAATTGCTTGTAAAATAATTCCTGAGTAAAAATCAACATTTGGGTATAATTTTCTTTTAATAAAATATTCATCTTCTAGGGCAATTTTTTCTAATTTCATTGCTAAAGAAAGAAGAGGATTATTTTTAATCCCAAGTAAATCTAAAACTTCATGGCAGGTTTTTTGCATAACTTTTGCTCTAGGGTCATAATTTTTGTATACTCTGTGCCCAAACCCAAAAAGTCTAAAAGGATCATTTTTATCTCTTGCTTTTTTCAAATATTTTGAAATATTTTTTTCATCTTGTATTTCATTTAGCATTTTCAAGACAGCTTCATTCGCTCCACCATGTGCAGGTCCCCATAAAGAAGCTATTCCTGCTGAAATACATGCAAACGGGTTAGCTCCGGATGACCCAGCTAATCTTACTGTTGAAGTGGAAGCATTTTGCTCATGATCTGCATGTAAAATAAATATTTTTTCAATTGCATCTGATAAAACCTTTTGAGAATTATATTTTTCTGTAGGAACTGCAAAACACATTTTTAAAAAGTTTTCAGAATATGAAAGTTCATTGTCAGGGTAATTAAATGGTTGTCCTACAGAGTACTTGTAGGCCATGGCTGCTAGTGTAGGTATCTTTGCTATTAACCGATTAGTGGAAATCATCCTTTGGTTAGGGTCATTAATATCGGCACTATCTTCGTAAAATGCTGACATTGCGCCTGTTGCACCGCATAGAATTGCCATTGGGTGAGCATTTCTTCTAAAGCCCTGATAAAAATTTAATATTTGTTCGTGTACCATCGTATGATTAATTATATTATGTGAAAACATTTCAAATTGTTGTTTATTAGGAAGCTCACCTTTTAGTAGAAGATAAGCAATCTCTAAAAATGTTGATTCTTCGGCTAACTGTTCTATTGGATAGCCTCTATACAATAAAATTCCTTCATCACCATCTATGAATGTAATTGATGATTCACAGGAACTTGTCGCGCCATAACTTGGGTCGTAAGTAAAAAAACCTGTTTGTTTTTGAAGGTTTCTTATATCTATAACATCTGGACCAAGTGATCCTTTAAGGATATCTAATTCAGCTATTTTTTTGTTATTTCTATTAATATGTATTTTATCAAATTCCCTCATTAGAATCTCCAAAATCTTTAAAGTTATGACTTATCTACATTATAAGATAAGCGACGAATAATTTCTTCAATGCCTAGAATATCAAGTATTTTAACTAAATCTATTGAAGAGCCTGAACCTGTTAAGCAAAGTCTTAAATTTTTGCCAATATCCTTAATTTTTATATTTTCTTTAGTAAGCCATTTATTAAAATGGTCTTCGATGTTAATTTTGTTATCAATATTTAACCCCCTTAAGTATTCTTTAAAAGATACTAAGAGGGACAAATCATTTGAATTAAATTTTAAATTTTCTTTAAAGATAACTTCATAGTCATCATTTTTTAACCATTTAGAAGCATCAACTAGATCATTTATTGTGCTGGCTCTTTCAATTAGGTACGGTAAAGCTTTTAAAATTCTTTTTTTGTATTTATCAATCACCAACTCGTTATTGCTTATAATTAAATTAATAATGTTTTTTGGATTCTCAGTTTTTAAAAAATGAGAATTAATATTTTTTAACTTTGAGATATTAAATTTTGATGAAGATTTTCCAACTGATTTAATTTCAAAGATTTTTGATGCTTCACTTAACGTAATTGGTTCTTTTTCTGAAGCCCTCCATCCCAAGTTCATAAGATATGAATTAATACTGTTTGATAGAAACCCCATTTCTTTATACTCTTCGACGCCTAGAGCTCCATGACGTTTAGATAACTTTGATCCATCCTCCCCATGTATTAGAGGTATATGTGCAAAATCAGGAACTTTCCAGTCTAAAAATTTATATATCCAGTACTGCCGGAATGCATTATTAAGATGGTCGTCTCCTCTAATAATATGCGTTATACCCATATCATAATCATCAACAACAACTGCCAGCATATAAGTTGGAAAGCTATTGCTTCTTAATAAAACAAAATCATCAAGTTTATTATTTGCAAATCTAACTTTACCTTGAACTAAATCTTTAATTTCTGTAAATCCTTCATCAGGCATTTTAATTCTAATTACGTACGAATTTTCATTTTCACTATTATATTTTTTATTTCTCCATGGGCTTCTAAAGGGTAGTCCACGTTTCATACAATCATTTCTTATTTCATTTTGCTCTTCATTGGAAAGGTAACAACGATAGGCATTACCGCTTTTCAATAATTCTTCTGCTTTTTTTTTGTGCCTTAATGAATTATTTGACTGGAAAACAATTTTTCCATCATGTTTTAAATTTAACCACTCTAATCCTGATATTATTGCTTTAATAGCTTTATCTGAAGATCTAACTTTGTCAGTATCTTCAATTCTAAGCAAAAACTTACCCTTATATCTTCTAGTGAAAAGATAATTAAATAAAGCCGTTCTAGCTCCACCAATATGAAGGAAACCTGTAGGTGAGGGGGCAAATCTTGTTACTACATTCATTAATGGGAAATATAACTTAAAAAGTTTTTATTTCAATATGATTAAATTACATATATTGATAGCTTCTAATTAAATGCTCTAATACACCTTGAATTTGGATTCTGTCTGGACCGTAAATGACTGTTTTATAGTTGCTGTTTTCTGGTTGCAAAGCAACTTGCTGCCCGCGTTTGAATATTCTTTTCAATGTTGCTTCATTATTATCAATTAGCGCAACTACAATTTCGCCATTATTGGCGTCATTAGCTTTTCTAATAACAACCTGATCACCATCAAAGATTCCTGCTTCAATCATTGAGTCACCCTCAACATTAAGTATAAAATATTCACCTTTTTTTAATAATGTTTCAGGTAATTCTATATAATTTGTATTATCAGATATTGCTTCAATGGGAAGGCCTGCAGCTATTTTGCCCA
>CACMFN010000033.1 GCA_902612965.1 uncultured SAR116 cluster alpha proteobacterium | reverse complement strand
AAATGAAATTATAAACACACCGGGAAGATCAGATGCTGGAAGATTAGGGTTTATTGTTCCTGAAAATATTATGCAACAGCCAGTTAATAAATACGGATTAAAAGAAGGAGATATAATTTTAACAATAAATAATATCCCTATTGGAAAAATTGATGATATATTTGATTTATATACTAATAACGATATTAAGACTTATTTAATTGAAATCAAAAGATCAAACAGTCTAATCACTGTTGAATGGTATAGATAGATGAAAAGAAAATTACTTTTTTGTTTTTATATTATATTTGTTACATTAAATAATGCTAACCAAGCAAAGTCAGAAATTGCTTTTAGTTTTGATAATGTAAATCTTGTTTCTGTGATGAATATTATATCTCAAGAAATTAAGAGAAATATAATAATTGATAATAATATTGAAACAAAAGTTTCGTTAATTATTAATCACCCGTTAAATGTTAAAAAAATTATATCCTCCTTACAAAATTCTTTATCATTAAATGATCTGGCATTGTTTGAAAAGGAAAATGGAGACCTATTAATAAAGAAAAATAATAATATTAAATTAGACGCACCAGTAGCGAAAAAAGGCTTGTCAGGATTTCAGATTTTTATTGTTAGATTAAGAGAAACAGATCCAAATTTGATGGCTAGTTATCTGTCACAATTTTTTCCTTCAATAAATTCAATTACCCCCTCACCTAATGCTAAAAGTATAACTTTTGTTGGGAATGATAATGATTATAGAAGGCTGTTAACGCTTATAAAAAGTTATGATGTTAAACAAAAAATGTTTTCATCTGAAATTAAAATCAAAAATTCAAAATCTTCAGAAGTCTATGTAGTACTTAAATCTCTTTTAGATAGTGGAAGTTGGTTAGTAAGTCCAAAAAATGATGTGTCAATAACTAACCTTGATAAATTAAATTCCATTTATATTAGCGCTCCTCAAAAAGCACTTGAACAAATTCAAAAATTTATATCTGACTTTGACAAAGTAGTTGTAAAACAAGAAACAGTCAAAAAAGATGATAACATTATTATTAATGCCAAAAAAAATGAAGATAATGAAGATAATGTTTTATCAAATAAATTCGGTTTTGATGTAGTAGACCTTAAATTTGCCTCTTCATCTGAAATTCAAGAAACAATAAATAATGTAATTAATAACTCTTCCTATACTTTTAATGATAATAGCAGTATATCATCTCAACCAATTTCCATTCAGTCCTACTCATCAGGAAATCAACTTATTGTTTCTGGATTTTCAGAAAATAGAAAAGAAATCCTAAAATTAATTGAAATTTTAGATAAGCCTACTAAACAAGTTTTTGTTGAAGCTATAGTTGCTGAACTATCTTCTTCTAAAGCAAAAGAACTTGGTCTTCAATTTTCTGGTTCATCTGGAAAAGCAGGTTTAACGATTTTAAATAGTAATAGTTTGGGTGCCAATATAGCAGGAGGAGACTTTACAAGCTTTGTAAATGATGGCATTGGATTTACACTTGGCCCAGGAGCTAAACAGATTACTAGCATAGGAGCACTAATCAATATTATTGAAAATGACGGAAATTCTGAAATTTTAGCAACGCCTACACTTTTAGCTATGAACAATAAAGAGGCACAAATTCTTGTTGGTAGCAATATTCCAATTATTACTGGAAAATATACATCAAATTCTTCAGAGGGCGCAAACTCACCTTTTCAGACTATATCAAGACAAGACGTTGGTATAATCTTTAAAATAAAGCCTGTTATAGGCTTAGATGAATTTATTACAATTGAAATGCAGCAAGAAGTCTCTGAATTGGATACATCTTCTGCTCTAGCATCAGATATCGTTACAACTAAAAGGGCTATTTCAACATCTGCAATAGTAAAAACTGGAAAAACCTTAGCAATTGGTGGTCTAATAAATGAAACAACCCAATATTTAGGAGCAAAACTACCTATTTTAGGTGATTTACCAGGGCTCAAAGAGTTATTTAATCAAAGAAGAGTAAGTCGCTCAAAACGAAATTTAGTCATATTTTTAAAACCAACAATTGTTAATTCAAAAATCTTAAGCAAGCATACAATTGAAAAATATATGAAATTAAAAATTGATTTAGAAAAGTCGAGAATTATTAATCCATTTAATTTAAATTACCCACCTCTGCCTATCATTGATGGAGTAAAATAGGTTTGAAATGATTTCTCTTCAAAAAGCTATGAGACTTGGTATTGCACCTGAAACAGAAATTGAAACCGATAAGGTACAAAAAATCCATATCAGAGAAGACTGTAGTCCAGAAACAATTTCTGACATTCTTAGATTATACGGGGATGTAGAAATTTCAGAACCATTACCAAATAATGATTTTGATAAAATTATACAAAAAATTTATAAAAAAAATAATTTTTCAAACCTAGATGAAGTTTTGTCTTTAGAGAAAGCAATACCTATAGAGGAAGCTAAACTTAGTTTGATGTCAGCAACCTCTATTGAAAGCAAAGAGGATGATGCGCCAGCAATTCAACTATTGAATTCTATTTTAGCTCAAGGCCTTGCAAAAAATGCATCGGATATTCACTTTGAGCCAAATGATGACAAATTTGATATTAAAATGAGAATTGATGGAAACATTATTCCAATTCTCTCTTTACAACTTGATGTAGCTCCAAGACTAATTTCAAGAATAAAAATTCTTGGTAAAATTAATATATCAGAAAGACGCTTGCCACAAGATGGTAGAGTTTCATTCAGCATGGGTTCTCAGATAGTAGATGTTCGCATCTCAACCTTACCTACAGGATCCGGTGAAAGAGTAGTATTGAGGATTTTAGGCAAACAAAATCAACTTATTAAAATTGATAAATTAAATATGCCACAAGTGATGCTTGATAACTTCTTAACTGATATAAGAAAGCCCCATGGTTTGGTTTTAGTAACCGGTCCAACTGGCTCAGGCAAAACTACAACACTTTACGCAGCATTAAAAAATATTTCTGATTTGGGATTGAACATTATGACCATTGAAGATCCAATAGAAATTACCTTCCCTGGCATTTCACAAACTCAAGTTAACAACAAAATTGGATTAAACTTTGCCGAAGGATTAAAAGCTATTTTACGGCAAGATCCAGATGTTATTATGGTTGGCGAAATAAGAGATAAAGAAACAGCTTCGGTAGCATTAAGAGCAAGTATGACAGGGCATTTAGTACTTTCAACACTACACACAAACACTACGATAGGCGCTATTAATAGATTAAAAGACTTAGGGATTGACACTTATTTAATTAGTTCTTCACTTAATTGTGTTATAGCTCAAAGATTATTAAGAAAATATTGTATTAATTGTAAAGATAATTCAATTAAATCAGGATCTGATTATTCTGAAAATTTAGTTAGGTTAGAAGGATGCTCCACATGTAACAATACAGGATATCAAGGTAGAGTAGCAATTTTTGATTATTTAAAAGTTGATAATTCACTCAAATCAAGAATATCAAATGATGAATTTATTTCTGAGAATTCTATTATGGGGAAAACCATACTAGAAAATGAAGCCCAAAAATTAGTTAATAAAAATATTGTTCCAAAATTTGAAGCAAAACGAATGTCACTTGACATTAAGTAAAAATGAAAAATTTTTTTTATAAAGGCATAGATTTAAATGGAAAAGAAATCAGTGGTTATCTTTTAGCTGAAGATAAGTCTATTGCTGAAAATATTCTTAATAATAAGGGAATTATTATTGAAAAAATCGTTAACCATAGATTTTTTTTTAATTATATGAAACCAAAAAATAATTTTGAATTTTTTATTAAAAGTTTATCAGATCTTCTCTCTTCAGGCCTACCTCTTACAGATGCCTTGGAATTTATTTCAAATGGCAAAGCTGGAAAATCTATTCAAAATGAAGGTTTGAATATTTTTGAAGATATAAAAAATGGTAATCCATTACATGTATCTATGAAAAAGTTTTTTCCTTATGCTTCTAAATTTCATTTGTCATTGATAACCACAGGAGAAAGCTCTGGAAATTTAGATAAAACACTAAAATTAATATCTGAGATGATTAACGAAAATAAAAGGATAAAATCTGAACTGATATCAACTCTAACCTATCCAGTTATATTGTTTTTTTCTATGCTTTTATTACTTTACTTCATACTTGAATTTGCATTGCCAAGGATGTTAAATGTTATGGATTTGAGTGGGAAAATTCCATTGCCCACAGCTATATTATTAATATCTGGTAATGTACTGCCCACAGTTATTATAGCCATTTTCTATTTAATAATTTTTATTTTGATTTTAATAGCTTTAAAAAACAGAATTTATTTTTTTCAAAAATTTATTGATAAAATATTTTTAAATATACCATTAATTAAACAACTTATTATTATATCCTCCAGAAGAGTTTTATTACAAGGCTACACAATTGGTTTATCAGGAGGTTTAAATATTTCTGAAGTTAGTGTTTTAGTAATGAATAGTATGCCAAATTTACAAATAAAAGAGAGGATTAAACTACTAATTAATAAAATTGAGGAAGGAAATAGCTTTAGCAAAGCTATAGAAGATACTTCATTACTAAATGCTCAGCAAGTTGCCTCAATAAAAATTGCTGATGAAACAGATAAAATAACAGAAAACTTCGAATTATTAAAAAATCAATTCGAACTAAAATTATCAGTTACTCTCAAGTCTACCGTTAAAATAATAGAACCATTAATTTTAATATTTTTTGGAATAATAATTCTAGTACTTGCGCTAGGAATAATATTGCCTGTTTTAAATGCTACTTCGATGCTATAAAATAATATCATGAAGACAATAAATTTTTTAATCTATTTTAAGAATAGAAAGTTAGATGGTTTTTCCTTATTAGAATTACTAGTCGTTATAGCAATAATTGGAATTGTTTTAAGTTTTATAGTTCCGAATGTAATAAATAGACCAAGCGAGGCAAGAAAAACGAAAATCGTTAATGATATTATGGTATTAGAGTCTGCTCTTGAATTATATAAATTGGATAATGGAGATTACCCTTCAGAAGATATTGGTCTAGAGATTTTGGCTAATGATCAAAAAAAATATATTAATGGCATACCAAATGACCCTTGGGGTATACGTTATAGATACAGATATCCTGGTAAATTTAGAAATTTTGATATTTGGACCTTAGGAGCTGATAATTCTGAAGGCGGATTAGATGAAAATTCTGACATTGGTAATTGGTCAACTAAAGAATAAAAAAAAATATTTTTCAGGCTTTTCTCTTCTTGAATTAATTGTTGTAATTTCAATAATTTCAGTGTTGGGAATTTTTGTTGGAATTTCATCAAATTTTTTAAACTTATCAAATAATGATATTTCAATTGAAAAAAAATTAAACTCTATTTTAGAAGAAATTGAATTTTTAAAAAAATATTCACTTTCTTTAAATGCATCAATTGAATTATTTTCCGCAGATAGTGAAAAAAATTCCAAAATTTATTTTGATAAAAAAAGTTTTAACAATTGTGAAATACAAAACAATGAATCAAAAAAAATATATATATCTCCATCAGGTGAAGTAACTGAATTCAGCCTAGATTGTTTAATCAAGAATGAGTTGGTAAAAATAAAAATTAATTCTTCTGGAAGGCCTGCTTTTGATGAAAATTAAAAATTTAAAAGGGTTTACACTTTTAGAAGTACTTGTTTCATTAACTTTTGTAACTTTAATCTCATCTTCAATATATTTAATGGCATCTTTCTTAATTTCATCAACAGAAAGTATTTCTAATGATTATTTAAGAAAACTTTCTTATAAATCATACATAGAAAGATTAAAAATACATAATGAAATTAATAATCAAAATAACATAAAAATAAGATCTTTTTCTGGTGATTTAACCTTTTCAATAAGAAAAACCAATACCCCAAATAAAAAAATATATCTTTTAGAATTGATGCCAAATAATTCTAAAGAAAATAGTGTAAAAAGTTATTGGAGAAAAAAATGAAATTAAATCATTTAAAAGGATTTTCTCTAATTGAACTCATTGTTGCAATAAGTATTTCCACAATAGTCATAGGTGGAATATTTACTATTTTTACAAACATTAATTCCCTAGAAAAAATCACAACTAAAAAAAGTCATGAAGCTATAAAAATTGCTTACGCTTATAATTTATTAAAAAATGATCTTTCTAATTCAATTCCGGGAATAATAAATGATGAATTAAGTATTGTTCTATATAAACAAAATGAATTAATCTTGCACAGAGTATCATTAGAAAAAAAATCACAAATTGATTTAAAAATTATGAAAGTAAAATGGCATATAAATAATGGAAAGCTATACAGAAGTTTATTTAATTTTGGCAATCAAAAAACAATAAACAAAGAATTAATTCATGATTTTAAAAAAGAAATTAATTTCAAAATCGAAAAAGTTTCAAATTTATATATTTCAAATAAAAATAATCAGTCAATCCCTTCACTTATATCAATTGAATTTGGGGCTGATAATGAAGAAGTTTATAGTTTTAGAGTTGGAAATAATTTATGAAAACTTATAAACAAGATGGATATATTTTTATAACAGTTGCAGTAATAGTTACTATATTAATCTCAACATTAACAATAACCATTTCCAACCAAAATAAAAAGATTGAACTGATACAAAATTATGAGCAACTAATGACTATTGAAGAAGAAATATCAGCAATTGAATTGGTAATAACCGAATATTTAAATAATAATTTTAAAAAAAATAACAATCTTACAAAAAATTATGATTTTCAAGAACGATATGAAACACCAAGTCAGGCAAATATTGAAGTTAAAATTTCATCAAATGATAATTGCTTTAATGTAAATTCCTTATTTTATAAAAACTCTAATAATGAACTTAATATTAATAATGTAGAATTTAAGAGATTGAATGAAATTTTTAAAAAACTTAAAATTAATATCAATGCTATAAATTACATCATAGATTGGATTGACACGAACAAAACTAACTCTCAAAACCTCAAGGAAAGCCTTGAATACAAAAAAAGAAATATTGATTGGCTGCCAAGAAATTATTTTGCCGTATCAAATATAGAATTAAATATGATACCAGAAATAGCAAAAATTAATAGCAAAATTAAAGAACTATTATGTGTAAATTTGTATAATAATAAAATTAATATCCTTAATATGAGTTCAGAAAAAATAGGTTATTTTCTTCCTTTCCTAAGTAAAAATAATGCTAAAGATTTATCAAATATAATTAGTAAAGACATTTGGCCAAATAGTAACCAAAAAAATAAAACAGAGAAAAATATTTCAAATCTCCAAAAAGAAATTGAACAGATTTTAAGGCGACCTTTGGAATTAAACGAACAAGAATATTTAAAAGTTATTAGCTTCAATTCTAAGTCAATTAAAGCTCAAATAACTTATGAAGATAAATCAGGAACTCAATATTTTTCTTCATCAAAATATGAGGTTGATAGTGATAATATATTTAAATTAATCTACAGATATGGACCATTTAAAAAGCAAGTTTTAAAGATTTAAAATATTTAATGAAAAAAATAACCCACATAATAAGAGTAAAAAAATTTGAACCAAAATATGAAATATACGAGGTTTCAGATAATATCATCAAATTTATTCAAAGTTTCAATAAATATAAAGATCAACTTAATAAATTTAGCTTCACTAGAATAGTTTTATCATCAGTTTTATGCGTTGAAGGTAGGCGTGATTTACCTTCAGATAAAAAAATAAAAATTAATGAAAAAGAATTCTATTTCAGTCACCAAATTCTTTCAAATACTAATGAATTACACTTCAGTCCTGCAATAATCGATAAAAACCAGCTTAAACAATTTTGGCTTGATGAAAAAGAATATTCCAATCTAGTTAAACCTTTAATAGATAAAATTAAAGATAAGGTTGAATGTATAATTTCTGAGAAATCTTGTTTTTTAATTAAGAAAAATGAAAATATTGAACTTCAAGATGGTAAAATTATTAACAATTTAAAATTAAATAAATATGGTTTTATTGATAATGAGCTCTCAAAGCAGCAATCTTTAAGTCAAAATAATAAAAGCTTGAGTGGTTTTTTAATAAATAATAATATATCAAATTCTCCAAAAATTATAACAAAAACGTATACAAGATTTAATAGGCTATGGATTTCAATTTTATTTGTATTTATATTTCTGAATTTTTTAGTTTTAATACCCAAGTTTTTTCCCTTAACAGAATTAAGAGTTAATTATTTACTCAATAATCTTAAAATAAAAAAAATAATAAATTCTGAAAAAATATTTGAACAAGATATTATAATTTCAAAAAA
>CACMFN010000032.1 GCA_902612965.1 uncultured SAR116 cluster alpha proteobacterium | reverse complement strand
AAGGTAACTTGATAATTGCAAGGACCAATCCCTTAAACAAAGTAAAAGTAAATAATGAACTTATAGAAATTGATCAAAGTGGAATTTTTGTTATTGGGTTTCACCGTGATGAAGAGAAAAAAATTCTTCTTACAATTCTAGAAAAGAAAAAAGAATTAGAAACATTTTTATATCCAGTGAAAAGAAAATATAAAGTTCAGCGCATAGATGGCCTAAAGCAGTCAATGGTATCCCCTAAAAAAGAGACAATAGATAAAATAAATCTGGACCGTGAGAAAGTGTTTAATGCAAGAAGCAAAAAAGTTTTATTAGGAGATTTTACTAATGGTTTTAATTGGCCATTAAAGGGAAAAATTACTGGCGTTTATGGAAGCCAGCGTATCTTAAATGGAGTGCCTATGTCCCCTCATTACGGTATAGACATCGCTGTGCCTATAGGCACCCCGGTCTACGCGCCTGCAAGTGGAGTAATTTCATTGGCAGATGATCTATATTATTCTGGCTTTACAGTAATTTTAAATCATGGACTTAATGTTAACTCAACCTTTCTTCACTTGTCTGAAATGAAAGTAAGTATTGGTGATAAGGTTAGCAGAGGACAGTTAATAGGTTTTTCAGGAAACACTGGTAGATCAACAGGGCCTCATCTTGATTGGAGAATTGACTGGGATGGTAAAAGACTGGATGCTGAAATGTTAGCTGGACCAATAAAATATTAATCAAAACTAATTTATATGCTTATATATAACAAATGTTTATAAAATATGGATAATTAGTTGGCATCTATAAAAATTACTGAAATTGAGAAGGATAAATTTCTTGTTGAGGTTAGTGATAATGTCAAAAGTTCACATAATGTAGTTATTAGTGACGAAGTATACCAAGAGCTTACTAATAGTATGATTTCAAAATATGAACTCTTAGAAAAATCATTTGCGTTCTTGCTTGATAGAGAACCAAATACTTCAATTTTGACTAATTTTGAAATTCAGATAATCTCACATTACTTTTCTGATTATACAAACTGTGTACGCAGATGGTGTAAAATTGAATAATTTAAAAAAGAAAATTCAACAAGGACTTGGCACTCAAAAGGCAGATATTGTTTTAAGAGGTGGCAAAGTTTTTGACTTAATAACTGGAGACTTTCTTGAAGGCGATGTTGCAATAAGTGGAGATACTATAGTTGGCACTTGTGCATCATACGATGCAAAAAAGGTCATAGATGTAAAAAATCAGGTTTTAGTTCCTGGTTTCATTGATACTCATCTCCATATTGAAAGTTCAATGGTTAGTCCATTTGAATTTGAGCGTTGCGTTCTTCCTCTTGGGACAACAACTGCAATTTGTGATCCTCATGAGATAGCAAATGTAGTTGGTGTTGATGGGATTAAATATTTTCAAGAGTCTAGTGAACAAACTGTAATGGATATTTTTGTTCAGTTGTCTTCCTGTATTCCTTCTACTGAAATGGAAACTGCAGGAGCAAGAGTTACGTCAAAAGAGTTGAAGAAATTAAAAAATCATAAAAGTAATATTGGTCTCTCAGAGATGATGAATTACCCAGGGGTTATTAATCAGGATAAAGAAATAATTAAAAAATTAAAACTTTTTGAGGGAGGGCACATTGATGGCCATGCACCTCAGCTATCCGGAAAAGAATTAAATGCATACATTTCTGCAGGAATAAAAACTGAGCATGAAGCAACTTCGGAAGATGAAGCTTTAGAAAAATTAAAAAAGGGTATGCGAATACTGATACGGGAAGGATCTGTCAGCAAGGATCTAAAATCTCTACATAAAATCTTAACAGACAAAACAGCACCATATATTTGTTTGTGTACAGATGACAGGAATCCGCTGGATATTCACGAGCAGGGTCATATTAATTACATGATTAAAGCTTTGATTAAATTGGGAGTTAAACCATTAAATGCTTACAGGGCTTCATCTCTTTCTGCAGCTGAAGCATTTAGCTTATCGGATAGGGGACTGATTGCTCCTGGAAAAAAAGCAGACATTGTTTGTCTTCAAAATATTGAAGAATGTAAACCTGCAATGGTTATATCTGGAGGTAGAGTTGTTTCTGATGAAATTTTTTCTGCTGTTAAACGCATAAAACCAATTGGATTAAACTCAGTTAAATCAAAATCAGTTAAGAGCTCTGATTTTATAATTAAAGATACATCTGAAGATACGAATGTTATTGGAATTTTAGAAGGAAAAATAATTACAGAACACTTATTTGAGAAGATACCTTTATCTAATGGTGATAAAATTCCTGACTTAAAAAGGGATTTAGCAAGAGTTACAGTAATTGAAAGGCATGGAAAAAATAATAATATAGCCAATGGTTTTGTTCATGGATTTGGCCTAAAAAAAGGTGCAATAGCTTCAACAGTTGCTCATGATCACCATAATATTGTTGCAATTGGAATGAACTATACTGATATGGCATTAGCATGTAATCGATTAAAAGATTTACAAGGTGGTTTTGTTATTGCATCTCAAAATGAAATAAAAGCCGAGATATCACTTCCTATTGCTGGGCTAATGAGTATTTTTTCTTTTGATGATGTTAAAGACCAGCTAACTAAATTAAGAAAAACAGCAAAAGAATTAGGCGTTACAATTGAGGAGCCATTTCTTCAACTTGCATTTCTTGCACTTCCTGTAATTCCATCATTGAAAATAACTGATCGAGGATTAGTTGATGTTAATAAATTTAAAATAATAAAATAAATAATTTTAGAGGGAATGTTTTGTTAAAATATATATTGATATTTTTGATAGTTTTTTCAAAATTATCTTTTGCTGATACAGAAAAAATTTCTTTAGAAAAGTTAAAGTTATTAATGTCTGAGGGCGTCCCATTAATTGATATTAGAACAGCTAAAGAGTGGAGAGAAACAGGCGTTATTAAAGATAGTCATTTAATAACTTTTTTTAATGAAAATGGGGAGGTTGATATCTATAAATGGCTAAATGAGTTAGAATTAGTAGCCGATAAAAATAAGCCACTCATTCTTATTTGTCGAAGTGGAAGACGAACTGGTATAGTGAGTGATTACTTGGATAAATATTTTGAATTCTTTAAAATATATGATGCGACTGATGGAATTAAAGAGTGGAAAAAAATTAATCCATTATCTTAAAATTATAAATCATAAATTATTTTTTAAAAATAAACTTCATACTTTTCCAAACATTGTACTTATCTTTGTAATAGAAGATATGCAGCATTGAAGCGGATAAATGAATTAAGAACAATGTAAATAAAGTAATTGTCATTGCATAATGGACATCCATATACTGACTATGGAGGATAAAATCCTCCTCAATAAGTCTTGGTAATTTTATAATGCCAAGAAGTAAAACATCTGATCCAGATACCCAAGTCAAAAGCATCCCTTGAATAGGAATTAAAATTAAAAAAATATACATTAGTATTTGTATAATTTTTGATGAAATGTTATGGAAAAAACTTAAATCCTCGTGAGATGGAGAGGGGTTATAATATTTCCATGCAAGTCTTAAAAATATCAAAAATAAAATGAAAGTACCAAAAATTTTATGAAAATGTATTAATTCTCCTTTTATTCTAGAGGGATCCATAAAATGCAAATTAATACCAAATGAAATTTGCGATAAAATAAAAACTGCTAAAGTCCAATGAAATATTTTAGCAACTAGTCCCCAAGAATAATTTGATCCCTTTAAATTTTCCATAATGATTTTTAATTTACTTCATTAAAAAACCACGTTTTTTTAAAAAATCTCTCATAAATACCCTTACTTCCCGTCCAAGCAAACCGGACATCTGTTCACTCCATGTAGAGGCTTTTTTATTATCTGTTCTTTTTTTATAATATTCTTTCATCTCTAGATCATATTCTTTGATAATTTCAATATCATTTTCTGTTGTGTATGAATTCTCTTTTAGAATTAAACTCAAAGGTAGTCTCGGTTTAACTTCTGGGTTTTGATTTGGGTAACCTAAACATAAACCAAAAACAGGGTATACATTTTTTGGAAGATTAAGAAGATCTGTTGCCGTTTGAGGATTGTTTCTTATAGCCCCAACATAGCAAATACCCAAGCCTGCAGACTCTGCTGCAACAACAACATTTTGGGCTGCCAAGGCTGCATCAACAGTAGTTATAATAAATTGCTCAGTAAAACCTTCAGTAGCTTGGGCGTTGTGAAGTTCACAACACATTGAAGATCTCTTAAGATCTGCACAGAATACTAAAAATTCGGCTGCCTCATTAATAAAGTTTTGATTATTCGCTAAAACACTAAACTTCTCTCTTTTTTCTTTATCTGTAATCCTTATGATCGAAAAACCTTGAAGAAAGCTTGAACTTGCTGCTGCTTGTCCAGCAGAAAGAATTTGGTTCAATAAATCTTTGTCGATTTTTTTATCCTTAAACTTTCTTATTGATCTATGTGATTTTAATAATTCAATAGTTTCATTCATAGTAATGCCTTAAAAGATATTTAGTTTTAGTATGTTACAACTTAATCTATATTTATGTATACTCCATATTAAATTAATAAAGAGGGAAAAATGAAGTTTTATTATGCGCCAATGTCATGTGCTTTTGCTACCCACGTAGTACTTGAGGATGCTGAAGCAAAATATGAGGCGATAAAAATTGATTTAAAAAATGGTGACCAAAATAAGCCTGAGTTTTTAAAAATTAATCCTAAAGGGAGGGTTCCTGCCTTGGTCACGGAAAAAGGTATTTTAACTGAAAATCCTGCAATTATGTATTATGTATGTCAGTTATTTCCTGAAAAAAAACTTGCTCCTACAGATCCTTATGAATTAGCTAAAGCCCAAGCCTTTAACATGTATTTATCATCAACAGTTCACGTTGGACATGCTCACAAACATCGTGGACACAGATGGACAAATGATGAAAGTGCGTTAGCTTCATTAACTGCAAATGTTCAAAAGAATATGACCGACTATGCAGAATACATCGAAAATAATTTAATTAATGGACCATGGGTTTTAGGGGATAACTATTCTATTTGTGATCCTTACCTTGCCTTGGTTACTCGTTGGTTTCGTGATGACGGTGTTGATTTGGCCCCTTTTCAAAAGATAGAAGATCATAATATAAAATTTCATGAAAGGGCAAACGTGAAAAAAGTTATGGAGTTACACCAATAACTATTTAATTATTTGTTCAATAGCCTTTCCTACTGTTTGGGTGTCTGCACTTCCAGCAAGGTCTTTTGTTCTGAGTTTTGGATTAGATAGAGAATGTTTGATTGCATTTAAAATTTCATTTGAGGCATCGTCAAACCCAAAATGATTTAACATCATAGCTCCTGCCCAAATTTGTCCTATTGGGTTGGCAATCCCTTTTCCTGCTATATCCGGCGCGGAGCCATGAACTGGTTCAAATAAAGACGGATGATTGTTCTCTGGATTGATATTACCTGATGGAGCTATTCCAATTGTGCCAGTGCATGCTGGACCCAAATCAGATAAAATATCACCAAACAAATTAGAAGCTACAATAACATCAAACTTATCTGGATTTAAAACAAAATGAGCACAAAGAATATCAATATGGTACTGATCAGTTTTTATGTCTGGGTAGGATTTTGACATTTTTTCAAAAAGTTCATCCCAATAAGGCATTGTTATTGAGATACCATTAGATTTTGTCGCTGACGTTATATGTTTTGATTTTCTTTTTTGTGCGAGTTTAAATGCAAAATCCAAAACTCTCTCTATTCCTACTTTAGTCATTACAGTTTCCTGGACGACAAACTCTCTCTCAGTTCCTTCAAACATTTTGCCACCAATGGAACTGTATTCTCCCTCTGTATTCTCTCTTACAATTAAAAAATCAATGTCACCTGGTTTTTTCCCACTTAGAGGTGAAGGCACGCCTGGCATCAGTTTTACGGGCCTTAAGTTTATATATTGATCAAATTCTCTTCTAAATTTTAAAAGAGAACCCCAAAGTGATATGTGGTCTGGAACTTTTTCTGGCCATCCAACTGCTCCAAAAAATATAGCATCATGTGAAGACAATTTTTCCTTCCAATCCTCTGGCAACATAACGCCGTGCTTTTCATAGTAGTCTACTGATGAAAAATCGTAGTTTTTGAACTCAAGATTAATGCCGTATTTAGAACTTACAGCCTCTAGGCATCTAATGCCTTCTGGCATAACTTCTTTACCAATACCATCTCCTTCTATAACAGCTATTGAGTATTTATTTTTACGCATAAAAATTTTTTTTTATTCTGACAATTTTAAACTTTAGCTTAGAGTATTATTTGTTACTTATATATTAATATTTATAAATTTGGTTTTTTTTATGGGAACTGTCAAATGGGGAATTTTAGGCGCAGCTAAGATTGCAAAGGAACAAGTTATTCCTGCAATGAAAAAAAGTAAAAATACTGAACTATATGCAATTGCTTCAAGGGATATATCAAAAGCTGAAGATTTCTGTCATAAATTTGCTATTACAAAAGCTTATGATGATTATAACAAATTAATTTCTGATCCAAATATAGATGCTGTTTATATTCCACTTCCAAATCATCTGCATGTTCCCTTTTCTATAAATTCACTGAAAGCTGGAAAGCATGTACTATGTGAAAAGCCAATTTCTATTACTTCAGATGAAATATTTGAACTAATGCAAGTTCAAAAAGAGACTAAAAAAATTGTTTCAGAGGCATTCATGGTTCGCTTCCATCCTCAATGGACTGAAACAAAAAAGTTAATTCAAGAAGGTGAAATAGGAAAGCTTAACGCTATACAAGGTCTATTCAATTACTTTAATACTGACCCTAATAATATAAGAAATGATGTAAGAATTGGTGGTGGGGGTATATTGGATATTGGTGTATATCCAATAGTCACAAGTAGATTTATTACAGATGCTGAGCCTGATGAACTGATTTCTTTGATAGAAACTGATTCAAATTTTAAAACTGATATTCTTGCTTCTGCAATTTTAAAATTTGGAAATGTTCAAATGTCATTTACTTGCTCAACACAAAGTCACTTAATGCAACATATGCGATTTATTGGAACCAAAGGAAGACTTGAACTGCCTGTGCCTTTTAATCCAATAGCTGATCAAGAAAGTGAAATTCATTTGTGGCAGAATGTTAATCATCCCTCGCAAAGTCCTAGGGTAATCAAAATAGAGAAATCTGATCAGTATGCCAATCAAGTTGAACAAATGAATAATTCAATTTTGAATGGCACTACATTTCCCTATTCTTTAGAAGACTCCCTAAAAAATATGAAGATAATTGATGCAATATTTAGATCATCAAATTCAAGAAAATGGGAAATTGTTTAGGAGAATTAAATAATGGATTTAAAGTTTTACACTCTTGATGTTTTTTCAGATAAAGTTTTTGGTGGTAACCCTTTAGCCATATTCCCAGAAGCAGATTTACTGTCTGATGATTTAATGCAGAGTATAGCGTCAGAGATTAATTATTCTGAAACTGTCTTTATTCAAAAGCCTATTTCAAAACAAAACTCAGCTAAAGTAAAAATTTTTACTCCAAAAAATGAATTGCCATTTGCTGGTCACCCCAATGTAGGAGCAGGTTATTTTCTTATTCAAAACCCACAATTTATTCAAGGGTACTATTCAAAAGAGAAAATGATTTTTGAGGAACTTGCTGGACTGGTTTTCGTTTCACCACAATATGCTGGACAGAATCTCATAGGAGCTGAAATAGAAGCGCCCAGTAAGTTTAATACATCAATTTCAATTCCAAGTTCTGTAATTTCGCGTTGTATTGAAATAGATGAGAAGTTTTTAGTCTCAGCTGCCCCTCCCGTAGTTGCAGGTGTTGGTCTTGATTTTGTTATTGCTGAAGTTGAGAGCTATGAGGCTTTAAAAAAGGCTCGATGTAATATTTCTGCTTTTGAGGAAGCTGATAAGGAGTACTCTTATGGTGATGATTTTTTTTCATTAATGATATTTACCAACAAAGTAGGTAAAAATATTTTTGCAAGAGTTTTTGCACCTCTTTCTGGTATTGTTGAGGATGCAGCAACTGGAAGTGCTTGTGGTGCACTTGGTGCTTTGCTTGCATCAAGACATAATCTGCAAAATGGTAAAATCGATTTTGAGATACATCAAGGTGAAAGCATAGGACGTCCAAGCTATGTTTATGTAAATGTTATTAAGGAACAAGGAGAGGTCATTAAAACTTCTATATCTGGGAAGTGTGTTTTAGTGTCAGAGGGTACTTTCTATATTTAATATCTATAAATTGGCTTGCAGGTATCATATATATTTAATATAGTACCATTATAGTACTATATTAAATATATTACTTAAAGCAGTCTTACCACCTGCTTTGATTATGGGTGGCAACTATTCTCCTTACTCAGTTGTATATAATGAATTGCCATCCATAATTGTCAAAACTATTAATAGATAATTTTAATATTCGTTATTCATCATTGGTCCAATCATCAATAAGTCTTCGTGCGATTGAGATTTTTCTTGGTAGAAATTTATTCTGATGGCTGAAATTAATAACTTCTTTCCTAGAAAACCATTGTACATCTTCTACTTCATTGTCGTCTAATTTAATCTTTGTAGAAGACGCTTCTGCATAAAAACCTAGCATTATAGATGCTGGAAAAGGCCAAGGCTGTGATGAATGGTATCGAATATTTTTTATCTTAATTCCAGCCTCTTCAAAAACTTCTCGTCTTACTGCATTCTCTATTGTTTCTCCAGTTTCAACAAAACCAGCAAGGGTAGAATACATTCCAGAAGGCCAAACCTTTTGTCTCCCAAGCAAAACTTTATCATTTTTATAAATGAGCATTATTACTGCAGGGTCAGTTCTAGGAAAATGAATATTTAGACATTGTTCATTTAAACAATTTCTTTGGTGGCCTGCCTTAGTTATTATAGTTTTATGACCGCAGTTACTGCAAAATGAATTTTT
>CACMFN010000031.1 GCA_902612965.1 uncultured SAR116 cluster alpha proteobacterium | reverse complement strand
GAAAGCTTAGAGGATCAATTGATTGCATGTGATATTGGTATAGATATTTCGGAAAAATTAGTAAAAGAGTTAAAGTCAGAAAATTTAAATTCAGAATCATCTGAAGAAGAAATATTAAAAAAGTTATCTGAAGGAATTGAAAAAATTCTATCTCCAGTGTCAAAGCCACTTCAAATAAAGGAGGGCAATAAACCTCATGTAATTGTCCTTGTTGGCGTGAATGGCACTGGTAAAACTACAACTGCAGGAAAAATAGCAGCTCAACTAAAGGAACAAGGTAAAACTGTTTTATTGTCAGCTTGTGATACTTTTAGAGCGGCGGCTATAGAGCAACTTGAAGTTTGGGCAAAAAGAGCTGATGTGGAAATTGTGGTTGGGGAAAATGGGAGTGATCCTGCTTCTCTTGCGTACAAGTCATTAACAAAGGCAATTGAAGAGAAAGTAGATGTTCTAATAATTGACACTGCAGGTCGACTGCAAGTTAAAAATGAACTTATGGAGGAATTGAAAAAAATTATCAGAGTACTTGGAAAAAAACTAGAAGGATGTCCTCATGATAGAATTATAGTACTTGACGGTGCGACTGGCCAAAACGCACATTCTCAAATGGATGAGTTTAGCAAAGCTATTGATATTTCTGGAGTAATTGTGACGAAGCTTGATGGCTCTGCAAAAGGGGGTATAGTTGTGTCCTTGGCGGATAGATTCGGTCTTCCCATTCATTCTGTTGGGGTTGGAGAAAGATTGGAAGATTTAGATCGATTTGATGCTAAAGAGTACTCTAGGGCAATAGTAGGATTGGACAATAATTAAACTAATTCTATTTCTACCAAAATAGGAACATGATCAGAAGGTTTGTCCCATCCTCTTGCATCTTTTAAAATATTAACTTTAGACACTCTTTTCGATATACTATTCGTTGCCCATACATGATCTAGCCTTCTCCCTCTATCATTATGACGCCAATCTTTTGACCTATAAGACCACCAGGAAAAAACCTTTTCTGGTATTGGGAAAAATTGTCTGATTAGATCTTCAAAACCTCCAGAATGTAATACATCGAGCAACAAATCAGTTTCTTGAGGTGTATGGCTCACAACATTTAATAATTGCTTATGTGACCAAACATCATCTGGCAAAGGCGCTATATTTAGGTCACCTAATATGATTTCATTTCTATTCGAAGGTTTATCACGTAGCCAACTTTCCATTTCTTTTAAAAAAGATATTTTGTGTAGGAACTTTGAATTAACTGTAGTATCAGGAATATCACCCCCTGCTGGTACATAAAAATTATGAATGGTTGTATTTTTTATTTTAACAAAAATATGCCTACAGTCTTCAATATCATGCCAGTTTTTATATCCGCAGTTACCAAAAGGCACCTTGGAAATACATGCTACACCGTTGTATGATTTCTCACCTCTATAAAATAGAAATTCATAGCCTAAATTATGAAATTCTTTTTCTGGGAAAATTTTATCTTCAATTTTTGTTTCTTGCAAAAATAATAGATCTGGTTTTTCTAACTCTATAATTTTTTTTATAAGAGGAAATCTGGCTCTTATACCATTGCAATTCCAAGTTAAAATTTTCATTATATTTATAATTTCTATTCTGTTTTTATAGGATTTCCACGAAATGTTTTTGCAGGAAGTTGAACATTAAATTTATGGTTTTGCAATGTGACAATTATCTCTGTTCCAATCTGATCAATTATTTTCCATCTTCTTAATTGAAATGGGTTTTGTGAAAAGTCTAACTGAAGAAGACCATTATTATCTTCATTGGGGACAATCTTAATTTCTAATATCCCGTTCTTAACAATTGCGTCTGTTTTGTATCCCTTAGGTTGTAGGGATACATTATCTGATAAAAATCTAGAAAATGGTGTTTGATATAGAGGATAATTATTACTTGTTTGTTCTTCGAGATCTTGAACAATGACCCAGTTACCTCTTCCAACAATAAGTAAAGGAGAAGGTGGAGCATATTCAAATCTAAAACCATGATTTTTTTTTATGAAAAGCTTACCCTCTGCGTAGCCTCCATCGGAAGACACTTGGATAAAATCTGCTGTCATAGAATTAATATTATTCAACCAGCCTTCAGCCGTATGAATATAATTATCCGAATAAACATATGCAGGCATCATTAAAAAAATAGAAAAGATCAGTATTCTCTTAACCTGAATGATCATCTATCAAGACTTCCCTTTTGCCTACATGATTTGAACTACTTACAACCCCCTCTGTTTCCATTTTTTCAATAATTGTAGCTGCTCGGTTATAACCAATTTTTAAATGCCTCTGAATAAAGCTTGTGCTAGCTTTTCTCTCTCTTGCGACAAGAGCAACTGCTTGATCATAAAGGTCGTCACCACTATTAGACTTATAGTCATTTTTTGATGTACTTGTTTCTTCACGTTCAATAATAACTTCATCATCATATTCAGGGTCACCCTGTTGTTTTAGAAAATTTACAACGCTTTCAACTTCTTCATCAGATACAAATGGGCCATGTATCCGAGTTATTCTGCCTCCCCCTTCCATAAAAAGCATATCTCCCTTACCAAGAAGTTGTTCACCACCTTGCTCTCCTAAAATTGTTCGGCTATCAATTTTAGACGAAACTTGAAAGGAAATTCTAGTTGGAAAATTAGCCTTTATTGTGCCTGTTATTACATCAACAGATGGTCTTTGTGTAGCCATAATAACATGAATTCCAGCTGCTCTTGCCATTTGAGCCAATCTTTGGACAGCAGCTTCAATATCTTTTCCAGCTACCAGCATTAAATCAGCAACTTCATCAATAACTACTACTATAAGGGGAAGAGGGTTTAGACTTATGTCTTGGTCTTCGTAAATTGGTTTCCCCGTTTCAGGATCGAAGCCTGTTTGTACTCTATGGGATAATGTTTCACCATTCGCTTTAGCTTGAGCCAATCTTTTATTATATCCTGATATATTTCTTACGCCAACCTTTGACATTGACTTATAACGCTCTTCCATCTCTCTAACAGCCCATTTTAGAGCCATTACTGCTTTAGGGGGTTCAGTTACAACAGGTGTAAGTAAATGTGGAATACCATCATAAACTGATAATTCAAGCATTTTAGGGTCGACCAAAATTAATCTACAGGTTTCAGGCGTGTGTTTATAAAGAATAGATAAGATCATACCATTTACAGCAACAGACTTTCCTGACCCTGTGGTACCTGCAACAAGTAGATGAGGCATTGCAGATAAGTCTCTTACAATAGGCTCACCCGCAATATCTTTTCCAAGAGCAACAGGAATACTTGATTTGGTGTCATGCCATTTTTCACTTTCTAAAATCTCTCTTAACAAAACTGTTTCTCTATCTAAGTTTGGTAATTCAACACCAATTGCATTTTGTCCTAGTACAACTGCAACTCTTACAGAAACCGCACTCATAGACCTTGCGATATCGTCTGCTAAACTGACTACTCTTGAAGTTTTGGTTCCTGGAGATGGATTTAGATCATATCTTGTTACAACTGGACCAGTTAATGCTGTTACAATATCACCTTTGATTCCAAAGTCGTCTAAAACACTTTCAAGCATTCTTGAATTAGCGTTTAGAACATCATCTGATGGACCGGCTAATCCTTCTATAGAAGGGTTTAATAATTCTACAGATGGAAGATTATAACCATCGGAAGTGCCAAGGTTTAATGATGTTTGCCTTGGTTTTTTTCTATTTACAGTTCGGATATTATTTACACTTTTCCTTTTACTAGCAATAGTGGGTTCAATTCTTCTTGATTGTTTAGTTGTATTAATGTCTCTTTTTCTTGTTACTGGTTTTAAAACCAGCCTTGTCAGATAACCCGCTGCATAAAGAAGTGGTGATATTATTGATTTAAGAGAAACCACTTCTTTTTTGGATGCAGTACAAGACCACAAATAAATTGGAATACTTATTAAAAGTGTAGAAACAATTAGTGGCCAGTTACCTCCATTAAGGTACCCAAATGCCCAACCATCATTTAGGTTTGGAATAAGTGAACTTAACAAATGTCCAATAGCGCCTCCCGCTCCCTCTGGAAGATAAATTGTTTGTAGTTGGAACAGAGATAAAAAGATTGATAATAATATAATAGAAGGCAGTAATAATGTCAGTCTTAACTTCTTCTTAGATATTTGCTCATTTCTAAGAAATTTAAATCCCCAAAGATATCCAAATAAACAAAAGAATGAACTTCCTAAGCCAAATAAGTGTAATAAAACACCAGACAAATTAGATCCATAGTTACCAAGAATGTTTGAAGTGCCCTTTGTAGATGATTTAAAGTAATAAATCGGATCGTTTGGATTAAAGCCCCAAATCGAAATTATTATTGAAGTAGTGAAAATAATTATTATTAATCCAAATGCTTCATTGAAACGAGATCTGAAAAACTCTCTAAAACCTCTAGGCAAAAAAGTTGAATTATTCGTTGAATTAAAATCGTTCATACTAACTCTTTGAGACCATTAGATACTCTGTCTAGACCTTTTTTGGTTGTGTCGGCATCGTTTACTAATGCAATTCTCAGATAATTTTTACCAGGGTTGTCATTATTATTTTCAAATGCCATAAAACTACCAGGCATCACTTTTACACCGTGATTTTCCCATAAGTGCTTTGTTGCATAAAGATCATTTTCAACTGGAATAAAATTAAAAAAGCCACCTTGAGGCTTGGTAGATTTCAAGATCTGCTCTGAAAGTTGAAAATTTTTATCATAGAATTGTCTATTTTTCACAACATGTTTTTCATCTTTATATAGTGCTTCTGCAACTCTAAGTTGGGGTTCAGAAATTGAGACACCTCCATTGGCTACCAACTGTCTATATTTTTCAATGACAACTTTGTCTCCTGCAATGAACCCAGCTCTAAGACCAGCAGCAGATGACCTTTTAGAAAGAGAATGAAAAATAATTACCCCATTGCTGCCTTGACCTATTTCATTCAAAGCTTCTGTTGCACCAGTTGGTGGCATACCATCTTCTCTATATATATCTGCATAACATTCATCTATGCATAATAATATGTCATATTTTCGGCAGGTTTCTATTGTTTTAGCAAGCCATTGCAAAGATGCACAACTACCATGTGGGTTAGAGGGTGAAGCGACATACATAATTGAGCTTTTCTTCAAAATATTTTTTTCAATATCACTGGGTTGAGGGAGCCAATTTGTATCAGCTGTTGCGTTCATCCAAATAATTTTATTATTTGCTGCAATAGCTCCAGCACGCCATGCATGATAGAAGGGATTTGTAACCAAGCTGATGTGTTTATCTTTGCTCCCATTTTTAATTAGAAGACCAATTTGAAAAAGAGGAGCTCTTGTTCCAGGTACTGGACTAATCTCTTCATCTATGTCAAAGAAATCTGAACAACTTGGGTATCTTTTTGAAATATATTCTGCTACGCTTTCTCGAAAGTACCTAGTTCCGCTGCTAGGTGTGTATTTCCGCCAATCTGCAGAATATTTATTAAGTGTTTCCTTTATTATTTCAGGTGGGTGGTTTTTAGGCTCACCAATCGTTAATAAGATATGTTCTGTATTTTGAGGAGGACTGACGTTAGACAACAAGGCAGATAATTTTCCAAACATCCAGTCATTAAATATTTCGAATTTAGGGTTAAACATTTTACTCCTATGGGACTAAGTAATAGTAATATAATATAGTGCTTTATAAGGCAGTTAAAGTTTAAAAAAATTAATATAGATTTAAAATATAAAGTTTATTGCTATTTTAAAATTAGACATGGTGAAAATGGAAAAATTTTTTTTTGAAGTAATTGTTGTTGGCAGTGGGCTTTCTGCAAAAACAACAATTGTATCCCTTTTTAAGATAGGCATTATTCCATTTTGGATAGAAAATATTCAAAATTATAAAATAAATGATGATAGAACAACCATGCTTTCTCCAAAATCATTTAAGATGTTTAAAGAGCTTGGTTTAAAAGATTTTGAAAAAAAATCATTTCCAACAAAAAAAATAAATATTAAAACCCAAAATCAAAAAAAATTCACTGTTTTTGAAGATAAGAAATCTCTTCCAATCTGTTACTTAACTGAAAATAATGTTTTACATCAAGAATTAGACACATTGATATCTAAAATAGAAAAGAATAAAAAACTCGTTAAAGTTAAAGATGACATCAGAAGTATAAAATCTGATTCAGATAATAATGAAATAGTTTTGAAATCAGGAGATAAAATATACTCTTCATTAATTATTGGAGTTGACGGAGCAAATTCAAAAATAAGGAAAATTCAGAATATTAAAACAAAAGATCATGGGATTAAAAAATTTGGTTTAGTGGCAATTATGGAACATGAAAATTCTCACCCAAATGTCTCTTGGCAAGTTTTTTCTGAAACTGGTATATTGGCTCTTTTAGCTAAAGATATAAAACCCAATAAAAGAGCAGTATCTTCATTAATTTGGTCATTAGATAAAAAACAAATAAATGCAATAAGAAATTTACCATCTAAAGATTTTGAAAAAAAGATTAAAGAAGAATTTGGATCTTCTCTTGGTGATTTGCACTTAATTTCAAAAACTAACGAATGGCCAATATTTCGTATTGATGTTCCAAACCCTGCTGGAACAAGAACAGTCCTTTTGGGTGATGCTGCTCACTCAATCTATCCATTAGCTGGTCAAGGTTTTAATTTAGCAATAGGCGACATATTACAAATTACAGATACAATGTTATGGGCAAAGGAAAGAGGCTTAGACTTAGGATCAAGAGTTGTTTTGAACAAATATGTAAATAATAGAAAATTTTGGGTAAATTCAGTTACTAAAATGACAGATAGTATAGATTGGTTTTTTTCAAATACCTCTAATAATAGTCAAAATACTTTTGGGTCATTACTAAGTGTTTCAAACAATTTCCAACCAATAAAACAGCAACTAGTTGAGATAATGAAAGAAAATTAATTAGCGTTCTATTTTTAAATCATCAACTCTTTTGAGGTAATCCTTCCATAGTTTATCTTTTTCTAAAGATAATTTTTGTAAGTATGACCATGAAAAAATTCCAGTGTTGTGGCCATCATCGAATTTAATAGCTACAGCATAATTTCCAACAGGTTCAATGTCTTCAATAACAACTCTAGATTTTTGTGAAGGTGTTTTTTTTTGGTTTGGGCCATGGCCCTGAATTTCTGCTGATGGACTTTCAACTCTAAGAAGTTCTGATGATAGAGTATTAGAGAAGCCATCATCAAATGTAACTGTTAATTCATTTTTGTTTTTATTAATACGAAGTTCCTTAACATTAACCATAATTAACTATTATCTTTAATTTTTCTTGCTTCCTCTTCAAGCATTATTGGAATGCCGTCTCTAATTGGATACGCTAAACCAGCTTGCTTACTAATCAATTCATTATTTTTGCTATCGTATTGTAAATCGCTTTTTGTAACTGGACACACTAAAATTTCTAGTAATTTAGGATCAACTTTATCTTGATTAATGTTTTTTGACATTTTGATCACCACTCCCAAAAATACTCATCTCTAAAATTACTTTCATTAATTTTGCTCTTTCGTTTAAGCTGTTTGCTTCCATTAGTGTTTGCTTTTCAGCATCGCTAAATGGGCAAAGCATTGCAAGAGTAGTTATAAGTTTTTCATCCTCACATTTTTCAATTGCTTTCCAATCGGCTGAGAGTCCCTTCATATCAAAATAAGACCTAAGTGTTTTAAAAAATCCATTTCTTTCAATTTTAATGTCATTTGGTCTCATATCATCCAAATAATCAGTGAAATCGACTTTCATTCTTCTGTAACCACCTTTTTCTTCAAGTGTATCTAATAGTCTACACCTCATAATACCGCTTAATGAAATTAAAAATCTTCCATCAAGTGTCTCTTCAAAAGAAATCAATTTTCCAGCACAAGCCAGTTTATAAATTTCGCTACCATTAGATTTTTCAGGTAAGGGAAGTGTCATTACTATTAGTCTGTGATTAGTAGCTAAGGTATCTTTCACCATTTGGATATATCTGGGTTCAAAAATATTTAACGGAAGTATTCCACCTGGTAGAAGCAGGGCGCCCTGCAAAGGAAAAACCGGTAAATCTGTAGGGAGATTGTTATTTTCTATGGTAAATTTTGAAATTTTAAACTCCGAATAATCAATTAACTAAATAAAATTGAAGAGAGACGCTTCCTAGCTCTTACAACAACAGGATCTTGTAAACCTATAGCTGAGAAAAATTCAACAAGTTGTTTTCTTGCTGCCTCTTCATTCCAGTGTCTGTCGACAGAAATTGAATCTAATAGACAATTAAGTGCTTCTTCAATTTCACCTGATCCATATAATGCAACGGCTAATTCCTGTCTTGCTTCCATATCTTTAGGGTTAGTTTCAATTTTCATTCTAAGATCATCAGTTTTTGATGATGCATTTTTAGCTTTAAGTGATAACTCTAAAGCTCCTATTGCATCTTTAACTAAATTATCGTCTTTAAGTTTATCATCAATAGATTCAATAAAATTTTCTGCTGCATCATACTTCTTTAATCCCACCAAAGATCTAATATAACCTGAAATAGCTTCTTTTTTTTCAGCGTCAATAGATAATATAGTCTCAAACAATTCTCCGGCATCAGAGTAATTTTTTTCATTGTATAAAGCATTTGCATTTTCAATCATTTCTTCAATATTTGGACCTGCTTTATTTAAATCAGAAATTTTTTTTACAAAATCATTTATGGCTGATTCTGGTTGAGCGCCCATAAATCCATCTACTGGTTGACCGTCAACAAAAGCATAAACAGTTGGAATGGATTGAACCCTTAGTTGAGCTGCAATTGCTTGATTTTCATCAATATTTACTTTAGCTAAAACAACTTTTCCGTTGGCATTATTTACAGCTTTTTCAATATTGGGGCCTAATTCTTTGCATGGTCCACACCAAGGAGCCCAAAAATCAACAATGACTGGTGTTGTCTTTGATAATTCAATAACTTCTTCCATAAAGTTATCAGAGGTTACGTCCTTTATATTAGTTGAACTTTCACTTCCATTTGTTTCAGAATTACCAATAAGCATAATTTTCTCTCTATAAATTATAAATTGGTTCTAATATTAACCTTTGCAAGGTTAAAATTGAACTTTTAATTAAAAATATTTACAAAAAATCAAAAATAAATCTCGTTATAAAATTTATTTTGACTTTTGAGAAAGTATTTAAAGTCTGTAACTTTTATTGAAACCGTTAAATGATTTACTAACGGGTGAAAATTTAAAATATTTTCACTTAATAAATTATGATCAATAAAAAAAGAAACATCATTATGTTGGTCATTTAAGAGTGCCAATGGTGATACAGCACCAGGTTTTACACCTAAAAATTGTGATAATCTTTCTGGACTGCCAAATGAAAGCCTTCCACTAGAGAGTTCACTTTCTAAAAATTTCAAATCAATTTTTTGATTTTCATTAACAGTAATTAGATAATTTTTTTTCTTCTTATCTCGCAAGAATAAATTTTTTGTATGCCCGCCATGCATTTCTCCTCTTAAAGCTTT
>CACMFN010000030.1 GCA_902612965.1 uncultured SAR116 cluster alpha proteobacterium | reverse complement strand
TGCCTCAGTAATACTAGTTGGCTACGGTTCAGCATCAATTGTCAAACATGGTAATGAAATGAAAAAAACTGTTATAAATTTTCCTAAAGGCGCAAAAAGCCCTTGGGTGAGGGTTATTGTTATCGATCAAAATGGAAAAAAGGCTTGGACTAATCCTATATGGACTGAAGAGTTCTGATGTATTTAATTTTTTGTAGAAAATTAAATAGTTAATTGCATTAAGTAAAAATTCCAATATTATAAATTTTTTAAAAAATTTTGTTTATTGTTTGAGGAAATATTAATTTATGTCCAGTAAAAATGATTCGTTTGTTGTATTTGATAGGGTTCAAAAAAGTTATGATGGCTTAAGCCTCGTTGTCAAAGATCTAAACTTACATATTAAGAAAGGTGAATTTCTTACTATGCTTGGTCCATCTGGGTCAGGGAAAACTACATGTTTGTTAATGTTGGCAGGATTTGAAACAGCTACTCATGGAGAAATCCTTTTAAATGACAAACCAATCAATAATATTCCTCCTCACAAGAGAGGAATTGGTATGGTTTTTCAAAACTATGCTTTATTTCCTCATATGACTGTTGGAGAAAACCTATCATTCCCACTAGAGGTTAGAAAAATTAGTAAAAATGACAGAGAGGAAAAAGTAATACAAGCTCTTGAAATGGTGCAAATGACTGATTTTATAAACAGGAAACCTGCACAACTGTCTGGAGGACAGCAACAGAGAATCGCTTTAGCAAGAAGCCTTGTATTTAATCCTGATCTTGTATTGATGGATGAACCTTTAGGTGCTCTTGACAAACAATTAAGAGAACATATGCAATATGAAATAAAAAATCTACACAAGCAACTAGGTGTTACTGTTGTTTACGTTACTCACGATCAGTCAGAGGCGCTAACAATGTCGGATAGAGTAGCTGTTTTTAATGATGGACAAATACAACAGCTATCAACACCTGATGGACTTTACGAGAGACCTGAAAATGCCTTTGTTGCTCAATTTATTGGTGAAAACAATAAATTAACAGGAAAAGTTAAGAGTGTTAATGATAGTGAAGTGACCGTTAAAACGTCTCAAAATATGGAAGTTAAAGCGTTAAAAGTAAATTGTGGTGAAGTAGGAACTAATACAACTTTATCTATAAGGCCTGAAAGAATACACCTTAACAGTAAATATAAAAACAAAGCAGATGCTACTATAAAACAACTAATATACCATGGTGATCACATTAGGTGTCTCATAAAAATTGATAAAGATAATGATTTTATTGTAAAAATACCAAATTCAAATATTAAGAGCACTCTTAAAATAGGAGAAAAAATACCCATAAGTTGGGATACAATGGATTGTCATGCATTGGATGCATGATAAAGTACTGGTAAAACATTGAAAAATTAATGTATTATTAGTAATTAATAACTAAAATAAATTAAAAACTTAAATTTCGAGTTCAAAAGGAGAGAATTTATGAAATTAAAATCACTTTTAATTGGTGTTGCAAGTTCAACACTTATTGTAAGTGCCGCATCTGCAGGTTCAATAACTGCTGTATCTTGGGGTGGCGCTTACACAAAGTCTCAGGTTGAAGCATATCATAAGCCTTGGACTGCCAAAACTGGTCACCAAGTAGTCTCTGAAGACTATGGAGGGGGACTTGCTGAAGTTAGATCTCAAGTTGAAGCTGGAAATGTGACTTGGGATATAGTTGATGTTGAGCTTTCAGATGCTGTTCTAGGATGTGATGAAGGACTTTTTGAAGAAATCGATGCTTCAATGCTGCCAGCAGGTGCTGATGGTACTCCAGCATCTGATGACTTCATTCCAAACACAATAACTGATTGTGCTGTAGGAAATATTGTATGGTCAACAATTTTTGCATATGATTTTGAAAAAATGCCTAACGGTCCAAAAACAATGGCTGATTTTTTTGATCTAGAAAATTTTCCTGGGAAAAGAGGCTTGAGAAGAGGCCCAAAGCCAAATCTAGAAATGGCTCTTATGGCTGACGGTGTTCCAGCTGATTATGTTTACATAGTCTTATCAACAGAAGAAGGTGTTGATCGTGCTTTTGCTAAGCTTGATACTATCAAAGATAGCGTTGTTTGGTGGGAAGCGGGAGCTCAGCCACCACAACTTTTAGCTGACGGTGAAGTTGTTATGACAACAGCTTACAACGGGCGAATTTTTAATGCTGTTGCAGCTGAGGGAAAGCCTTTCACAATTGTATGGGATGGTCAGGTTTATGATATAGATTTATGGGCAATTCCAAAAGGCGCTCCTAATAAAGATTTAGCAATGGAGTTTATGGTATTTTCAACTGAAACAGAACAGTTAGCAGCTCAGGCATCATGGATTTCTTATGGTCCTGTAAGACAATCTTCTGCTGCTTTAGTCAGTTCTTACCATAATCAACCGGATCTAAAAATGGCTCCTCATATGCCTACAGATCCAAAGAATTTTACAAACGCAATTCAAAATAATTTTGCTTGGTGGGCAGACAACCAAGATGAATTGAATGAGCGTTTTAATGCTTGGTTAGCAAACTAATACAGTAAGGGAGGGCTAAAGCCCTCCCTTAATTTAAATTCAATGGATACTATTGTTGAAACTCTCAAAACTGCAGATGGTACGCCTTTAAAAAAGAAGCTCCAGCAGTCATTATTTAGAAACAAATTAAGGGCTTTCGGTTTAGTATCCCCGCTGTTAATTTTCTTGTTATTTTTATTTGTTCTGCCAATAGCGCTATTGCTTTGGCAAGGCGTTTATGATCCTAGATTTAGTAATTTAATGCCTGAAACATCGAATATACTTGAAGATTGGGATGGTGTATCTGAGCCTACTGAAGATATGTATGCAGCTTTAGTAGTTGACTTAGTTAATGCAAAGAAAAATAAAACAATTGGTAAGGTTGCTACACGTGTTAACAGGGAACTTTCAGGTACTCGCTCTTTGTTTACCTCAACTGCAAGAAAGGCATCAAAATTAAAGGCGCCATTTAAAAAATCACTTAAAAAAGTAAAAAAGAAATGGGTTGAAATAGAAACTTGGCAGGCAATGAAAGTTGCTTCAAATGTTTATACAGTTGGTTTTGTAGCCGCAGCTTTAGATTATAAATTAAATGCTGATGGATCAATTACAAGGCAAGAGGAAGATAGACGCATCCATATAAAATTATTTATTAGAACATTAGAAATTTCTCTTATTGTTACTTTAGCATCATTGTTGTTAGGTTATCCAATTGCTTACTTAATGGCATCTTTGCCACTCAGAACTTCAAACCTTTTATTAATTTTAGTATTGTTACCATTTTGGACTTCACTTTTAGTTAGAACTACTGCCTGGATAGCGATGCTTCAAGGTGAAGGGGTTATGAATGATTTATTTGTTGTATTTGGATTTGCTGAGGATGATGATCGCTTTTCACTCATATATAATAAGACAGGTGTCCTAATAGCAATGACGCATATTTTACTTCCATTTATGGTATTGCCAATTTATTCAGTCATGAAAACAATATCACCATCTTATGTAAGGGCGGCGAAGTCCTTAGGTGCAACTAATTGGACTGCTTTTTGGCGAGTTTATGTGCCTCAAACAATCCCTGGAGTGGGCGCTGGTGCGATTTTAGTTTTTATTCTTGCTATTGGTTATTATATAACGCCAGCATTGGTTGGTGGCCAGGACGGACAGATGATTTCTAACTTTATTGATTTTCATATGAGAAAATCACTTAATTGGAACCTTGCTGCAGCCATGGGTTTGGTTTTACTGGTAATTATCCTTTTTCTATTTTGGATATATGACCGTGTTGTGGGCATAGATAATATGAAGTTAGGTTGATGTCTCAATATAAATATATACCACCAAGTCCGCCAATTTATTTTACCATTTTATGGTGTGCAATTTTTGGTTCTGTCATTGGATTTTTGACTGCTCGCGGGAATATGCAATTTGCTGTTATAACTACTTTATTAGGAGCGTTGTTATTTTCATTGCTTGCTAGTTTTTCTGTTACTGTTATTAAAGAAAAAAATCTTTCCAGAATATTTTGCGGTGCCACTCTTGGGGTAGCTGGTTTTTTGTATATTGGACTATCATATGGCTTGGTTTTAGTAGTACTAGGTTTTATTTTAGGCCAAATGTCACTCTGGCTATCATCTGGGAATTATAGATTGCCTCTTCCACCTTATGCAACATCTAGAGAAGTTTTATGGTTTTATACTTTTAGAGGAATTTGTGCTTTAATATTTTTGTTTTTAATCATCCCTATAATTATTTTAATACCTCTAAGCTTTAATCAAGAACCATATTTTAGCTTCACACCTGGGATGTTAGCGCTTGATAAGGAGGCTTTTTCATTTAGATGGTATAAGGATATTTTATTAAATGGAATGGCTGCGCCTGATGCGGTTCAGGGATGGTGGCAAGATGTTTGGCAAAATGCGCAATGGGTTCGTTCAATTAAAAATAGTTTTATAATTGGAATTGGCGCTACATTATTGGCAACATCTATTGGCACGCTTGCAGCAATCGGTCTAAGCAGATCTGAAATGCCATACAGAAGACCTATTATGGCATTATTAATTTCACCAATGATTGTTCCTTTGGTTATCACAGCATCAGGTTTATTTTACTTTTACAGTCAAATTGGAATAGCTAAGTCCTATACGGGTTTGATTTTATCTCATGCTATATTGGGTACACCTTTTGTTATCATAACAGTAACTGCGACTTTGGCAGGTTTTGATAATAATTTAACCAGAGCGGCAGCTAATTTAGGTGCGGGTCCCATTAGAACTTTCTTCAAAGTTCAAATGCCCTTGATATTGCCGGGTGTAATCTCTGGTGGCCTTTTTGCTTTCATAACATCATTTGATGAGGTTGTGGTTGTTCTTCAGCTGGCAGATGTCAGGCAAAGGACAATTCCAAGGCAAATGTTTTCTGGTATTCGTGAACAGATAAGCCCAACAATTTTGGCTGTTGCAACTATACTTGTGATTTTATCTATTGCAATTTTGACTACTGTTGAGCTTCTTAGAAGAAGATCTGAAAGATTAAGAGGTGTGTCACCTAGTTAGATTAGAAAAAACATGAGCAATTTTTAATTTATTTTATATAGTACTAAAATAGTACTTTATTAATTTTATAATTTCATTTATGGTATTAGTATGTCTCAAGATAAAATAAAAAATCTTGTTTTAACAGGAGCAAGTAGAGGAATTGGCCATGCTACTGTTAAAAGATTTTCCAGTGCTGGCTGGAGGGTTATTACTTGTTCAAGAGAAAAGGTTCCAGAAAAATGTCCTTGGTCTGAAGGTCTGCATGATCACGTACAAATCGATTTAGAGTCAATCGAAAATATTGTCGAAGGTTCAAAAAAAATTGTTGAAAAATTAAATGGAGACCCCTTGCATGCACTCGTAAATAATGCAGGAATTTCTCCTAAAGGAAATAAGAATAAAAGACTAGATACTATAAATACTCCACTAGAATGCTGGCAGCAAGTTTTTCAAGTCAACTTTTTTGCACCAATTTTATTGGCAAAAAATTTAAAATCTAGTTTACAAAAAGAGGCAGGAAGTATTGTAAACGTTACTTCAATAGCTGGAAGTAGAGTTCATGAATTTGCAGGTTCAGCTTATGCAACATCAAAAGCTGCTCTAAGTGCTCTTACGAGGGAGATGGCAGCTGATTTTGGACCATCTGGCATTAGAGTGAATGCAATTGCACCTGGTGAAATCAAAACAGATATAATAACACCTAAAAGCGAAGAGCTTATTGTTCCTAAAATTCCTCTTGGCAGGTTTGGAACACCAGAAGAAGTTGCACAAACTATTTACTTTTTATGCAGTGATATGTCACACTATTTAAATGGATCGGAAATTCATATAAATGGTGGACAACATGTACGATAAAGAAAAATTTTTAGGTAATTCAGATTACAGCAAGGATATTGAATTTCACTTGCATTCTTATACTCATCCTCAAACTTTAGAGGATGAAGGCCCTCATATCCTGTCCAAAGGTGATGGAATTTATGTATATGATGAAACTGGAAAAAGATTTATAGAAGGTATGAGTGGCTTATGGTGTACTTCTTTAGGATTTTCAGAAAAAGAATTAGTAGATACTATTTCAGAGCAATTAAAAAAACTTCCATACTATCATAGTTTCGCGGGCAAGACAGCCAATCCAGCTATAAATTTGGCAGAGCACCTAATTAAAATCTCTCCTGTTCCAATGAGTAAAGTTTACTTTGCAAACTCTGGTTCTGAAGCAAATGATTCTGCGATAAAAATGATATGGTATTATAACTTAGCAAGAGGTCTCCCAGAAAAAAGAAAAATTATTAGTAGAAAAAAGGGTTACCATGGCGTTACTTTGGCAGCTGCCAGCTTAACAGGGTTACCATATGCACAGAATGGATTTTCTCTTCCATTAGAATTTGTCCGTCATACTATGACACCAGACTATTTTAATGAGGCTAATAAAAATGAAAGTGAAGAACAGTTTTCAGATAGACTTGCTAGTGAATTAGAAGATTTAATTCTTAAAGAGGGTCCTGAAACTGTGGCAGCTTTTTTCGCTGAGCCTGTTATGGGAGCGGGTGGAGTAATTATTCCACCTAAATCATATTTTCCAAAAGTCCAAAAAGTTCTTGAAAAGTATGATGTTTTACTTGTTGCAGATGAAGTAATTTGTGGTTTTGGTAGAACTGGAAACATGTGGGGTTCAGAAACTTTTAACATAAGACCTGACATTGTAACTGCTGCCAAAGCATTATCATCTGCTTATTTACCAATTTCTGCAGTCATTATTTCTGAAAAAGTATATGGACCAATTAAAGATCAAGCTAATGAATTAGGAATTTTTGGTCATGGTTATACCTATTCAGCACATCCTGTTTGTGCAGCAGTTGCGATGAAAGCACAACAAATTATGATAGACAGGAATATTATTGCGAACGTAAAACAACTTTCAAAATTATTTAGTGAAAGAATTCAAAACATAAAAAATAATTCTTGGTTTTTAAGTCACTCTCGTTCAGTTGGCCTCATTGGAGCAGTAGAATTTGGTTATGAAGGCAATAAGAAATTCGATATTAAAAATAAAATAGCTGCAAAATGTGCAAAAATTATTCAAGAGAATGGTGTTATTTTAAGGGCTTTGCCTGGAGATATTATTGGGTTTTGTCCTCCACTTATTATTAAAGAAAAGCAAATTAATGAAATGTTTGATAAGATTGATATAGCTTTTAAAAGCTTTGATGAAATGGCAATTCATTTAAAATAGTCTATAAGCAGTTTTTTAATAACTCTAAAGTATTTTTGGTGGTTAATTTTATAGGGTTTCCTGATGCAGTAGGGTCTACTACAGCCATTTCAGAAATTAGCTTAAGTTGATCTTCTTTAACTCCTAAATCAGAAAGTCTTTTTGGAATCCTTAAATTTTTGCATAATTCATGTATGAAATTTGTAAAGCCATTAAAGCCACCTGAAATACTTAAAAAATTACAAATTTGGTCAACTTTTTGAACTATCATTTCTTTATTAAACTTAACCACATTTTCCATGACAACAGCATTTGTTGTGCCGTGGTGAGTATTATAAATTGCACCTATTGGGTGTGAGAGAGAATGAATGGCGCCTAAACCTTTTTGAAAAGCGGTTGCCCCCATTAGAGCAGCACTTAACATATTAGTTCTCGCTATTAAATTTTCCCCATCATTATATGCATTTATTAGGTTTTCTTTGACAAGTTTCATTCCCATTAGGGCTATGCCATCAGACATTGGGTGATATCCTGGTGAACAGAATGCCTCAAGGCAATGAGCAAAAGCGTCCATTCCAGTTCCAGCAGTAAGAAACTTCGGCAAATTGAAAGTCAATTCTGGGTCACATATAACACTTTTTGGTAGTATTTCAGGATGAAAAATAACTTTTTTGATTTTATTTTTTTTATCAGTCAAAACACTGGCTCTGCCAACTTCTGATCCTGTACCTGCAGTGGTTGGAATGGCGATTATGGGCAAAATTCCATTTGTATTTGCTTTTTTCCAATTATCACCAACGTCTTCAAAATCCCACACTGGTAGTTTTTGTTGCGCCATAAAAGCAATTAATTTTCCTAAGTCAATTGCTGATCCTCCGCCAAAGGCTATTACACCGTCAAAATTGCCATATTTTAAAAAATCTATACCATCAGCAAGATTTATGTCATTGGGATTACTGTCTACATTACTATAGATTGAAAATGATAGATTATTTTTTATGAGTTCATTTTTTAATTTTTGAACTATTTCACTACTAATGAGAGTTTTATCTGTTACGATTAAGGGCTGATTAATTTTTAAACTTTTACAACAATTTCCAATTTCGGCCAAAGCTCCCGAACCGATTTTGACATGAGTTGGAAAATTCCAATTCGCATATAATTGCATCTCAAATCCTTAGAATAATCTGTATAACTAGTATTTTATAATTATTTTATATTTTTATAATTAATTTATAATATAATAACTAGGACTAATCCTAATTATTAAGAAGTATGAAAGAAAAAAATAATCAAATAATCTGGGAGCCTCAAGAACTTATATATGATGTAGGTGACGCATCAAATGAGGCTTTTTTAGTAATCCAAGGTTTTGTTTATTTATATACTCAAAATGGATTACTTTTAGGTAGGGTAGGTGAAGGTGAGGTTTTTGGAGAAACCTCATGCATTTTGCAAACTAATAGATCTGTAAAAGCATTGGCAGGTGAGCATAAAGTTTTAGCTACCAAAATACCTCATTTTTCTCTAAAGAGAATGGTTAAGGGTGATAAAGCCCTTTCAGCGATTTTAAGGAAAACTCAATTAAGACTCATTGATAGTAACAAACAGAGTCAAGATTTAGCTAGTGACCTAGATACGATCCTTAAGAAATTAGAAAGTAAATCTCTAAATTTGAACACCATACAAGACCACTTGCAACTTATAAGAAAAAAATTAGCTTCTATGCAAATTATTGACTGAAATAATTTTTAAATGAAAAAATCTGGTGCCAATATTTTAGTTGAATGTCTCGCCAATCAAGGCACGAAAAAAGTATTTGGAGTTCCAGGAGAGAGTTACCTTTCTGTTATAAATGCCTTAATTGACTACTCAAGTCAAATCCAATGGATTGGTGCTAGGCAAGAGGGTGGGGCATCTTTTATGGCCGCAGCCTATGCCCAATTAACTGGTAAAACAGGTATTTGTTTTGTTACAAGGGCTCCTGGAGCCACAAACGCTTCAATCGGAATTCATACTGCATTTCAAGGTTCCATTCCTTTGATTCTATTTATAGGGCAAGTTTCATCAAATATAAGAGGAAGAGAGGCATTTCAGGAATTAGATTATAAAGAAATGTATTCTGGCATGGCCAAATGGGTTTATGAAATTCAGGATGTTGATAGAATACCAGAAATTTTGTCAAGGGCATTTAATATTGCAAATAATGGAAGACCAGGTCCAGTAGTAATATCACTTCCAGAAGATATTCTCTCTTTATTAAGTGATGTAAATTCATCACCAAAAGTAAATATTATTGAACCCTCTGTATCTGAAGAAGTTGTTTTAAATGTTAAAGAAAAATTAATAAAATCAAAAAAACCAATTTTCATTGTAGGGGGTACTCGTTGGAATAAAGAGGGAATAAGACAATTAAATTCTTTTATTGAAAATAATAATTTGCCAGTCATTTCTTCATTTAGGCGTCAAGATATTTTTAATAATTATTCCAGCTCATTCACTGGTGTTTGTAGTTTTATCAATACGCCAAAACTCAATGAAGCTCTTAATCAAGCGGACCTTATATTTGCATTCAATACACTTCTTGGTGATATTACTACTTCAAATTACAACTTATGGATAAATCAAATTGAAAACAGGGTCATTATTCAAAGTCATGTAAGTTTATTAGAAATTGGCAAAGTATACCAAGTTGATTTAGCAATTAACTCAGGGCCTAATTATTTGGCTTTAAAACTTAATAATCTGGGCAAAATTGGTGATTGGTCGTCACATACAAGTTTATTGAGGTCACATTATATAAATGGATTAGAACTAAAAGATCAGCCTGGTCAAGTTGATATGGGGAAGATAATTAACTACCTTCAATATAAACTCCCAGAGGACGTAATATTGACAAATGGGGCTGGCAATTTTTCCACTTGGAGCAATCTTCTATTTAAGTTTGGTAAAAATGCTAGATTGTTAGCGCCTATAAGCGGCGCTATGGGGTTTGGTCTACCTGCAGCAATTTCAGCAAAAATTACTAATTCTAATAAAATAGTCATTTGCTTTGCTGGTGATGGTGACTTTCAGATGAATATGGCTGAGTTAGGAACAGCACTACAGTATAAAGCATTTCCAATAATCTTGTTATTAAATAATTCAAGTTACGGAACAATAAGAATGCATCAGGAAAAAAGCTATCCAGATAGAGTGTATGCAACAGATATTGAAAATCCAGACTATAATATGATTGCGAAAGCCTATGGTATTCCATCATATAAAGTAAGTAAAACTGAAGAGTTTCAGCAATATTTTGATAAAGCAATCAAATCAAAAAAAGGGGCACTAATAGAAATTATTTTAGATATTCAAAGCATCTCGCCATACAAAACTCTGAATGAAATAAAAAAAGAAACTTGAAATAGTGTATAATTTACACTATTAATTAGCAAATGCTTATTTCAGATACATTTAATATTAAAATTAATATTCTTAT
>CACMFN010000029.1 GCA_902612965.1 uncultured SAR116 cluster alpha proteobacterium | reverse complement strand
AAAATAGATTTAAGTTTGTATGAAACACTTGAAAACATAAGTAACAATCTAGGCAAAAATTCAAATAGAGTTATTATTGATGCAAGAGGTGCAGATAGATTTTACGGTCAAATTAAAGAACCTAGACCTGGTGTTCGGTCTGGTCACATTCCATCGTCGTTTAATATACCAATAACATCTTTAATTGACAAAAAAACAAACTGCTTAAAACCTACATTTGAAATAAAAAAAATGTTTAACGAACTAGGTATTGATAATAAAAAATCTGAGCTAGTAATGACCTGTGGATCAGGGGTTACAGCATGTGGATTAAAAATTGCTGCACATTTGATAGGATTTGAAAATGTAAAAGTTTATGATGGCAGTTGGAGTGAATGGGGTAGCAACAAAGATACACCTATTGAAGTTTAATGATCGATAATTTGACTTAAAAATAGTTTAGTACGATCAGATTTAGGGTTATTAAAAAATTCTTTTGGTGAGTTTTGCTCAATTATTTGGCCTTCATCCATAAATATTACTCTATTTGCTACTTTACTAGCAAATCCCATTTCGTGAGTTACAACAATCATTGTCATTCCATCTTCTGCAAGTTCAATCATTGTATCAAGGACCTCTTTAATCATTTCAGGATCAAGAGCAGATGTAGGCTCATCAAAAAGCATTATTTTTGGCTCCATACAGAGAGCTCTAGCGATTGCAACCCTTTGCTGCTGTCCACCTGAAAGTTGCCCAGGATATTTAAGAGCTTGCTCAGGTATTTTAACAATTTCTAAATATTTCATAGCAATTTCATCAGCATCTTTTTTAGGTAGTTTACGAACCCAAACAGGTGCTAAAGTACAATTTTCAAGGGCTGTAAGATGTGGAAACAAATTGAATGACTGAAAAACCATCCCTACTTCACTTCTAATTTTATCAATTTTTTTCACATCATCATTCAACTCTACTCCGTCAACTTTAATTATACCCTTTTGATGTTCTTCAAGTCGATTGATACACCTTATTAAAGTAGATTTTCCAGATCCAGAAGGACCACATATAACAATTCTTTCACCTTTGTTGACAATTAAATCAATATCACGCAGTACGTGAAAGTGACCAAACCATTTATTCATATTTGAGATTTCAATTACAACCTCATCAGTAACCATCATTTTTGATTGGGTTTTTGTATTCTTTGCTGGTGATGCACTCATTGGTTATTTCCCCTAAATTTATTTATTATCTCTACTTAATTTATTTTCGATATATATTGAATACCTTGACATACCAAAACAAAATATAAAGAAAGCTGTTGCTGCTACTAGGTAACTTGTAGCATGTTGAACATGAGAGCCCCAATTTGCATCTTGAGATGCAGCTCGGAATATACCCATTACCTCAAAGATACCAATGATTGAAACTAATGTTGTATCTTTAAACAGACCTATGAAAGTATTGACTATACCTGGCAACACATGTGTTAAAGCTTGAGGTAGTATAATAAATCTCATCGATTGAGAGTAAGATAGACCAACAGCTGATGCGCTCTCATATTGTCCCCTAGGAATTGCTTGAAGACCCCCTCTGACTACTTCAGCCATATAAGCTGATGAAAATAGTATTATTCCAATTACAGCCCTCAAAAGTTTATCAACATTAGCACCTGAAGGTAAAAAAAGTGGTATTAAAACTGATGCAGCAAAGAGAACCGTAATCAAAGGAATACCTCTCCAAAATTCTATAAACATGGTGCATAAAACTCTTGCAATAGGCATATTTGATCTTCTCCCTAAGGCTAAAACTATTCCAATTGGAAGAGATGCAACAATACCTGTAATTGCGATCAGCAATGTAAGAAGTAAACCGCCCCAATCTAATGTATCAATAGGAGCAAGACCATAGTCTATAGAAAATAATATTAACAATGCCAAAAATAAAAATAAAATCAGTGCAAGAAAATTAAATAATATCGAAAATTGTTCAAAAATTTCACCAAAATAATTTCGGCTTGAAAAATACCCCACTAAATATGAAACAATTAAAAGTATACCTGTCCATAAAATTAAATTAAAACTAATATCAAAATTCGCTCCTGTTAAAAGAATGAGTGAAATGACAGGAAATAATGTAAGCATTCCCAAACCAACCCATTTTCTACCTTGCCCTTTTTCCCAAATAATGTAACCCATCCCAACAAATAGACCTGCGTAAACTAAATTTGCTCTCCATAATTCTTCATTTGGTATTCTCCCATAAATAAGAAATTTCTTTTTTGCAAAAATAAAGGGCCAACAAGCACCATACCAGTCAGCTGGAAGATCACCACCTTGCTTTACAGTTGCGCAAACCTCTCTCTTTAGACCATCTGGATCTGACCAAACTGCAGAAATTATTGCGAAATCAATTATAGAAATAAGTTGGCCACCACAAAAATATAATAACCAAATAGTAAGAATTATCATCAGAATTGACTGAACAGAAGAAGTAACAGTAGTAAAATTTGACATTGAAGAAAATAAATTCCTCCATAACCAACCAGTGATGCCAACTTGTGTTAGAGGAGGTGGTTGTTCTGATACAAGATCTTTTCTGACAAATGAATATTTAGTTTCCATTATTTCTCAACCAATTTTATTCTATGATTAAACCAATTCATAAATAAAGATGTTATTAAACTAAAGGTAAGGTAAACTAAAGCCATCATAAAAATCATTTCTACTTCACGACCAACTTGATTAAGAGCAGTTCCCGCAAAAACTGATACCAATTCAGGATAAGCAATAGCAACAGCCAAAGACGAATTTTTAGTTAGGTTTAAATATTGTGAAGTCAAAGGAGGTACTATAACTCTTAAAGCTTGTGGAATTATAATAAGACGCAAAGTATTACCCTTTGTCATTCCTGTTGCCAATGAGGCTTCTGTCTGTCCTTTATGTATAGCTGTTATTCCTGCTCTAACTATTTCAGCTATGAATGCAGCTGTATATAAAACCAGTGCCAGCCAAAGCGCAATCATTTCTGGATGAACACTCATACCAATGCCTTTAACAAACCCTTGTTTTAATTTAGGGCCATCAGTTTTAAATTCTGGAATTTGAAATTCGACAGGTGCCCCAGACTGATAGGTTAGAAATAAGAATAAAATGGTTGGGATCAGGAAAATAATTCCTATATTTATTTGAAACAATGGAAGCTGTTGTCCAGTTTTTTTTCTTAAATTATTAGCATATGAAGTCATAAAAAAAGCTAAGGCAATCGAAAATAAAATTGAAAACAAAAATATTGTAGAACCATCAAAAAAAAGTGGTTTGGGAATATACAGCCCAGTTACATTTATACCCGCATATGAACCCAAAACATCTAATTTTTCTCTTTTACCAGGCACTGCCCTAAGAACTGCAAAATACCAAAAAAACAAATGTATTAACAAAGGTATATTTCTAAACATTTCAACGTAAACAGATGAAAAGAATTTTAAAACAATATTATTAGACAATCTAAAAATACCGATTATAAAACCAAGTAATGTAGTAGCAATTATCCCTGTAAAAGCTATTACAAGAGTATTGATAATACCTATAAAATAAACATCTAAGTAAGTTGACTTTCCAACCTCATAATCCATTAACCAAGTACCTAATGTAGGCAGGATACTAAAACCCGAAGAGTTATTTAAGAAATCAAAACCAAATTTATCACCTCTTGCAGTAATATTATTTGATGCATTTTGAGCAAACCAATAAAATAGTAATATTACAAAAAGAAATAGAAATATCTGAAATGATATTGATCTAAACCTTTTATCAAAAATTAGGTTTTGCAGCATTGAATAATTTTTCTTCTGTTAAATTAAAGCAGTTACTGATTATACCATAATACTTAATTATGTATCAACCTATGAAAAACTACTCTTAAAAAAATCATCTTCATACTTTGTATATGAGGATGCACCAGACATGATACTAGACATTAATGCCCCTGTTTCTGGCAAGACCTTATTTAGAAAAAATGTACCAGTTGCAATTTTTGCTTTATAAAAACCTTTTGGATCGTCATTCATTTTTCTATTCGAGATATCAATATATTTCACCCAAACATATGCCAAAGAGGTTAAAGCAAACATTTTCAAATAATCAGTAGCAGGGCCAGCCCCCTCTTCTGGATCAGACAGACCCTTTGAAGCAATAAAAGCTGTTGCTTGCTGCAATCTTCCGAAAGACTTCATCAAATGTGGCATTACTTCCTTCAAATTATAATTAAATGCATTTTCTTCTATATATTCTTTTACTTCATGAAAAAAACTCCTTAAAAGTCTTCCATTGTGCATTGGCAATTTTCTTCCTACAAGATCTAATGCTTGGATACCGTTAGTCCCCTCATAAAGCTGTGCTATTCTAGCATCTCTTACGAATTGTTCAACGCCATGGTCCTTTATAAATCCGTGCCCACCATACATTTGAACCGCAAGGTTTGCAGACTCCGAACCAATATCGGTTGCATACGCTTTTATGATTGGTGTCATTAATGCTACCCAATCATCAGCTCTTTGTTTTTTAAATTTATCTTTTTCATATTTTGCCACATCAACTTGCAGTGCTGTAAATGCAATAAGACCCCTAATTCCTTCATTTAAAGACTTCATCTTTAAAAGTGTTTTTCTAACATCAGGGTGAACAATTATAGGATCTGCGGACATTTCTGGCTTTTTGGCCCCCTTAAGAGATCTCCCTTGAAGACGTTCTTTTGCGTAATATAAAGCAGATTGATAGGATACTTCAGACATGCCTAAACCTTGAACACCAACCATTAACCTTGCACCATTCATCATTATAAACATTGCTTTCATGCCTTTATTAAGATCACCCACTAACCATGCCTTTGCATCATTATAATGCATCACACATGTAGAACTTGATTTAATACCCATTTTATCCTCAATAGAACCGCAGCTAAGGCTATTCTCTTCTCCAAGAGAACCATCTTTATTAGGGATTATTTTTGGAACTAAAAAAAGACTTATGCCTTTTATGCCTTTGGGAGCATCAGGAGTTCTTGCTAAGACGAGATGAATAATATTTTCACTGAGATCTTGTTCACCTCCTGTAATGAAAATTTTGGTTCCAGTTAATTTATAAGATCCATCCTCTTGAGGTTTTGCCATTGCTTTACTGAGACCTAAATCTGTACCACATTGTGGCTCAGTTAAATTCATTGTTCCAGACCACTCACCCGTTGCTAACTTTGGAAGGTATAAATCTTTTAAATCGTCAGATGCACTTTTCTTAATAGCTTCAAATGCATTGCCTGTTAAACCTGGATAATTTCCAAAGCCCATATTTGAAGAGGTAATCATTTCATCAAAAAAAACATTAAATATATATGGTAATCCTTGACCCCCATACTTCTGGTCTAAAGCAGCTCCTTGCCATCCACTTTCAACAAATTGTTTATAAGCATCTTTAAATCCCTTAGGCGTTTTTACTTTCCCATTTTCAAAGGTGCAACCCTCTTTGTCACCTGATTGATTAAGTGGCAAAAGTATCTCTTCACAAAATTTTGAAGACTCATCAAGTATAAAATTGAAGTCTTCTATCTCGATATCATTTTGTTTGAATAGTGTGTCTTCTGCTCCAGAATTTAAAAAATCCTCTATAATAAATTTCATATCATTCAATGGTGCACTATAAGATTGCATAACGTTCTCCTAATTTAATTCCTAATTATCTTTCCTGTTTCTAATAACTTTTCTATTCTTTCTTGGGACTTTGGCTGTTTAAACAAAGTTTGTATAGAATTAGATTCTAATTTTAAAATATGGTCTTCATCAACTTCGTTTAGCATATCAGTTTCCCCACCAGACAAAATTGTAGCTATTTGCTGACCAATAAATTTATCATGTTCAGATATTTGACCATTATCAATCATTCCTTTTAATCCAAGTTCTAGTGCTGCAAATGCAGTTCGACCAGGTAGTCTGTAAGATAGTTTTTCTGGTTTTACATAATTTTTTATTAAATTAATGGCTGCTAATTTTGCATCGTGCAAAAGCCTATCCTTATTCATTGTTATTCCATCTTCAGACCTTAAAAAGCCAATCTCACGCGCTTCTGGGGCGGATGTTGAAGTTTTAGCTAATCCTATTGTTTGAAATGCCTTCATAATAGCTGGCATTGGTCCATTTGGCATATTTTTATTATGTTCAAACCTTGATAATAATTCTTTACAGCCACCCCAAGCAGGGCAGATACCTAAAGCAGCTTCAGTCAAACCTATATAACTTTCAACATGAGCTTGGACAAAATTTGAATGTAATAATATTTCACAACCCCCGCCTAATGCCATACCTGAAGGAGCAGAAATAACAGGAAAGTTTGAATATTTTAATTTTTGATAAACCTTTTGACCATATTCTACAATTTTATCAACTAATTCAGTTTCTAAACCAATATTTCCCAGAAAAAGAGCCTCTCCAACATTTGCACCTGCTGAAAACATCGAGCCCTCATTATAAATCACCATTGCTTTGAAAGAATTACTAACTGTATCAATTGATTTATCTAAAAATTGCATAGTATTCATATCAATAGAGTTTCCCCTGCTATGAATTTCAAAAACAGTGACACCATCACCTAAATCCCACAGACTTGCAGTTCTAATTTTTTGAATTGGCTCTTTAATCTTTTTTAAATCTGAGAGCAATATAATTCCATTTGGTCTATTTAAATTAACAAACTTATTAGTAATAAAGTCAAAATATTTTAATTTTTGATCTTCAACTTTGTAAAACTTTTCTTCGGGGAGATTATTTAAAATTTTAGGTACTTTTACATTAGTTTCTAAAAATTTTTCTTTGATCCATGTCTTACCTAGTTTATCCATTAATTCAAAAGGGCCAAATGCTAGTCCGAAACCATTCTTCATAGCATTATCAATTGAAAGTAAATCATTCGCAATTTCTTCAGCATGATTTAATGTGTATAAGATAAATTCTAAAACAACTGATAAAGCATATTCTGAATATTTATCTTTAATGTCTAAAAAGTTATTAAGATTTTTTTTCGCTAGCTTAGTACTCTGAATTGAAGGTTTTTTACTTTCTGAAAATTCTTTTGTTATCAAATTGATTGATGTTTTTACTTTTTTTCCATTTACATTTTCTAATTTATAAAAACCCCCAATTCCTTTTCTACCAATTAGTTTATTCTCAAGCATGTAATCAAAAATTTCAGGAGGCTTTGAATACAAATTGTATTCATCATTTTTATCAAGATTTTCAGTCATTGATGACATAACGTGGGGCATCAAGTCTAAGCCTACTAAATCAAGTAGTCCGAAGACCCCTGTTTTAGGTGAACCAAATACTGTGGATATTATAGTATCAGCTTCTTCAACATTTAACCCCATTTTTATTGCTCTTTCAGCAGCAACCATCATCCAAAAAACACCAATTCTATTTCCGATGAACCCTGGCGTGTCTTTACAATCAATAACTGACTTACCCAACATATGATCGCAAAATTCAATTAAATCATTTTTAAATTTACTATTACTATTATTGGATCCAACAATTTCTAGTAATCTTAAATACCTTGGAGGATTGAAAAAATGAGTTATAAAAAAATTTGACTTGAATTTTTTGTCTCTGCCTTCAGTGAGTTTGCTAAGAGGTATCGTTGAAGTGTTTGACGAAATGATTAAATTATCCTTCATAATTTTTTCAATTTTTTCATAGAGATTTTTTTTAAGTTTTAAATCTTCTATGATTACTTCTATTACCCAGTCAGACTGATTAATTAGATGTAGATGATCATCAATGTTTCCTGTTTTAATTAACTTGACATTTTTTGATAAAGTAAAAGCTGCTGGTTTTATTTTTATTAATTTACTTACAGCCTGATCAGAAAGATTGTTCCTATTTTGAGATTTATCGTCAGGTATATCTAAAAGAGTTACACTAGTTCCTGCATTTGTTAAATGAGCTGCAATACCTGCACCCATTAATCCAGCGCCAATTACTGTTACATTTTTTATCATATTAAACTGCTTCAAGTACTGTAGCTATACCTTGACCTAAACCTATACATTGTGTAGCAAGAGCGTATTTTTTGCCTTCACGTTTAAGTAGCTGAGCAGCTTTACCAGTAATTCTAGCACCTGTAGCTCCAAGGGGATGGCCTAATGCAATTGCACCACCATCTAAATTGACAATTTTTTTATCTAATTCCAAATCTTGAACACAAGCTAAACTTTGCGAAGCAAAAGCTTCATTTAATTCAACAACTCCCAAATCATCTGAGTTTATCCCAGCTCTATCCATAGCTTTTCGGGATGCTCCAATTGGTCCTAATCCCATTACCTCGGGATCACACCCATTAACAGCACATGACTTAATCCTTGCTAATATATCAAGACCATTTTCTTTTGCATAATTTTCTTCACAAATCAAAGTTGCGGCTGCACCATCTGTTAATGGAGATGAAGTTCCAGCTGTAACTGTACCATTTTGATCAAATGCTAATTTTAATCCGTCAAGAATTTCTTGTGTAGTTCCAGGTCTTATGCCTCCATCTTTATTCACATCTACTGTATCATTTTTTATAGATGTGATTTCATCTTTAAAATTGCCCTTACTGTCTGCATTTGATGCTTTCTCGTGACTTGAAATTGCAAACTCTTGCTGTTCTTTTCTATCAATATTATATTTTTTTGCTACATTTTCTGCAGTAATTCCCATTGACAGATAGACATTAGGGTTGTCTTCTAATAACTGAGGATGTGGCATTGGATTAAATCCTAGCATAGGAACTCTTGTCATACTTTCAACACCGGCACAAATAAATACCTTACCAGATCCCATGGAGATCGAACCAGCTGCGTTGTGAATGGCTTGCATCGATGAACCACACCACCTGTTTACAGTCATGCCAGCAACACTTCTTGGAAGATCACACATGAAAGTGACAACTTTACCAATATTGAAACCCTGCTCACCCTCTGGAAATGCACAACCTACAATCACATCTTCAATATCGTCTTTATTTAAATTTGATGGAGAAATTAATTTATTGATAACTTGTGCTAATATATCCTCAGGTCTTAATGACTTAAGTTCACCCTTATACGAAATTGTAAAAGGCGATCTAATATAACCAGCAATAACTGCATTGTGCATTTTAATTTTTCTCCCTTAATTCTCTTCTTAAAATTTTACCTACATTCGACTTAGGTATTTCATCAACAATTTCAAGTAATTTTGGAACCTTATAAGCTGTAAGGTTATTCCTGCAATGTTCTAAAATCTCTTCTTCAGTTATAGTTTCACCCTCTACTACAGATACAAACAATTTTACAAGTTCCTGTCCATTTTTTCCAGATACTCCAATACAGCCAGCCTCTAAGATTTTTTGATGCTGCATTGCAACTTCCTCAACATCACTTGGATAAACATTAAATCCTGAAACAATTATCATGTCTTTTTTTCTATCAACTATTTGAAAGTATCCATCTTTTCTCATTTTGCCTATATCTCCAGTTTTAAACCAACCGTCTTTAGTAAGAGCATTTTTGGAGTCTTTTTCGTTATTCCAGTAACCTCTCATGACTTGAGGACCTCTAATACAAATTTCACCCTCTTTTTCAGCTGATAAAATTTTCCCTTTATCATCTTGAATAGACATTTCAGTTGAAGGTAAAGGCAGCCCTATAGTGTCACTAAAAGTTTTCCCGTCAATTGGATCTATAGACGCCGCTGGTGCAGTTTCAGAGAGACCATAACCAACTACCATTAAGCAACCAGTGGTTTTTTGCCAACGATCACCAACAGATTTTTGTACAGGCATTCCACCTGCAATTGTTATATTGAGCTTTGAAAAGTCGCAATCCTTAAAATTTTTATCCTCTAATAACTTATTAAATAATGTGTTTACACCACTAATGAAAGTAAACTTGTATTTTTTCAAAATTTTAATAAAACCTGTAATGTCTCTTGGATTTGTTATTAGAATATTATTTGCGCCAAAGTAAAAATAGACTACTGAATTACAAGTCAATGCAAATATATGGTAAAGTGGAAGTGCACAAATAGCTAAATCTTCACCAAATTTTAAATTTTCACCTAACCATTCCCTTACCTGGATAGCATTAGCTAAAACATTTCTATGGGACAAAATTGCAGCTTTAACTCCACCTGTTGTTCCTCCCGTATACTGAAGAAATGCGATATCCTCTTTATCAATTTTTTGCTCTTTAAATTTATGCTTTGCTCCAATGTTAATTGCATCTTTAAAATTTACAGCATTGGGCAAAGAGTATTTAGGAACCATTTTCCTAATTCTCCTTAGAATAAAATTAATCATAATCCCTTTTAGTCCTAAAAATTCACCAACAGAGGTAATTAAAACATTTTTAATTGATGTTTCTTTTAGTATGGATTGTAAATTTGATGCGAAATTTTCAGCTATAATTATTGTCTCAGATCCTGAATCATTTAACTGTGCCTTCAATTCACGTTCTGTAAATAGAGGATTAATATTATCTATTATAAGACCTGATTTTAAAATTCCAAAAGTTGAAATAGGATACTGTAAAATATTGGGCATCATAATTGAAACCCTATCCCCTTTTTTTAGATTGAACTCATTCAGTAAAAAAGAAGATAGATTTTCAGAATGTGATTTTAATTCTCTAAAACTAACTTCCACTCCGAAATTAGTAAAAGCTGGCTGATCATTAAATCGATCACATGTTTGATTAAACAAGTCGACTAATGATTGAAATTCATCTAAATTAATTTCCGAAGGAACCCCCTTCGGATAGCTTTTTAACCAAACTTTTTCCAATTTTCTCTCCCTATAATCATGATTAATCTAAATATAAGTCTGTAAATAATTTTTCACCTGTTTTCACACTATACTTTTCCAAATCTGTAATGCCCTCTTCAGCAAGTACTTCTTCATCAATGTAAAATTTTCCAGTAAATTTATTACTATCTCTTCTTAAAACAAAAAATGATGCATCAGCCAAAATATCAACTTTACGGCATTGTTCTGGTCTAACCACACCTCCAAGCATTCTAATAGCAGCTGTATCAATAGCTGTTTTTGGCCATAGTGCATTTACAGCAATATTGTATTTGTTATATTCCGCTGACATTCCTATAACACACATACTCATACCAAACTTAGCAATTGTATATGCTGTAAAGTTTTCAAACCATTTAGGTTTAAGACTTATTGGCGGACTCATATTTAAAATATGCGGATTTTTAGACTTTTTAAGATGTTTTAAACAAATTTTTGAACAAAGGTATGTTCCTCTTAAATTGATATCATTCATAAGATCAAATTGTTTTGTTGGAAGAGTTTCACTATTAAATAAACCAATAGCACTTGCATTATTTATTAAAATATCAATTGAACCAAATTTATCTACCACATTTTGAATAGCATTTTCGATTTGATCTTCAAATCTTATATCAGTCTTAATCGCTAATGCTTCAGTCCCAAATTCCTTAATTTCTTCAACAGCTGAATAAATTGTACCTGGCAATTTTGGATGAGGTGTATCTGTTTTAGCAAGAATAGCAATATTTGCTCCCTCTGAAGCTAATTTTTTTGCAATGCCAAGGCCTATACCTCTTGAAGCGCCGGTAACAACAACATTTTTATTTTTAAATTCCATGCATTTAATTATTAACAAAAAATAAAAAAAAAGCCCACTCGAAAGTGGGCTTTTTAATATTTTGTTATCCTATATTATCTAATTGGAGGGCCATATTGTAGGCCACCATTAGTCCAAAGTGCGTTTACACCTCTATCAAGTTGTAATGGAGTGTTAGGACCAACATTTCTCTCATAACTCTCAGAGTAGTTTCCAACTGCTTTAATAATTCTAACAGCCCAATCATTTGATAGACCGATATACTCACCAAAAGTTCCTTCTTTGCCTAATAATCTAAGCATAGCAGGATCAGTTGAGTTCATGTGACTATCAATATTTGCCTGGGTTACGCCCATTTCTTCAGCATTAAGCATTGCAAAGTGTGTCCATTTAACAATATTTAACCAGTTATCATCACCTTGTCTCACAACAGGACCAAGTGGTTCTTTTGAAATCACTTCTGGAAGCAGCATATGATCATCTGGGTTTGATAGTCTTAATCTTTGTGCTGCAACACCTGATTTATCAGTTGTATACACATCACATCTACCTTCGCCGTATGCTGCGATAACATCTGCAGCATCTTCGTAAGCAACAACATTAATGGACATATTATTCATTCTGAAATAGTCAGTAATATTCAACTCTGTTGTTGTACCAGTTTGAGTACATACATTTGCACCATCTAATTCAGTTCCGCTTGTTACTCCAAGTGACTTAGGAACCATCATTCCTTGACCATCATAATAGTTTACAACAGAAAAGTTTAATCCCAATGAAGCATCTCTAGTCATTGTCCAAGTAGTATTTCTAGCAAGTACATCAATTTCACCTGATGATAAAGCTGTAAAACGCTGTTTTGATGAAAGTGGTGTGAATTTCACTGCTTGTGGATCATTAAAAATAGCTGCAGCCATTGCTCTACAGAAATCAACATCTAAACCAGTCCAATTTCCAGCATCATCTGGATTTGAAAAACCAAATAAACCTTGGCTAACTCCACACTGTAAGTGTCCTCTATCTTGTACTTGTTTTAAGGTGGCGTGACCATCTGCAAATGCGTTACTTGCAAACAAACTTCCAACAAGTCCAAAAACTGTAAAAAATTTTTTAAACATTATTTTTTCCTCATTTTATTTATTTGTAATTAAATATAACCACCTTATATATCTTTCAAGATATAACTGGAAGCTAAAATTAGTTTTTATTAA
>CACMFN010000028.1 GCA_902612965.1 uncultured SAR116 cluster alpha proteobacterium | reverse complement strand
TGGCTTTAGGAACTGAAACAATAAATCCTGTACATATGCTTGTAGGTCCAGGCAATGCATACGTAGCTGAAGCTAAAAGGCAACTTTTTGGAACTGTTGGAATAGATTTATTTGCAGGCCCCACAGAAACAATGGTTATAGCTGATGAAACTGTTGATGCAGAAATTTGCGCTACAGATTTACTTGGACAAGCTGAACATGGATATAATTCACCAGCAGTTTTAGTCACAAACTCTCTAAAACTGGCTACAGAAACTCAACAAGAAATAGATCGAATTCTTGATATTCTTCCAACATCTGAGACAGCAAGAAAAAGTTGGGAAGATTATGGTGAAGTAATTTTATGCGACACATATGAAGAAATGCTTGAAATCTCAGATGAGATTGCATCAGAGCATGTTCAAGTTATGACCAATAGAGACGATTGGTTTCTTGAAAATATGAAGTCATATGGAGCTTTATTTCTGGGTCCAAGAACAAATGTTGCTAATGGTGATAAAGTTATAGGAACGAACCACACTCTGCCTACAAAAAAAGCAGGTAGATATACAGGAGGCTTATGGGTTGGAAAATTTCTTAAAACACACAGTTATCAGAAAATATTAACAGATGAAGCAGCGACAATGATAGGAGAAAAATGCTCCAGACTTTGTATGCTAGAAGGATTTGTAGGACATGCTGAGCAAGCTAATGTTCGAGTAAGAAGATATGGAAAAAAGAATGTTGGTTACGGTAAAGCTGCAGAATAATGACACCTGAGGAAAACTATAAAAAACTATTTAAGCCTTTGCGTTTATCAATGTATGATTTTAACGAAAATTCTGTTCGCAAAGAGTTAGAAACCTTAGTTGATAGTAATGCAATAATTCATCTTTCTTTTCCATTAAATGACACTGTTGGTCCAGATGCCTTTTATGATTTAAGTTATAAAAAACTTTTTCACTCTTTTCCAGATTTAGAAAGGAGAGATTATATTGTGATTTCAGGTAGAACTGAAAAGAATTTTTATTGGGTTGGAACCTGTGGAATTTATTGTGGTACTTTTATAAATCCCTTCCTTGACATTCCTCCAACAGGACATTTATCACATATGAGATTCCATGAATTTTTTAAATTTGAAAATAACAAGATTACAGAAGTTCAAGCGATTTGGGATATACCTGAGCTTATGATGCAAGCCAAGGCATGGCCAATGGCCCCAAGCCTTGGAAGAGAATGGTGTGTTCCTGGTCCATCAACTTTAGATGGCATTAATGAAGGTAAAATTTTTACTGAAAAAAGTAGTTCATCTCTTGAACACATAGTCAGCATGGCAAATGCGATGAAACGTCATCCTTCTGAAGGTGGTCCTGAACTAATGGAACTAGAAAAATACTGGCATAAGAACATGAATTGGTATGGACCATCAGGAATTGGTTCAAGTAGAGGAATTGATGGTTTTCGAAATTGGCATCAAATTCCCTTTCTAAATGCTATGCCTGATAGAGGTAAATTGACATCATATGATAAAAAAGATGGATGGGGAGAGGATATTTTTTATCATTTTTTCTCTGAAAATGAGTATGTAGCAGTTACAGGATGGCCAAACATGAAACAAACTATTTCACATGATGGTTGGCTTGGAATTGCACCTGTAAATAAAGTTATTACCCTACGTTCACTTGATTTTTGGCGTTTAGAACACGGTAAAATTAGAGAAAACTGGGTCTTAGTAGACCTGTTGGATATATATAATCAAATTGGTGTAAATGTTTTCTCAAGATTAAAAGAGTTTAATAAAGCCAATACAAAAGGAGTTTATCAATGAAGTTACCAAAAATGCCTTCTTTTCGTTTAGACAATAAAAGAGCTTTAATAGTCGGCTCTTCTTCTGGGATTGGGATTGGGTGCGCAACAGCGCTAGCTGATGCTGGTGCATCTGTTGTACTGGCTGCACGAAGAAAGGATTTATTGGATGACTTAAAAAATTCACTCGAGGAAAAAGGTCATAATGCTGAGACAATAAAATTAGATATCTCAGAAGTTGAGGATGTAAAAAAAATAATCGATTCACAAGAGTGCTTTGATATTCTGGTTAATAGCTCTGGTCTCGCGCGTCATACTCCAGCAGTTGATACTAATGAGCAGGATTTTGATAGTGTAATAGATGTCAATTTAAAAGGAGCATATTTCTTAACTAAAGAAATTGCTAATAAGCTGATCCAAAACAAACGAATAGGTTCATTGATTAACATCTCATCCCAAATGGCCTATGTAGGAGGAATTGAAAGAGCTGTTTATTGTGCCTCTAAACATGCAGTTGAGGGTTTTACAAAATCTATGGCTATAGAATTTGGTCCACATGGCATAAGAGTAAACACAATTTGTCCAACTTTTATTTCAACACCTTTAACAGCTCCAACGTTTGATGATCCAAAAAAAATTAAATGGATTGAAAGTAAAATTAAATTAGGAAGAGTAGGTGAAGTTGAGGATATTATGGGTGCTGTGGTTTATCTAGCGTCTGATGCTTCCTCACTTGTAACTGGATCTTCTCTAATGATTGATGGTGGATGGACCATAGGTTAATGAGTAAGGAAAGCATTACATCAATAGATGTTGCAAAAGCAGCTGGGGTAAGCCAGTCAGCAGTTTCAAGATATTATACACCTGGTGCAAGTGTGTCCAAAAAAACTGCAGAAAAGGTAAAGGTTGCTTCTGATCTTTTGGGATACAGACCTAATGTTTTAGCTCGATCTTTGATAACAGGAAAATCAAAAATAATCGGTTTGGTGGTTGCATATTTAGATAATTATTTTTACCCAGAAGCTGTAGAAAAAATCTCTAACACTCTTCAGCTGGAGGGCTATCATGTACTCGTTTTCATGGCATCTAAAACAGCGGGTGATATAGATAAAGTTCTTTCTGAAATACTGGATTATCAGGTTGATGGAATTATTGTAGCCTCTGTAGCAATGTCATCAAGCCTCGCAACTAGGTGCCAAGAAGCAGGTATTCCTATAGTATTGTTTAATCGAGATCAGGATGATTCATCATTGTCATCTGTTACATCTGATAATATTGAGGGTGGGGAGAAAGTGGCTGATCTATTAATCAGTTTAGGACATAAAAGGATATCTTACATAGCTGGTTGGGAAGGTGCCTCAACACAAAGAGATAGAGAGTTTGGTTTTGTCACAAAATTAAATGAGAATGGCATTTCACTTTTTTCACGTGAAGTTGGAAATTTCAAATTTGATGAAGCTCAAAGTGCAACTTATAAATTATTTAAAAACAAATCTATCCCTGATGCATTATTTGTTGCGAATGATCATATGGCGTTCGCTGCTATGGATGTAATTAGATATAAATTTAACCTTAAAATACCAGAAGATGTGTCTGTTGTTGGTTATGACGATGTACCTTTATCAAACTGGCCCTCTTATAATCTTACAACAGTTAAGCAAGATGCTGATCAAATGGTTAAAGAAACTGTTAAAATTCTTATTGAAAGAATTGAAAGAAAAGATCAATCTCCAATTAAATTAAAACTAGATAGTCCAATTATAGTTAGAGGTTCCACGAGAAAAAAATAATATGCAAGGGTTCGATAATAAATTTAAAGATTTTCCTGCTTATATATTAGGCATTACTAATGAGATATGGGAACAAAGAGGAATTGAAACACTTAATCATTATTATAGTGACGATATAATTGTGCGTTCACCAGAAGGTATAGTAATTGGAAATAAAAAGGTTATAAACGCGACAAAAAATACTCTGAAAGAATTTCCAGATAGAGAATTACTAGGAGAGGATGTAATTTGGTCAGGCAACCCCAATGATGGCATGTTAAGTTCACATCGAATACTTTCAACAGCAACCCATAATGGAACAGGCGTATTTGGCAATGCCACTGGAAAGAAACTTGTTTATAGAGTTATTGCAGACTGCCATGCAATTAATAATCAAATAAACGATGAGTGGTTAGTACGAGATCAAGGAGCAATTGTTAGACAACTTGGATGGAAACCAGAAGAATATGCCAAGGATTTAATAAAAAAAGAAAAGCAAAACAATAATCAAATAATCCCTTTTTCAGACAAAATTGATATAGAGGGCCCTTACATAGGTATGGGAAATGACAATCAATGGGGCTTAGAATATGAAAAAATCTTAAATATGATCATGTGTAGTGAATATGCTGAAATCGAAAAACATTATGATAGAGCAGTGCAAACTGAATACCCAGGAGGTGTAACAGGGCATTCATTTGTTTCAGTAAAAACTTTTTGGGAAAACTTAAGAAAGGCATTTTCTGATTCAGTTTTTAGGATAGAGCATCGTATTGGCAGAGTGGACGAATATTTATCACCAAGAGCAGCCATCCGATGGAGTTTGAAGGGTAGACATAATGGAAATGGTATATTTGGTGAGCCAACAAATAATGAAGTTTATATATTGGGGATTTCCCATGTGGAATTTGGCCCACGTGGGATAAGGAGAGAGTATTGTCTATATGATGAAGTAGCTATTTGGAAGCAAATTTTAGCCGATTAAACTTTAGTGAATGAAATGAGAAAAAGATGGAATTAAGTGAAATAAAGAAAAGATTAGTAAGATATGGCGAATTAAAACCATGCAAGACAGCATTTATTGATGCACATACACCAGGTTCAAACCAAAAAGAAAATTTTACAATTATAGGTAGTGGGGTATCAGAGAGTGCAGACCAGCATGTACATATTAATATTCCACATGGCTTTAATATAGGTGCCGCAGGCCAACCTCCCAAATGCCGGAATTCTCTTCACAGTCATAGAACTGCTGAAGTATTTTTTGTTTTGTCAGGAAGATGGAGATTTTTCTGGGGAAGATGGGGCACGGCAGGAGAAGTTGTGTTAGAAAAAGGAGATATAATAAACATTCCAACTGGTATATTTAGAGGTTTTGAAAATGTTGGTGTTGATTATGGTATGATAATGGCTGTCTTGGGTGGGGATGACGCCGGAGGTGGAGTTATATGGGCGCCTCAGGTAATTGAAGAGGCAAAAGAACATGGTTTAATTTTATCCAACAAAGGAAAATTGTATGACACAAAAAAAGGTGAAAATCTCCCTAGTGGTTCAACACCTATGCCAGTTCTTACAGAGGAAGAGATTAAAATGTTCGATGAACCTGAAACATCAATTATAATAAATAATCATGTAGCTAGATATTTAGACTTGAGGTCATTATCATATAATAGTACTGCTCAAGTAATTGGTGAGAATGGCAAGTTAAGAGATAAGCCAGGTTTTGAAGTTGATTTTATAACTGAAAATTCAAAAAAAGAGATTTGTTTATATAAAAAGCCAGCTGTGTATATGCCAGTTAAAGGCAGCTGGAAAATTACTTGGAATGAAAATACTTTAATTTTAAATTCTGGAGATACGATTACCTTTCCTGAAAGCTTAGAACACAATTTAGAAAGCTCAATGACTGGTGAAGCTGCATTATACCGAATAATTGCTACTGATGACCCTGCTGGACCTACTTGGAGACAATAATGGCTATTCAAACTTCACATGTAGGATCACTTCCACGCAGCCAAAAAGTAGTTGACTATATTTTTGCAAGAGAAAAAGGTGAAGATTATAACGAAATTGAATTCGATCAAGTAATGACCGAGGCTGTTAATGATACTGTCAGAAGGCAAAAAAAAGCAGGAATAACAATTGTTTCTGATGGGGAAACATCAAAAATTTCTTACGCAACTTATGTGAAAGATAGATATCATGGTTTTGCAGGAGACAGCCCAAGAAACGCACCAGCAGATTTGAAAAAATTTCCTAATTATTTACAAAAACTTGCTAATGATGGCGGCACCCCTAAATATGCAAGACCAATGTGTGTGAGTAAATTAGAACCTAAGAAAAATGATGATTTAATTAAAGATATAGATAATCTAAAAAAGGCTTTGCGACGCAATGATATTAAAAAAGGTTTCATGAATGCAGCATCACCAGGTGTAATATCTTTGTTTTTGCAAAATGATTATTATCCATCAAGAGAGGATTATTTAGAAGCTCTCTCTAATTTAATGCAATCTGAATATGAAATGATTGTTAAATCTGGTTTAGACTTGCAAATAGATTGTCCTGACCTTGCATTGTCAAGACATATGCTTTTTAATGATATGACTGATGATGAATTTGTTAAAATTGCATCTATAAATATAGAATCGCTCAATAACGCTTTAAGAAATATACCAAAAGATAAAATAAGAATTCATATTTGTTGGGGAAATTATGAAGGGCCTCATGTATGTGATATTTCAATATCTAAAATGTTTGAAACTTTAATGAATGTTAAAACAGGTCATATTCTTTTTGAAGCAGCTAATCCTAGGCATGCGCATGAGTGGGAAGTATTTGAAGAAAAAAAGAATTTAATACCTGATGATTTAATTCTTATGCCAGGTGTGATTGATACAACAACAAACTTTGTGGAGCATCAAAATTTAGTTGTGCAAAGACTTAAAAATTTCACCAATATTGTAGGTAATGAAAGAGTTATTGGAAGCAGTGATTGCGGTTTTGGGACATTTGCAGGTTTCGGAACCATTGACCCAGATATAGCATATGAAAAATTAAAAGTTTTAGCAGAAGGTGCTGCTAAAGTTTAATTTTTTTATGCAAAAACAGCAATTCAGCAATTACTAAAACGTAATTCAAGAAATTTATTAATTTGATATAAAACAATCCATCGTTCATCCCATATTAGGGACGGAAGTAGACAAATGTCGAAGGAACGCATGCATGGTTAAAAATCGTTCAATCCCTTTTGGGGGTCGGAAGTAGGTTTCATACTGAAGGAACGCGGATCTTATTAATATCCTAACTGAGCATGATTAAATTAAATTAATGCATTTAATAATGCAATTATTATGGAGTTTATATGTCTAAACTAAAATTATTATTTATAACTGCTTTTTTAGGAACAGTTTTTTTCTCGTTTATGGCTAAAGCTGATGTTTCAGAAGAGACAGCATATATCTTAAATAGCTTACTTTTCTTAATGTGTGGTTTTCTAGTTATGTGGATGGCAGCTGGTTTTTGTATGCTTGAATCAGGGTTAGTTACCTCAAAAAGTGTTTCAACAATAGCCGCAAAAAATATTGGATTATATTCCATTGCTGGAATTATGTTTTGGTTATGTGGTTACAATCTAGCTTATGGAATATCTGAAGGAGGTTTTATTGGGACCTTTACGCCGTGGAGTGATGCTAGTGATATATCTACAGGATATTCTGATACATCTGATTGGTTTTTCCAGATGGTTTTTTGTGCTGCTACAATTTCAATCGTATCAGGAACTTTAGCCGAAAGAATAAAAATATGGCCATTTTTCATTTTTGCTGCAATTTTAACAGGTATTATTTACCCAATTGAAATGGGCTGGCAATGGGGCGGAGGTTATTTAGCCGCTTTAGGATTTTCAGATTTTGCTGGATCAACACTAGTTCATAGTGCTGGAGGTGCAGCTGCACTTGCTGGAGCTATTATACTTGGTCCAAGATTAAACAGATTTAAAAATGGACAAGTTGAACCATTAGAGCCTTATGCAGCATCTTCTATACCGCTTGCAACTTTAGGAACATTTATATTATGGCTCGGTTGGTTTGGGTTTAATGGTGGATCACAATTAGCTATGGGTTCATTTGATGATGTTAACTCTGTAGCAAGAATTTTTATGAATACTAACCTAGCAGCAGCAGCCGGTGTTGTTGTAGCAGCTGGTCTTACAAGAGTGGTTTATGGTAAAACTGATGTTGTACAAATGCTTAACGGTGCTTTAGGTGGTCTTGTTGCGATAACTGCAGAGCCACTAATGCCTTCACCAATTATAGCGATTATTGTAGGTGGAATTGGAGGTGCTATAGTTGTATTCGGTTCTCAATTATTGATAAGAATGCAGATTGATGATGTTGTAGGAGCTATTCCAGTCCACATGTTTGCTGGTATTTGGGGCACATTAGCAGTTGTTATTTCTAATACTGAAGTTTCGTTAGGAGCACAAGTAATTGGAATTTTAGCTGTTAATATATTTGTTTTCGTAACTTCGTTTATTGTATGGTCTGTTCTCAAAAGTACAATTGGTATAAGAATAAGTGAAGAAGCAGAGAAAGAAGGCACTGATAAAGTTGAAATTGGTGTTACTGCCTACATGATTAGAGACTAAATATCGTTATAATAAAATAAAATTCTAATCATATAAAAGCCTGCTTTTCAGCAGGCTTTTTTTTATTATGAATAAATACCTATATGTATTATTGATTAAATTAATAAACTGAAAATTAAATAATATGAAAAAAATTAATACCCAAGAAGATTGGATTAATAGGGCTAAAGAAGTACTTCCAGCTGCAGGTTTTGGTAATTTTGAAAATGACATAATAATTAAACGCGGCAAAGGTAGTAAAGTCTGGGATGAAAATAATAATGAATATATTGATTATCTGATTGGTTCTGGCCCAATGCTTCTTGGACATGGGCATCCAGAGGTTATGGAAGCAATTTTTGAACAGTTACCTAATGGTTTAACCTTTTTTGCAAATAATTCTAAGGGTATAGAGTTAGCTGAAGAAATTTGTAAAGCGGTCAAATCTTCTGAGCAAGTTCGCTTTGTTAGCTCTGGAGGTGAAGCAGATATGTATGCTATGAGATTAGCAAGAGCATTTACAGGCAAAGATAAAATTATAAAATTTGAGGGTGGTTACCACGGAATGAGTGCAGAAGCACAAATGAGTTTATCTCCCTCAAACTTAGTTAATTTTCCTCAACCTGTTCCTGATAGTGCTGGAATACCTAAAAATATTGAAAAAGATATATTAATTGCTCCTTTTAACGATATTGATTTTATAAATTCTATAATTACAGAATTAAAAGATGAAATTGCTGGAATAATAGTAGAACCTCTTCAGAGGATCATACCTCCAGAGCCTGGATTTCTTGAAGGGCTGAGAAGCCTTTGTGATAAAAATAATATTCTTTTAATATTTGATGAGATTGTTACAGGTTTCAGATTAGCGTATGGAGGAGCACAAGAGAAATATAATGTAACACCAGATTTATGTACACTTGGGAAAATCATTGGGGGTGGTTTCCCACTTGCTGCAATTGCAGGTTCAAATGAAATAATGTCACATTTTGATCAAAATAAAGTAGGCAAGGATAAATGGTTAATGCAAATTGGAACACTTTCAGGAAATCCAATTGCTTCAGCGGCTGGGTTAAAAACAATGGAAGTTCTAAGACGAGAAAATATGTTTGATAAACTTCGCAAATGCGGCAATGAAATTATGAATTGTTTAAATGAGAATTTAAAAAATGCAAATATTGGACATAGAATTGTAGGTGATCCAACTTTATTTGATGTTCTTTTTTTGGATCAAGATGTTAAAAATTATAGAGATACAAAAAAAGCAGACATAAAACTTAACGCATTATTCAATAAAGGTCTTAGGATGAGAGGAATTTTTAAATCATCTGCAAAAATATATCCAAGCTTAGCTATATCTGATGAAGACCTTTTTAATACAAAAAAAGCAATACACGATACAGTCTTAAATCTTGTTTGATTCAATTATCGAGCCCTGTTCTTCCATATAACCATTCGATATCATTATACCAATCTTCTTGAGTTTTTGATTTCATGATTTGGTTTCTTAATAAAGCATGTACTCCATCTGCGTGGTATACATGTTTTCCAATCTCTCTTGAATGTAATTGGACTCTTGCAGTTCTAAGCATCCGTTTATTTTGATAGTTAATTAATGCTTGCTCTATATTTTCTTTTTCATTTTTAACTTCTTCAGATAAGCATACAGCATCCTCAATCGCCATGCATGCACCTTGGGCTAAATATTGTAACATTGGATGAGCAGCATCTCCTAACACTGCTACTTTTCTATCAACCCAATTTGTGACAGGGTCTCGATCACATAGAACCCAAAGTTTCCAATCTTTTCCTTTTTCAATAATTTGTTTAGCAATTGAATTTACATGTTCAAAGCCTTTTCTGACCACATCTTTTGAAACTTGTTTTCCAGCCACTGGTTCTAAAGCATCATTATGATAGGTAACAACGAGATTAAAAGATTTTCCACCATGAATAGGGTAGTGAACAATATGGCATTTTGGACCTGCCCAGAGTGTTGCAGCATTCCATCTTAATTCTTCCGGCATTTGATCGATTGGTATCACCGATCTATATGTTGTATGACCTGAAACTTTTGGAGGTCCATCACCAACTAAGTGTGCTCTAATTTTTGACCAGAGACCTTCAGCCCCTATCAATGCAATCCCATTAATTTTGTTTCCATCATTTGAAATTGCAAATACACCATTAGAGTTTTGCTCGTAAGAAATAATATTTGTGTTTGTGCTCATTTCTATTAAATTATTTTCTTTACATGCATTTAAAAAAACACCGTGCAAATCACCTCTATGAACAACTGCATAAGGGTTTTTAAATCTATTCCTGAATTTATCACCTAATTCAATACGGGTGATTTCATCACCATTTATTGCGTCCATTAAAATCAAGTCATCAATATAAACCGACATTTTGCGCGCTTTATCACCCACTCCTAAATAATCAAGCCCATGGAAAGCATTAGGTCCTAATTGAATACCTGCACCAATTTCACCTAACTTAGGAGCTTTTTCTAAAACAATTGATCTAACGCCATGCTTGGCAAGTCCAAGTGCAGTAGCTAAACCACCAATTCCTCCTCCAACAATGATAAATCTATTTTGTAAAGTGCTCATTATTATTCGCTATCAGGTTGATTTGAAGGATGTGCATTTTTAAATGCTTCTAATTGGCTGCAGTTTTCAAATATTTTTTTTAGATTTGTAAGCTTTGAAATATCGATTTTAAACCTATTAGCAGAAAATATTTGAGGAACAAGAAATATATCAGCAATACTAGGTTTGTTTCCAAAACAAAATTTATATTGAGAATTTAAATTAGATAATATTTCTTCGCATTCAGTTAGTCCACCACCCATCCAACGCGTTAACCATTTTTCAATTTTTTCGTCATTTTGATTGAATTCTTCTCTAATAAATTCTTGTACCCTTAAATTTTGAAATGGATGAATTTCACACGCAATTGTAAGACAAAATGCTCGTGCTTTAGCTCTCATATTAATATCTTGAGGTAATAAATTAGGCTCTGGGTATTTTTCCTCCAACCATTCAATAATTGCTAAAGATTGAGACAAAGAGAAATCATTTTCCTTTAATGAAGGAACTAAAGATTGAGGATTGATTTTCTTATATTCTGGACTGAATTGCTGTCCACCATCCTTCCTAAGGTGAATCGGAATAAATTTGTAATCAACATTTTTAAGGTTGAATGCAATTCTACATCTATAAGCTGCTGAACTTCTAAAATAACCATAAAACTCAAACATCAAAAATTACCTAATTTTTAAATTGATCTTTCTTCAAAGTATCCAAGTTTTTCTTGAAGCGGTTTATCATGAATATGTATTAAGAATGTATTTTCTTCTATGGAGTGTTCAATTTCTGAAAAAACAGGAGCTGTAAAAGTGTCCTTTGCTGACCAAGTTATTGTTTTTCCATTAACCTTAGTTTCTCCCTTACCTTTTATTATATGAAATGCTGAAGAAATTGATGAAATTTTATCAATTTTAATTTTTCCTTGTTTAAGCATGGTTCCAGTAAAACCCATTGTTGGGAGAACACTTTGACCATTTTCTGGATTTACATAATCAACAGAAAGTATTTTATCACTGGAGTTATTTGATAATTTTTCTAAAACTTCTTTCGTTTTTTCCCACGGAAATCTCATCATTGGATATTTAATTGAAGATCTTTTTCCTGAAGTAACTGGAACCAAGCCTGAAGATAAATATTCAAGCTGGCTAGTATCAGGTTTATTTTTTGGTGTTTGCAACTCAGTTTCTTCAGAGTACGAACCCTCTAAATAAACAAATAGTGGCAAGTCTAAAGCATCTAACCATATAACTGGTTTATCACCCTCATGCCCATGGTCATGCCATTCACCCCCAGGTGTAAGAACCAAATCACCTTCTTCCATTGGAAGTTTTTCCCCATTTACAACTGTATATCCACCCTCTCCTTCGATAATAATTCTTGCAGCAGAAGGAGTATGCCGGTGTGCAGGAGCTGTTTCACCAGGTAAAAGAAGTTGCATGCCTAAATAAATCGATGACGTTGCTTGCATTGAACCAACACCACGACCAGGATCTGATAGAACAAGTACCCTTCTCTCTGCTTTTTCTACTGGAGTTAATTCACCAGCTCTCAATAAGAGTTCTCTTACTTTACCATAATTCCAAAAACCTGATTTTGTAACTGGCTTGGGTAAATTATGAGGTAAAACATTTCTCATCATTGGCCAAAGTGGAGCCACACCAGCTTCTTCTAATTTATCAAGATACTCTTTTGGTAATTCTTCAATTGTTCCAAGCTTTGGCGACATACAATTAATCTCCAATGAAATTATTTAGTTTATTAAATAAACTAACAGAATAATCAAAAAAAGTAATCATCTAGAAAGAGAAATAAAAATCAACCCAATTGTGACTGCTATTGCAGCTACAATCCGTAAATGCCATGGTTTTTCTCTAAATATAATTAAGCCAATTAATGATGCGAATATGACAGATGTTTCTCTTAAGGAGGAAACTAAACCTAATGGAGAAGTAACTTTCACATAAATAACAATTGCATAAGCAATAGAAGATAATAAGCCGCCAAAACTTCCTATAAAAAGTGTCTTTTTATCAATAGAAAAAAAATCTTTTTTTGATAAAATCCAAAACATTGATAAGCCAAAGACACCTTCAAGAATAAATAACCAACCTGCATAGCCTAACGCTGTCTTTGCCTCTCTTGCGCCTATTCCATCAAGCAAACTATAAGATGCAATACATAACCCAGTAAGGATAGCAAAGTATAATGATTTATACGTAACTGCATTAAATAACCCATATACTGAGAGTATAATTATTCCCACAGAAATAAAAATTATCCCGATTAGACCTTTTCCAACTGGAAGCTCTCCAATAAACAAGAAGGCTCCCAAAGTTACTAATAATGGTGCGATACCCCTCATTAAAGGGTATACCTCACTTAAGTCTCCCCAATTATAGCTTTGAAACAAAAAGTAAAAATATAAAACGTGAACAAAAACTGACACAATTAGAAATGGCCATGCTTCAACAGATGGGAAACTCGAAAATAAACTTAAAACCACTCCAAATAGAAAATGCAACAAAACGATTAAAATCATTACTGTTGCTTTTCTTTTATTACCCTTAACAAAAGAATTCCAAAGAGCATGTAAAAATGCTGCTATCAAAACTAAGAAAAAAGCATTGAGACTTATCATGATTAACTTTCTTAAGTGAAATTAATTAGTAGACAGTAATTCTTGAGCAACCCACTTATTAAAATGATGAGTTGGATTATCCATAACAGGAGAAAAATTCCCTCCATTAAAAGCTGGAGATTGCCTCCCATCTTGCATACCTTCAATTATTCTTAGATCTTCTGATTGAATACTATGCCACTGTTTATAATTTTGTTTCCTAAGAGACATATATTCATCTGATTTCGCTGCTCTTTCCCCAACATAATAAATATCCATATGCTCTTTTGTATAGTTATAACTTACAGGTTCTAGCCAATAAACATAGTAGTGATCTTTATGAATACCCAACATCACATTCGGGAAAAGAGCTACATATTCTGCAATCTCTTCTTTGTCACTTGGCCAGTTTGGAAAATTTGGAAATATTTTTCCTCCCACAAATCTTGGATTGTAAACCAGCGTGCCTTGACCAGCAAATCTATTTGGCAAACCTTGTATGTGATAGTGATCTTCAAGTTTTGAATAAGAGTTAAGGCCAGGATGAACCCACGGCAGATGATAACTTTCACAGTAATTTTCTATCGCAAATTTCCAGTTGCATTTTGCTTCTAAAAGGAAATATCCGTTATCTTCTGCATGCGTTATAAGATTTTGATCCTCTTTAGTCCAAAACTTTGACCACCTCTTTTCAAGAGGTTCAATATATTTATCAAATGGGATTTGATTTCCCGATATATTTATAAATATCATATCAAGCCAAACGTATGAACGTACTTCAATTAAATCACTTCTGCTTTTTACAAATCCATCTGCATCATTTTTATCCATACCACCGATATGTGGAGTGGATACTAATTTCCCGTTTAAATCATAAGCCCATGAATGGTAGGGACATCTTAAAGCATTTTTTATTTTGCATGGCTCATTAAGTAATTTATAGCCTCTATGACTACATACATTATGAAACACTCTAATTTTATCATTTTTATCTTTTAAAATAATAAGAGGTATACCTAGTAAATTGAACGGTACTGCTTCACCTTTTTGTTTGAGATTGCTAGCTACACCAATTACAACCCATTTGTCTTCAAATAGTAATTTCCGCTCAAATTTTGTATAGCCACCTTCAAGATAGCATTCATTTGGAAGCCCATGAGCTTCTTCTATAGAGTTGCAAACAACTTCAAGCTTTTCTAAGGATATATAATTTTCTAACTTTTCCATTTTATAATTTAAAAATCAGTTTTTACTCCACCCTCAGATTTTCTTTTTTCTACAAATGACTTTAGCTCATCTTTTACAGCAATATCTATTTTAGGAGCTTCAAATTCTTTTAGTATATCTTTCCATATTTTGTTTGCACGCTGATGCGTCCATTCAGCGCCGTCTTGCTCCCAAGCCTCATAATTTCGCCAATCTGACAAAAATGGAGAATAAAAAGCGTTAGTATACCGTTCTTGTGTATGATCACATCCAAAAAAATGTCCATTTGGCCCAACTTCTTTTATTGCATTTACAGCTAAGGAATCTTGACCAACATCAGAAATTACTGGATCAAAATATCTTTGAAATTGCTGCAAGACTTCACAGTCCATAACAAATTTTTCATAACTTGCTATTAAGCCACCCTCTAACCAACCAGCGGAATGATATACAACGTTTACTCCACCGGTACTTGCAGCCCAGAGACTATTTAAACTTTCCCATATAGCTTGACCATCTGGCGCATTAGCAGCACAAGCATTGGAGGCCCTTAAAGGTAATCCATAGTACCTAGCCATTTGACCTGTTATTTGGGTGGCTCTGATATACTCAGGTGTCCCAAAAGCAGGTGCTCCGCTTTTCATATCAACATTTGAAGTAAAAGTTCCAAAAACACATGGTGTGCCAGGGTTAATGTATTGAAGCAAGGCAATTGCTGCAAGACCCTCAGCTAAAGATTGAACAACTGCTCCAGTCATAGTCACAGGAGCCATTGCTCCTGCCAGTGTAAACGGAGTTACAAATACAGGCTGTCCTTTTCGGGCAAACCTCATTGCTCCATCTAGCATTGGATGATCGTGCTTTAGTGGAGATG
>CACMFN010000027.1 GCA_902612965.1 uncultured SAR116 cluster alpha proteobacterium | reverse complement strand
CTACGGAAAAAGAACGGACTATTAAATTATTGTAATTAATTTACTTAAACCTAATTCAAGCTCAAACGCTCTTTATATCTTTTTCTTTTTGATCTAACATATCATCAATTTCTTTTATAAATTCATCAGTAATAAGTTGAATTTTTGTTTCAGAATCTCTTTTTTCATCTTCACTAATTTCACTTTCTTTTTCAAGCTTTCTTATACTTTCTATAATATCTCTTCTAACATTTCTAATAGAAATTTTAGCCTGTTCTGAATACTTTCCAGCTACTTTAACTAATTCAATTCTTCTATCTTGGGATAGTTCCGGTATAGGAATGCGGATAGAACTTCCCTCAGTCTGAGGATTAAGTCCAAGATCGGATTCTCTTATAGATTTCTCGATTGAATTAACCATAGACTGGTCCCAAACTTGTATCGATATTAAACGAGCTTCTGGTGTGCTTAACGAAGCTACTTGATTAATCGGCATTTTACTGCCATATGCATCAACTTTAAGGGTATCTAAAAGTGCTGTTGAAGCCCTGCCAGTTCTTAAGCCAATAAATTCTTCCTTGAGAGAATTTATTGCACCATTCATCCTTCTTCTAAGATCACTTTCATCAAATGACATATTATTACTCCTCAATTACTGAATTATAGTAAATTTTCCATCACCAGAAACAACTTTTGAAAAAGCACCTATTTCATGAATTGAAAAGACTATAACAGGTACATTATTTTCTCGAGCTAAAGAAATCGCTGCAGCGTCCATAACTTTTAGATCCTTTCCTAACACATCCATGTATTTAAGCTTTTCATATCTAGTGGCGTTTTTATTTTTTTTCGGATCAGAAGAATATACTCCATCGACATTTGTTGCTTTAAACATTGCATTACATTTCATTTCTGAAGCTCTCAGTGCTGCTGCTGTGTCAGTAGTAAAGTATGGATTTCCTGTACCAGCAGCAAAAATTATTACTCTACCTTTCTCTAAATGTCTTTCAGCTCTTCTCCTAATGTAGGTCTCACAAACAGATGTAATTGGAAGTGCTGATTGAACTCTTGTATCAATGCCAATTAACTCTAAAGCATTTTGTATCGCAAGAGCATTCATTACCGTTGCTAACATTCCCATGTAGTCACCAGTAGTTCTTTCAATCCCTGCCTCTTCAGCTGAAATGCCTCTAAAAATATTACCTCCACCTACAACCAAACATACTTCAACACCTAGTTTTACAACAGTCTGTATTTCCTTGGTTATTCTAGAAACGGTTGATGGATCAATCCCAAATGATTCATCACCCATGAGGGCTTCACCAGAAATTTTAAGTAAAACTCTTTTATACTTTAGTTTCATGCATCATTAAAAACAGTGGTTTATAAAAAGGTAATATATTTTTAAATAAATAAACATTGATTAATTTATTAATTTGATAATTGCTCTGCCACTTCATCAGCAAAATTTTTATTATCTTTCTCAATCCCTTCACCCAAATTAAATCTAATAAAATCTTTAATTTGAATATCAGCACCAAGTTCTTTTGAAAGTTTAGTTATAGCATCAACAACTCTTGTTTCGCCATCCATAACAAATGTTTGCTCTAACAAAACAACTTCTGAGTAGAATTTTTTTAGTCTTCCTTCTACCATTTTTTTTGCAATATCTTCTGGTTTTCCTGATGACATTGCTTGATCAATCAAAACACTTCTCTCTCTTTCAACAATATCCGAGGATAGGTCGTTAACGGAAATACTTGAAGGTGAAGTTGCAGCAATATGCATTGATAATTCTTTACCAAGTTGTTTTAATGCAGATTTATCAGCATTTGACTCTAGTGATATAAGAACTCCTATTTTTCCTAGATTATCTTTCACACTATTATGAATATAACCAGCTATAATTCCATTTGAAACTGATAAGACGTTAGTTCTCCTTAAAGACATGTTTTCACCAATCTTAGCAATTTTATCCGTGAGAACTTCCTGAACACTTTTATCAAAATTTAAATATTTTGATTTCAAGATATCATCTAGATCACCCTTATTGTTTAGCGAAATTTTAGCAACAGAGCTAACAAATTCTTGAAACTCGACATTTCTAGCTACAAAATCAGTCTCTGAATTGACTTCAACAATAGAACCAAAATTATCTTCAATACAAATCCCGATTAAACCTTCAGAGGCAACACGACCAGATTTTTTAGATGCAGTTGCAAGTCCTTTTTTTCTTAACCAATCAATCGCTGCATCCATATCACCGTTAGTTTCAGATAAAGCTTTTTTGCAGTCCATCATTCCGGCACTTGACTTAATTCTTAATTCTTTAACCATTTGTGCAGTAATTGACATTTTTTATTCCTTTGGTATTGAGAGAGGTTTATTTTTTTGGTTTAGGCGATTTAGACTTTGAAGTTGTTTTCAATTCCTTTTCCACTTCATTATCAATTATTTCAGCCTTAACTTGTTTAGTTTTTTTCTTATTAGAAGTACTTTCATCATTTTTTACACTTTTTTTTGTAGTTTCTTTTTTTGATGATTTTTTTTCGGACTTTTCAACTTTTTCTAATGATTTTTTATCATCCTTAGGTTTTACTATATTTTTTGAAAGTGTTTTGTTATCTTTTTTATCATTTTCTTTTTTTATTTTTTCATTAATATTCTTTTTTTGGATTATTTCTAACTTTTCATCACTATTATTTACCTTTTCCTCTTCATAAGGAAGTTCATCTTTAATTTCATTTTTTGATGAAGGCTCTTTTGTTTCATTAACTGTATCTTTATTACTCTCAGACGCTTCATTATTAGATGATTCTTTGTCAATTTGTTCTGGAAGTTTCTCAATAGGATCAAAATCCTTTTCTTGCTTAAGCATTTCAGCTTGCAATCCATCAATAATAGATTCCGATACTAAATTACAGTATAATGTTACAGCTCTTAAAGCATCATCATTACCTGGTATTGGGTAATCAATGCCATCAGGATTGGAATTTGTATCTAAAACTGCTACTACAGGGATATTTAGAGTTTTTGCTTCACTTATCGCTATTGAATCTTTAATAGTATCAATTACAAAAAGCATATCAGGTAAACCGCCCATTTCCTTAATGCCTCCCAAAGAATTATTGAGCTTATCGCGGTCTCGTGTCATTTTGAGCACTTCCTTTTTTGATAAAACATTAATTTCTTCACTATCTAACTTCTCATCTAATTCTTTAAGCCTCTTAATAGAGTTAGAAACCGTCGAAAAATTAGTCATCATTCCGCCTAACCATCTGTGGTTAACATAGTATTGACCGCATGATTTTGCTGATTCAGCAATAATTTCTGAACAAGATTTTTTAGTACCAACAAATAATATTCTCCCTCCAGAGGCTGCTACTTCTCTTATTGCAGATAAAGCCTGTGATAAAAGAGGAACTGTTTCTTCTAAATTAATAATATGTATATTATTTCTTACACCAAAGATATATGGTGTCATTTTTGGGTTCCATCTTCGAGTATGATGACCGAAATGAACTCCAGATTCAAGAAGTTGTCTTATTGTAAAAGAGGGCATTGTCATAATTTTTCCTTTTCTGGTTAAACCTCCAACAAATACAAGCAATTGCTCACCAGATGGTTAAAAACCTATTTGTTGTGTGAATTGAAGCTTGTTTAATTAACTTTTTAAAATTTATCAAGAAATAAATACTAATTTATCAATATTTTTTTATTTTTAATTTTTTAATAACATAAACAAATGAGTTAAGTTTTATTCCTGGCAAATGGTCGCCATAAGTCTTTTCTAAAATCTCAAAATTTTTATCAACTATCATAAAAATTTTATCCATAAAATTCTTGTTTTCAACTGCATGATCGTTCAAAGAGAAAATTAGTAAACCTGAATTACAAAGAATATTTAAACATTTTTCTAGGCAACTTGGATTTGCATGATGTGGACTAATTATACCTGCTGCAACAATAGCATTGTAATTAAAATTTACATTGTAAAAATTACTATTTAAATCTAAATTAAAAAGTCTTTTATAGATGTTTTTATTCTTGGCTTCATAAAGCATTTTATCTGAAAAATCAGTACCATCAACATTTTTGAAACCAACATTTATTATTTCCTGACCTGACAAACCAGTACCGCATCCAATATCAAGTATATGAGAATTTGAGTCTGTGAGATATTTTTTTAATGCTTTAGCACATCGCTTTGGAGTTGAATAATTATTTGATTTCAGTTCATCATCGTAAGACATAAACCACTTTTCGTATAAATCTTGTGTTTCTTTGTTTGATTTATATTTATATACCTCAGTTAAAAATTTTTTTGGGTTTGTAATTTCAGAAACCTTTTACTATTTTATTAATGTTTAATGTAAAACATTATAAATTATGATCAAGTTTGAAAATAGTTTTCATAAATTAAATACTGATTTTTATGAAAATGTCATTCCATCTAAACCACCTAAACCGGAACTTATATCATTTAATAAGTCATTATCTAACTTATTAGGAATTAAAATATCTTGGATAGAAAGTATTGAAGGCTTAGAATGTTTCACAGGAAAGCAAGTTATTAGAAACTCAAATCCCTTAGCTATGGTTTATGCAGGACACCAATTTGGAAATTGGGTACCTCGTCTTGGTGACGGCAGAGCAATTCTGTTAGGTGAAATCTTAGATCAAAACAATGAAAGATGGGATATTCAATTAAAAGGTTCTGGATTAACACCATTTTCAAGAAATGGTGACGGTAAAGCTGCTTTAGGGCCTGTTTTACGTGAATATCTAATGAGTGAGGCGATGTATCAATTAGGCATACCAACAACACTTGCTCTTTTTATTGCAAAAACAGGTGAGAATGTTTACAGGGAAAAAGTATTTCCTGGAGCTATCATTACTAGAGTAGCAAAAAGTCACATAAGAGTAGGAACATTTCAGTATTTTGCATCACTGGGAAAATATAACCTTGTTAAAGAATTAATGGATTACGTAATAAAAAGAAATTTTCCAGAAATAACTAATAATCAAAATAAATATTTAAGTTTTTTAAAATTTGTAATTGATGCTCAAGCTAAGCTCATTTCAAAATGGATGAGCGTTGGATTTATACATGGTGTTATGAATACCGATAACTGCTCGATTGTAGGTGATACAATTGATTATGGACCGTGCGCTTTTATGGATAAATACAATGAAAATACTGTGTTTAGCTCAATAGATACGTTTGGACGTTATAGTTATAAAAATCAACCATTAATTTGCCAATGGAATTTAGCTCAATTAGCAAATTGCATTTTGCCATTTTTATCAGATGAAAAAGAAAAAAGTATTAAGATAGCTCAAAACGAAATAGATAAATATTCTGAAGTTTATCAAAACTACTTTTCTAAAGAGATTTTTAAAAAATTAGGCTTTTCTAGCAAAATTGAAAATGACAATAAATTAAAAAATGAACTTTTTGAAATTATGAAACGAGATGAACTTGACTTTACAATCTCATTTTCAAATTTATATTTTGAATTATTAAACATAGATAATAACTTATCTAAGTTTACAGGCAATTCTAGAGACTTTACTAAATGGATATCCAAATGGAAATTAAGACTAAAAAAAGAAAAAAAGTCAGTTAATCAGATCGCAGAAAATTTAAAACAATCTAATCCGATAATAATTCCAAGGAACCACCTTGTAGAAGAAGCAATTAATTTTGCATTAGAAAATGATAATTTTTCAAAGTATTTTAACTTGCTTAAATTAGTATCAGATCCATTTAAGTATAAAGAAAGATATATTAATTATTACAAACCACCAGATGTTTTAGATGAAAATTTTAGAACATTTTGCGGAACTTAGGTAAAGTATTATACAATGCTCTTTTATTGGTTTTTTCCATTTGCAATAATTACAACAAGCTTTATTTGCGTTATTTTTTCAACTAATTTTTTTGTAATTCCATTTATTTGGGTCTTAATAATAGTCCCAATTATAGATTATTTTATGCCAAAATTGAGTGTGACAAAATCTAAATTGACTAATTCTATTGGACATAGTGCGGCGCTTTTAGCAGTTGTGCCAACAATACTTCTATTACTAATTTTAAGTTTGCTCAAAATTAAGGATGCCAGTACTGATGTTATAGATGCACTTTGTATAGGTTTAAGTGCAGGTATTACAGGAGGAGCTGTTGGGATTACAACCGCTCATGAGTTTATTCATAGAAAATCTAAGTTTTTAAGAGGTTTAGGCGTTATGTTATTAAGTGTCTGTTTTTACAGTCATTTTCGAATTGAACATATTTATGGTCATCATATGCATGTAGCTACCTCGCATGACCCTGCGACAGCAAGAAAGGGTGAAAATTTTTATGCATTTTTTATAAGATGTGTTTTTCTAAGTATTGTTTCAGCATGGTCTATAGAAAAAAAACTATTACTATCTAAAAATAGTTCAATTTTGAATTATAAAAATAGAATGGTCCAATACTTCTTCTTTCACTTATTTATATTAATAACTTGCTTTGCCTTAGCTGGGTTAAAGGGAATAATTTTTATTTTTTCTTATGCTTTAATTTCAATTATTTTATTAGAAGTTGTTGAATATATTCAACATTATGGCCTTAAAAGAGACATTATTGATAATAAACTTGAAAAGTATAATCAATCACATTCTTGGAATAGTCGTCATAGTATAGCTGATTGGTCAACATTTAATCTTGGTTTGCACTCTGAGCATCACTCAATTGCGAATAAAGAGTATCCCCTGTTGTCACATGATGAAAAACCAAAAGAAATGCCCGCTAATTATCCTACAATGATTTTAATGGCTTTAATTCCTCCTATCTGGTTTATGGTAATGGATAAAAAATTAAATCTTAGGAACTAAAACTAATAATTTTTCAGTTCCTAAACTTGTTGAGACAGGTAAATTGCCTAAAAACTCTCCATCACCATAAACTAAACCTGCCCAAGAATTTTTAGAACTAGTTGATATTTTAACATGCTCAGAATGTGAACTTTTGACTAATGGATGATGCAAGTGTTGACCAGAAAATACTTTCATTAATAAATTGAATGCGTCAAAATGATTTGCCTTATGAGCAAATAGAAGATTAATCTTTTTGTTTTCTTTAAGTGCATCAGGAGCAATCAACATTCCTCCTCCTGTATATTTTGATGCTGCAGAAGCGAGTATTAGTAATTCTTCATTTATCACATTATTATTAAATGAAATTTTGTATTTATGATTTTTTAAATTTATAAAACTTATTAATGTTGCAATAGTATAGAGAGGCATGCCTCTCAAAATTGGTATTTTTGAAGCCCTAAAGGCAGCTTCACTCAATAATCCAACGCCTGCACAAGTTAAACTTATTCTTGAATAATTATCAAACTTTACATTTATATATCTTGCGTTAAACAATTTAGGATAAAGAAAAGAATTTATTAAATCTTTTGATGATTTAATATTTAAAGAGTGAGCAAAATCATTGCCTCTTCCAAAAGGCAAAATGGCCATAATGGCTTTATTTTTTATTGCTTGATGTGCAATAATATTTTGAAAGCCATCACCTCCACAAGCAACAACAATTCTATTATCCATCATAGAACTTTGACATTTGCTAATCGCATCATTAACTGAATCACTTACCAAAACGGTAGCATCAGACCCTCTAATTATTTCGTTAATAATATTAATTTTTTTATTTAATGATAATTTTCCAGAGACTGGATTAACTAAAAATATAGCATTATCTAGAGTTAAATTTGTCATATATAAGTGGAAGTAAATTAATTATATTATTTATTCAGTAAAAAAATTATTATGCCAATTAATATGATCATTCATAAAAGTTGATATAAAATAATAAGAGTGATCGTAACACTCTTGCATTCTTAAAAGTATTTCTTGATTATGTTTTTGACAAATTTCTTTTAAGAGGTTGGGTTTTAAACCTTCTTCTAAAAATGGATCGTCTAAACCTTGGTCAATAAGAAAATTAGAAAATTTATGTCCGTCCTCAATTAATGAAGTTGCATCATATTTCCTCCAACTTGTAGTATCCTCACCTAAATATTTGGTAAAAGCAGTTTTTGACCATCCAGCAGTTGATGGCTGAGCAATAGGAGCTATTGCAGAACAAGATTTAAATTTATATGGATAGTTCAATGCTGTTATTAATGCACCATGGCCTCCCATAGAATGACCCATAATCCCCTGAGTTTCTTCTTTAACTGGGAAATTTTCAAATACTAGTTTTGGTAATTCATCCGTCACATATGAAAACATATTGTAATTTCGATTATATGGATTTTGAGTTGCATCTACATAAAACCCAGCACCAGATCCAAATTGCCAATTATCTTTTTCATCAGGTATGTTGTCGCCTCTGGGGCTAGTATCAGGACAAATAAAGGCTATTCCTAATTCAGATGCTTTCTGCCTATATTCACCCTTTTCAGTTACGTTCGCATGAGAGCAAGTTAAACCTGATAAATACCATATGATTGGAACTTTTCCTGACCTTGATGCAGGAGGCAAAAATAATGAAAACTTCATTTCACATTTATTCGAAGACGAATAATGTTTGACTATTAATTGTTCACCATCATGTGAATGAAATTTATCTATAACTTCCATTAAAAAATAACTACAGACCTTATTGATTTTCCTTGATGGAGCAAATCAAATCCCTTGTTTATTTCTTCAAATTTTAAGGCGTGAGTGATCATTGAATCAATTTCTATTTTTCCATCCATATACCAGTCTACGATCTTTGGTACATCAGTTCTTCCTCTCGCCCCGCCAAAAGCTGTTCCTTTCCATGTTCTACCAGTGACAAGTTGAAAAGGTCGAGTACTAATTTCTTCACCAGAACCGGCTACACCAATTATAATACTCTCACCCCATCCTTTGTGAGCACACTCTAGAGCAGTTCTCATAACCTCAACATTTCCAATGCACTCAAAACTGTAATCAGCTCCTCCTCCTGTAACTTCTACAATGTGATCAGTTAAATTTCCTTTTACATTTTTTGGATTTATAAAGTGCGTCATTCCATATTTTTTACCCCAGATTTCTTTGTCTGAATTTAAATCAACACCAACAATCATTTCAGCACCAATTAGTTTTAATCCCTGAATAACGTTTAAGCCTATACCACCAAGTCCAAACACTACTGCTCTGCATCCTGCTTCAGCCTTTGCTGTATTAATCACAGCACCAATGCCTGTTGTCACTCCACAGCCAACATAACAAACTTTATCAAAAGGCGCTGAAGGATTGATTTTAGCTAAGGCAATTTCAGGAAGAACTGTGAAATTAGAAAAGGTTGATGTACCCATATAATGGTAAATTGTTTTACCTTTGTAAGAAAACCTACTTGTTCCATTTGGCATTAATCCTTGTCCCTGGGTAGTTCTAATAGACTGACAAAGGTTAGTTTTTGGGTTTAGGCAATAATCACATTCTCTACACTCAGGAGTATAAAGTGGTATTACATGGTCACCTTGTTTTAAACCTTTTACATTCTTTCCAACTTCTTGAACTATACCTGCACCTTCATGGCCCATGATTGAAGGAAACAAACCTTCAGGGTCTTTGCCTGATAATGTATAAGCATCTGTATGGCATATACCAGTTGCTTTAATTTCAACTAAAACTTCACCCTCTTGAGGGCCTTCTAAATCAATTTCTAACAACTCTAGTGGTTTTTTGGCTTCAAAAGCAATGGCAGCTCTAGTTTTCATAAATACTCCTTTAAAGGTGTAATTAATACTTTAATTATATTTATTTCGAAGAGCAAATATAAAAAGAAAAGTACAAATAAGTGAATAAATGGAAAAATATAAAAGAATAGTTTCAATTGTTAGGTCTAAATCCAATAGACCTCCAAAAATCACTGGCCCGATTGCAGAGCCAAAAACTGTCAAGGCACTCAATAAACTTTTTATTGAACCTAAAAATTGCGTACCATATAATTCTGCGATTATTGCTGGGTGAGATGTATAAGTAAAACCAGAGCTCAGTCCAAGAAAAAACATATAAGGTATTACAGTATACGCTTCTCGAGAAAATATTAAAAAAAATAAAGAAATGATTATAGGCACCAAACTATAAATCACTAATGTTTTTGCTGAAAATTTATCAATCAACGATCCTATAAATATTGCAAATAATGAAACTGAAATTGAATAAACAAAATAATTTCCAGTGATCCATAAATGTGACCATTCCTTACTATCTGCAATATTTAAGTGATGAAAGAATAACGTTGTAAGAATTATGCCAGGTGCCATTAGACCTGGCACCATTAAATAAAATCTAAAATCTTTTAAAACTTCTGCCCTTTTGAAAGATCTAACCTTAGGAATATTATTATTTATACTAATTTGATCTTCAGGAATATTTGCAGTTTTTTCAATAAACCTCTCTTTGTATCCATTTAAAAGCAAAACAATTACTGGAAACAAACAAAAGAGAATAAAAATAGACGAGCTCAAATAAGTTAAACGCCAACCAATTAATGAAATTAATATAATTACTACAAAAGGTAATATTGCCTCACCAATCGCCATTCCTAAAGATCCGATAGCAATAGCAGTTCCTCTCTTTTCAGAAAAGTATCGAGCCATTGTGGTTACAGAAATATGTGACGTAAGCCCTTGTCCTGTTTGCCTAAGTAAAAATACTGCAAATATTAAAAAAAAATAACCAGATACTATTGAAATAAAAAAACAAGAAAAAACTAACGCTATTACTGAAAAGTAAGTATAAAAGTTTAATCTATAATAATCTATTAAACTACCAGAGTAAGTTAAAATAATAGCACTTAACAATGTTCCTATAAGATATATAGTTCCCCATGAAGTATGAGATAAGCCATATTCAAATTGTATAGATGGACCAAATAATGATATGAAAAAGGTTTGTCCAAAACTTGAAGTAAAGGACATAATAATTCCAAATAATAAAAGCCTAGAATTTTGATAAAAAAATTTAAAATGCATAAATTAAACTAAAAATTTTTGTATTTAAATTAAGAAATTAAAAAACATTAATTCTACCTTTTTTAATTTTTTTATTAGAAGATAAAATTTCAAATAAACTATAGAAAAACACACAAATCATTACTACTAAACCTCCATAGAGGGTATTTGTTGAAACTTTTTCATTAAGGAAAATAAAAACCCAAAATGGTCCTAATGCAAATTCAAATAACATAAAAAATGTTACTGATGATGCATATAAATACCTAGTTGCATAAATAAATATATAATTAACAAAACCTGATAAAATGCCTCCCCAAATAAAACAAAGAAACATTTCATAGATTGGAATTTTAATAAAATTGTATGTCATTATTAATGTAATCCACGATACCATTAATCCAGCAATTAAAAGTGTTGGAAGCATATCTAATTTTCTAAACTTTCTTAGAGTAATTGCAAAACATGAAAAGAATAAAGCTGTTCCCAAAGCCATTATATTTCCAAAAAACTCACCTAATGCTAATCCTTCTGAAATCATCAAAACTATTCCAGCAAAGGCTATAATCATGATTATAATTGTTCTTATAGAAAGATTTTCATTTAAAAAATAAAAAGCTAATATAGCTGTAATAAAAGGTATTGCACTAAGAGTAAACAAAGCATTAGCAACTGTAGTATTTGCAAATGCATGTACAAACATAATATTCGCAAAAGTATAAAATGTAGCAGCTAAAATGCCTGGAATTCCAATACTTTTAAGGTTAATTAAAAAAAACTTTCTATATTGAAAAACTAAAATAATCGATATTGAAATACTAAAAAAAATTGACCTATAAAAAATAATTTGCCATGCATTAGCAACTTCAATATTCCTCATAATCAAGCCACCAAAACTTATAGCAATAGAAGATAATAATAATAATAATATTGATATTGATTTACTGTTAAACATGTCTAAAAAGTTGATTAAATTTGACTCTTGAGAACTAGTTTAAATTTTAATCAATGTCTAATACTTTATTTAAAACTTATAATTGTAAAATATAATTAATAAGTTAAAAATTCGAAGTATATAATAAAATTTGCATTTACAGGATTAAGGCAATCAAAACTCTGAAAAATATGTACTTAAAAGGCATTTATGATGCCTCAAATGTTCCAGGCTTTGCTCTTGGCAGCACAATGATGGGATTTTCTATTATTGCTAAGGAAGCAGGCTTTAATTTTTGGATGGTTATGCTTACAACTGCTACTGTTTGGGGAATGCCAGGGCAAGTTGCATTTGCTGGCTTATATGCAGTTGGAGCTTCACTTTTTTTAATTTTTATAGCAGTAACACTTGCCAACATGAGAATGATGTTAATGGTTATATCTGGTGCAAACATTCTTAATATAAAAAAATATAAATTATCACTTTTTAGACAGGTAATTATTTTTCATTTAATGGCAATAACCAGCTGGGCTCAGATTGGGCATATGAAAGACAAGTTAATTGATGATGACTTAATAAAATATTATACTGGTTTTTCAGTTTCAATTTTTATGTTTGGAATGACAGGCACATTAATTGGATTTTATATTGGTGATATAATTTCAAATGAAATTCTGAGAATTTTAATTTTTATCACACCTCTATATATTCTACTTTTAGTTGTAAACTCAAAAGAGACTTTTAACAAAATTTCAGTATATTTGGGTGGTCTCCTTGTAATAATTTTTTACCCTATCGCGGGCACTTGGAGTATTTTAATATCTGGAATATTTGGAGGATCTATAGCTTTATTATTAACATATAAATTAAAAAAATAAATTTATGAATATTGAATACACAAATTTAGAGAAAGTTTTAGCAATTGTATTAGCTTGTTTAGCAACAGGTATTTGGCGTTTAATTGGAGCTATATTTTATAATAAAGTTTCTGAAGACGGCATTTTAATAAAATGGATTAATGCAGTTGCATATTCTATGGTTTCAGCAGTAATGATGATGATATTAGTATATCCTTCTGGTATTTTAGCAAATACATCAATTGAACATAGATTAATAGCACTTGGTATTGGAATTTTGTTAATGGTGTTATATGGAAGGCTAATTTACGCAATCTTAATTTCTATGATAAGTTTTGGTATTTTTGTAACTTATTTATAATTATTGATTAAATAAGCTTTCAATTCCAACGTCTTGAGCCGCTACATCTTTTAATAATTCAATTTCAATATCTTTTTCTATAGTCCAACCTGGAGGGGCAAGTTCCATTTGCCCACTTCGCATAGCAAATATATAGGCTTTAAAGGCTTTTTTAGCATTATTTATGTTGTATTCTGGCGAAGCAGTTCCTTTTAATTCTTTACTAAATAAACCAGTTAAGTTTCTTTTTGTTTTAGGATTTACAAAATTTATTTTATAACAACAAAATCCTGTAAGATAGTCAAATGAAGCCTCACCAACTTCTAATTCATTAAGCATCAAAACATATTGTTCTGCGGCTTCCTGAAATAGCTCAGGGTCGATTTTTTCATATTCTTTTGAAATTGCATCAACATATTTATGAGACAAAGCAGGTAACGTTGTGTTTTTTGCAATAAACTCTGTAGCAATCATGCCGCTACTAAGATTAAAAATCCAATCTGGACAGTAAGAACTCATAAATTACCTTAAATAATCTTTTATATATATATGATTTCTTATTAAATGTTTCAATAGATATATTCTAGCATAATATGTAAATTTTTCATAATTATTTCATATTATCTGACTATCTAATAAACTCATACTCATGGCTAATAAAAATCAGTATTTATGTGTACTTATCATGGGTTTACCTGGATCAGGAAAAACAACTGTAGCTAAGGATTTATCCAAAAAATTGAAAGCATTCTTCATAGAAGCAGATGATCATCACTCAATACAAAATATTATAAAAATGTCACGAGGGCATCCATTAACTGATCTAGATAGAAAAAAATGGTTATCGAGCATTTTAAATAAAGCAAGGGAAAGTCTTAAAAGTCAAAATGTGGTTATTGCATGTTCAGCATTAAAAGAAAAATATAGAAAATCTCTTATCTCTTTAAACTTTCAATTGGTTTATCTTAAAATTGAACATGATGTAGCATTGCATAGAATCTTAAAAAGGAAAAAACATTTCATGCCTCCATCACTTTTAGAGAGTCAAATTAAAATTTTGGAGGAACCAAAAAAAGCATTAGAAATTGATAGTAACCTTAAAGTAAACCAAATTAGTGAAATTATAGTTAAAAAATTCTTTTTAAATTAAATGGATTGCACAGTCGTTGAAACATTAAACCTGTATTGATAATATCAGTAATAGTGTAATATATTAATCAAGTCTCTATCCTCTGTATCATTTGAATAGCTGATTATACCCGCTTTGCGCCATCCATTTTACTGTTCAGGGCACCTCCTCGCCAAGCGCAGCTGTGTATATTTCGTACCATGTCTGGCGGTCGATAATGAGTGTAGTCGCCTTACTAAAGGCGGCTATACGATCAAGGTTGTTGGTACCCATCACTGGTAGAATTCGCGCCGGATGCGCTAGTAGCCAGGCAACTGCAACCGAGGTGACATCACTTTCAAGACGCTCCGCAACCGTGGCTAGCGCCCCAAGTAGCGACTTATTGGCAGTATTAAATAAAGCCCCTCCTGCAAGTGGAGACCAAGCCATGGTCGTAATACCACGTTGTTGAAGAAAAGCAATATCACCATTTGTGAACGGTTTGTAATGTAGGACACTTATTTCAATCTGATTGGCAACAATTGGCGACTTCATTGCAGACTGCAGCAGATCGATATCCCAGGGTCGGAAATTGGAAACACCAACTGCCCGGATTTTGCCAGTCGACACAATATCATCGAGCGCCGAACCAGTCTCTAAATGGTCCATGATTGGATCAGGACGATGGATAAGCAGCAGGTCGATATAATCGACCCCCATCAACCGTAGAGAGGCATCAATCGAGGCCATAATATGAGCTCGCGAGGTGTCATAATATTTAACCCGTGCCATCGCATGCCGGCCAACTGGTGCAACTATATTACATTTGGTCACAATCTCGATCTTATCTCGCAGGGCGGTGCCTTTAAGCGCCTTGCCAAGCAACTCTTCAGCCATATAGCCACCATAGATATCTGCCTGGTCTACGGTGGTTATTCCCTGAGCCAGACAGGTTTCAATCTTTTCTTGCACATGCACTGGCGAGGTGTCAGCGCCATCAGTAAGCCGCCACATTCCATAAACGATCCGTGATATCGACATACCTACACCAAGATCAACCCGTTCCATTATCATCTTTCTCCAGTTGTATTTTGATTTTTAGCTTTCTTCATCACAATACCAAGCATTATCCTCATTAGATTTGCCAAAACACAAAAATCACTACAAAAGTACTTTTCTATAGAACCATACATTAATCTTTATTATCCATATTCTATTTCTCATTACATGAAAGGAGAAATATAGTTAGAATAAAAGTGTGAAGGTAATTCATAGTATAGAATAATTAATTTTTTGTATCACCCGAATAGGAATTAATAATACTTATTATAAAAAATACAATAAGTGAAAGAATTACAATTACAATTA
>CACMFN010000026.1 GCA_902612965.1 uncultured SAR116 cluster alpha proteobacterium | reverse complement strand
TCATACTTTCCTTGACTTATTTGCAAAGATTAGGATGTAACTAGTTATTCACTAGAAAACATTTTTATATATAGTATTTGTTTGTTTAAACTAAAATATGAATGGGATAATGAACATCTTCTCTATCGTTCCATTTAACACCAACATACTCTGGAGAATTTTTGAAACACTCTTAAATTATTGATTTTAATGGGATTTTTGGTAGCGGAGGAGGGACTTGAACCCCCGACACGCGGATTATGATTCCGCTGCTCTAACCTGCTGAGCTACTCCGCCATAAGTCTATTATAAACAGTCTCATTAAATCCAACAAGTCTTTTGGTCAAGTCAAAATCAATTATGCAGCTGAAAAAGAATTTTTATAATTGGCTGTAAAATTCGACTTTGTTTCTTCTATCCAACCTCCACCTAAAACATGATTGCTATTTTTTATATTATATATAACTGCAGCTTGACCTGGTGAAATGCCTTCTGTGTGTTCTTCTGGAAGAAGAATGACTTGATCATTAATAAGTTTGAGTTTTGCTTTTATAAGGTTTCCTGTACTCCTTACCTTAACAAAAATATTTTCTTCGCTTAAACCAGTATTACTGATCCAATTCATATCTTTAAGATATATTTCATCAACATTCAAAGCTTCTTTAGGTCCAACTACTACCTGATTTTTTTCAACATTAATATCAACTACATATAGTCTAGTTTCATCAAGACCAGACACTCCACCTATTCCAAGCCCCCTTCGTTGGCCAATAGTATAGTCAATTATACCATTATGCTTGCCTAATATACTTCCATCAATATATGTAATGTTCCCAGCCTCAATTGAACCAGGTCTTAAACGTCTTACAATATCTGAATATTTACCATTAGGAACAAAACATATATCTTGACTGTCAGGCTTGTCTTTAACTTTTAAATCAAACTTATTGGCAATTTTTCTTGTTTCTGATTTATTCATATTACCTAACGGAAACCTTAGATAATCTAGTTGATCTTTTGTAGTTGCAAAAAGAAAATAGGATTGATCCTTTTCATGATCATCACCACGGTGAAGTTCAACACCATTTTTCCCCTCAACTCTTTGAACATAATGACCTGTCGCCAGTACATCTGCATTCAAATCTTTGGACATCTTAAACAAATCGGTAAATTTTACAGTTTGATTGCATTTAACACATGGAATTGGAGTTCTACCTGCTAAGTATTCATCGGCAAAATCATCCATTACTTGTTCCTTGAATTGGCTTTCATAATCCAAGACGTAATGCGGAATATCTAGTTGTGATGCAACGAGCCGGGCATCATTTATATCAGAACCTGCACAACAGGCACCTTTTTTTTCAATAGTTTTCCCATAGTCATAAAGTTGAAGGGTTATTCCTACCACTTCAAAACCCTTTTCAACGAGAAGTGCTGCAGTTACAGATGAGTCGACACCACCTGACATTGCAACAACCACTTTAGTATCTGAAGGTTTGCGATTAAATCCTAAAAAATTTTTGCCTGACATGTAAATACCTAAAATTAATCTTCTGGTATTCTTACTTTTAAACCGTTTAAACTTTCATCTAATCTTATTTGACAACCTAACCTTGATGTTGGCTCTAAACCAAAAGCTAAATCAAGCATATCTTCTTCATCAGCATCTGGGCTACCTGTTTTTTCATACCATTCTGGATCAACGACAACATGACAAGTTGCACAAGACAAACTTCCCCCGCATGTGCCTTCAATACCCAAATTAGCATCTCTCCCTATTTCCATAAGAGTTGTCCCCTCTTCAGCTTCAATCTCATGTTCTTTGCCATCTAATGTGATAAATGTAACTTTAGGCATTTATAATCTCTTTTTCTTTATTTTCTGTTCTTTTGTACAGCTCAACATAGAACAGAGCAAGTTTTTCTAAATCATTTTTTGTATTTTGCCAACCACTACTTATTCTAATTGATTTATTTGATGCCCATTTTGCTCCCATAGCCTCTAATACATGACTAGACTTGACTTTTCCAGATGAGCAAGCTGACCCAGCAGAGATAGAAAATCCCTTCAGATCCATTGCAATAACTTGCGCATCTGCATTCATGTGAGGCATATAAACACAGGTTGTATTGGGTAATCTTGGAACATTTTCACCAAAAATTTTTATATTAGGCAATTTACTTTTAATAAGTTTTTCAAATCCCTTTTGCAAAGCTTTAATTTTATTAATCTCAGTATTATCTAAAAAAATTTTTCTGGCTGCACTTCCAAAACCAACAATTCCAATCAAATTTTCGGTCCCTGACCTGTGACCCCTTTCCTGACCTCCACCAAGAATAATTGGATTTAAATTATAAGGATCATCTACAATTAAAGCTCCAACACCAACTGGCCCTCCAATCTTATGAGATGAAATAGCTAAGCTATTTAAACCAGAAGCTTTAAAATCAATATCTATTTTTCCTAACGCTTGAACCGCATCACAATGGATATAGACTTTATATTTTTGTGCAATTTTTACAATATCTTTAATAGGCTGAATAACACCTGTCTCATTATTTGCCCACATTACAGAAATTATATCAGGATTAAATTTTTTTATTTTAACCTCAAGGTCGTCAATTTTTACTAAACCATTACTATCAACATCTATAAAATTAGGATTTTTGGATGAAGCTATCACTGCGTCATGTTCAATAGAACTAATTAACGGCCTTTTAAAAATCTGCATAATCATTGAGTTAGCTTCAGTCCCACCTGAAGTAAAAATTATTTGGTCACTATTGGCGTTAACAAAATTAGAAATTGAGGTTCTTGCATTTTCAAGATGGGTTTTAGCTTGTCTGCCAAAAGAATGAACTGAAGAAGCATTCAAGGGAGGCCCCATTATATCTAGCATCTCTTTTTTAACTTCATCTCTAAGAGGAGTCGTAGCATTATAGTCTAAATAAATGCTCATGGTTGCTTATTTTTACTTTCTAATCGTTGAATTTTTTCTTTTAAAGAACTGATTTCATCATCTATTCTAGAGATAGACTTATCAATTTTACTAACTTCAGAAAAAGCTGTTCCGTAAGCTTGGAAATCTTTACTCAATTTATTTTTACCAACTTCATGTGCTGGAACACCAACAACTGACATTCCCTTAGAGACTGACTTTAGCACAACTGAGTTTGCACCGACACGTGCATTTGCACCAATAGTTATAGGTCCCAAAATCTGAGCACCTGATCCTATTATAACACCATCTTCTAATGTTGGATGCCGCTTAATCCCTCTTTGTTCATCAGATTTGAATGCAGGCATAATACCACCTAATGTAACCCCATGGTAAATTGTAACATTATCACCAATTTCAGCTGTTTCTCCAATAACAATACCCATAGCATGATCCATAAAAAAACCGTCTCCTATTTTTGCGCCAGGATGGATTTCAATTCCTGTAAGGAAGCGAGCAATTTGCATAATTAGCCTTGCTATAGATCGAATATTCCTTAACCACAAAAATCTAGATATATAATAAAAGATCATTACATGAACACTAGGATATAAAAGTACAACCCAAAAACTGCTTGATGAAGCAGGGTCTCTTTCTTTAACAGCTTGTATGATTTTTAAGACCGAATTAAGCAAATTTTTCCTTCAATTTATGAATATAATTATGTTAATAGTGTTTTTTTAAAGAAGTATAATATATATAGTAACAGTTTTTAACTACACAAGAAATTTGAATTTATGCCTGAAGTTATAATTAACGGTCCTGAAGGACGTATTGAAGCAAGATACACACCCTCAAAAAAAACTGAAGCGCCCATTGCTCTCATTCTTCACCCAGAACCCAATCAAGGTGGAACTATGAATAACAAAGTCATTTTCAGTTTATATAGAGAGTTTGTTAAAAGAGATTTTTCAACCTTGAGATTTAATTTTAGAGGTGTTGGGAAAAGTCAAGGATCATATGATGATGGTGAGGGTGAATTAACTGATGCAGCTACGGCAATGGACTGGATACAAACTCAAAATCCAAGCGCAACGCATTGTTGGGTAGCAGGTTTCTCATTTGGTTCTTGGATTGGTATGCAATTGATGATGAGAAGACCAGAAATTAAAGGGTTTATATCATTGTCTGCACCAGCATTAACAAGAGACTTTGCCTTTTTAGCCCCATGTCCATCTTCAGGACTTTTTATTCACGGCTCCGATGACGAAATCGTCCCAAGCCTTGCAATATCACGGGTACTTGAAAAAATATCAATTCAAAAAGGTGCTGTTATAAAGGATATTATTATTCAAGGTGCAGACCATTTTTTTAACGATCACAATAATGAGATGATTGACGCAGTTGGAAAGTATCTTGATACAAGACTTGACAAAGATGGAAATTTTATAAGTAATCATGAATAAAACCTATAATGACAGTATCTAAATTTATAAAAGTCTTAGTTGAAAGAGGGTTTATTCATCAAGCCACCGATCTAAATGGTTTAGATAAATTATGTTATTCTCAGAGTATTGCAGCATATATTGGTTTTGATTGTACAGCTGATAGCTTACATGTAGGCTCGCTAACTCAAATAATGATGCTAAGGCACCTTCAAAAAACTGGGCACAAACCTATAGTCTTAATGGGTGGCGGAACGACAAAAGTTGGCGATCCTTCTGGAAAAGACAGTGCAAGACCATTACTATCTGTAAATGATATTAATCTTAATATGAAAAGTATAAAGTCTATTTTTGAGAAATATTTGGTTTTTGGTAAAAATCCAAGTGACGCTGTAATGGTTGATAATTCTATTTGGCTTGATAAACTTGAACTTATTTCTTTTTTAAGAGATTACGGAAAACACTTCTCAATCAATAGATTACTGAGCATGGAATCTGTAAAACAAAGACTTGAAAGAGAACAACCATTATCTTTTTTAGAATTCAATTATGCAATACTTCAAGCTTACGATTTTCTTGAATTAAATCGTAAATATAATTGTTTTCTACAAATGGGAGGGTCTGATCAATGGGGTAATATTGTATCAGGAATTGATTTAACAAGAAGAATTCAAAGTAAAGAAGTATTTGGTTTAACTTCACCTTTAATTACAACTGCATCTGGTTCAAAAATGGGCAAAACAGCAAATGGCGCTATTTGGCTTAATGAAGACAAGTTAAGTACTTGGGATTTTTGGCAATTTTGGAGAAATACAGAAGATAAAGATGTTATTAAATTTTTAAAGTTATTTACTGAAGTTCCTATACCTCAAATCCAAGAAATTCAGAAATTAAAAGGAGCTCAAATTAATGATGCAAAAATTTTACTTGCAAATGAAGTAACAAAACTGTGTCATGGAACAGAAGCGGCAATCAAAGCTCATAATTCAGCAAAAGACACTTTTGAAAAAGGAAAGCTAGGTTTAGATCTTCCAAAATTTAAGGTAGCATTATCTAAAAATGATAGTATCTCGCTAATTGAAGCTTTGTGTAAAACAGAATTATGTAAGAGCAAAGGTGAGGCAAGAAGATTAATTAATGGCGGTGGTGCAAGAATAAATAATCAGTCTTTTAATGATGAAGATCACGTAATACAAAAAAGTGACTTTGATGAGTCCGGCACATTAAAAATTTCATCAGGAAAAAAAAATCATGCTGTTTTGTCCATTTAGTAAAACTAATTATTTCTTATCACTTCTAAAAATATTAAAAACATCCCTGAGCAAACCTGGCGCAGAGGATAAGGGTCTAAAAGATATTGATGGTTTGGAAATATTTCCATCTAAGCGAAATTCAGTTAAAACAATTCCAGCTTTATCCCCTCCAGTTAATAATTCACTTAATACAGGAACAGGCTCTAAAAGTTTATTTAATAATGTTGCTGGTGCCATAGTTCCATAAATTTGAAGGAAGTCATTCTTTTTATCTACCCATCCATCAAGAGTAATTGCCATGGCCTCGCCTATTGCTTCAATACTTCGAATATTAAATTTATTATCAAAATTATCTATTTCTGCCACACCTTTAGCAAAGTAAATCCCTTGTTCTTCAAGTAAGTTAAGTAAGCCTGTTAAGCTCAAAGTTGAAATTAAACGAACAAGAATAGGTGCATTTACCACATTAAATTTTGAAACATCTATTAGAGCACTATAATTGCCAGAATTTTGTTCGTCTAATTTTACAGAAATAACTATACTTCCACCTTCAACTAAATCTGTTATCTTTAGGCCTCTTAAAATCTTACCAGCATTATCACCAGAAATAATAAAGACATTTTTATCTTCACTTTTAATAGAAATTGGAATTTCATTAATTAAACCTGTCCCGCTAAATACAATTTGTTTTTTTATTAGCTTTGTAGAGATATTTGCATCATTAATAGCAATTTCCTGACCTAAAAATACAGTGCCTTTTAAGATAGATTCTAAACCATTTTCATTACCGTAATTGCCATTTATTTCTCCACTAGATACAATGCCCCCAGGTAATAAAAATTTTTCACTATTGATTTTAAATAATACATTTAATTCATTTGAATCTTGAATATTATCTGAAAAATAAGTGATATAATTATCTAAATTAATTTTTTCAGAATCTATTTGTAAGATTAGTCTTTTATTTTCATCTTTAACTAGATCTAACCTACTAATTAAGCTACCTGGTAAAGAAATGTAATTAAACTTAGCTTCCTTAAAAAAAGAATTTTTTAATTCTAACTTACCATCAAATGATGCTTTACCAACCTCACCTTGGAAGTTAGAAATTTTGGTAAGCAAACCACTTTCAAAGATAAAATCGCCCCTAACTAATCCCTTAATCCCCAACTCTTTAGAAAAATTAATTTGAGGCAAATTAATACGAGTATTACCTAAATCAATTACAACCTTAGATATGAAGTTGCTAAAGTCTAAATCATTGATTTCAATCAATCCAGAAGCTGAACCGTCAATTTTTTGCCCGGTGATATTTGAAATATATTTAGCTAATTCTATTGACTCAATTAAATTAATTTTTACTGAAGGGTTTGCATTTTGCATTTTATCAATTTTAAACTTAGTGTTTATATTGTTTAATTTGCCATCACTTAAAAGTTTAAATGATCGATTGCTAGCAGAAATTTTGATATTGCTTTCAGTGGCTCTCAAATTTAATGGAAGAGAAGAAAGAACTAATTCATTACCATTTGCATTTACATTCCATAAAAACTCATCCCTTTTAATTGCTGGTTTAATTGGCCAAGTAAAATTTGACTCAAAAAACACTTTTCCAAAGCCATTAGTGCCAATTCTATATTTAGAAATTAAGTTTAAATCCTTGTGATTTAAAAACTTTAAAGCATCTTGCAGATCTGATTGACCTCTAATTTTTAGAGAAGCTTTTGCCATTCTATTAAATATGGGTGAAATTTTTAGCTGACCTTTACCAATATCAAGTCTGGCCAGACTTGCTTCATTAAAATCAATTATCATTTGATCACGATTAATATTTATTCTAGCTTCAGGCAGAATTAATTCAGGAAGATTTTTATAAAATGAAATTTTAGAGTCCTTATGCAACCAATTAAGTTGTAAATTTTTGACTTTTGGGGTTTTGATAAAATCTATTTTCAAACCAAGCTCACAATCTTCAGCAAAGCCACCTTTAACCTTTGTATTAATCCAATTTTTTGTTTTCTGACCGAAGTCATTTGGCCAGAGTTTTGTTAGCGAAGAATATAAAATTTTGTTAAAATTAAGATTGATTTCTGCTTCAGATAATAAATTTTCTTTATTTAAGAGAAGAATAATTTCTCCTATAATTGTTGTTTCATTATATAAATCTGAAGATAAGTTTGTGATTTTAATTTTGTTATTTTTATAATTCAAACTAAATTTGGCTTCTTCAAATGAAAATGCCTCAAGCATCCCATGTCTTTGAAAAGTAAAATTTTTAAATTTAGTTTTAGTGTCTATGCTGGTTAGGTTATCAGATTTGATTTTTACTCTAAAATTTGAACTAATTATTGTGTCTATCTCACTAGAGTTTTCAAAACTTGAAGTGACTTTTAATTCTTTAAGCAATCCCTCGATATCAAAATCTTCTATAAAGTAACTCAAATTATCATTATTAATTAATATGTTACCTTTAAAATTAATGTCATTAAAAATACCTTGTGATAACTCTAATTTATACTCTTTAGGTATTATATCTTGAGGTATAATATCAGCATTTAAGCTATTAAGGTTTGCGTCTAAATAAAGATTTGTTTCATTACCTCCTAAATTATTTGCCTTGAATGAACCATTAATTACAGATTGATAACTATCTTCAAAAGTAAAATTTTCTGAGCTAACAAAGTTATTTTTGTAATCATAATTAAATTCAATTTTTCCTCTATAAAAATTGTTTAAAAAAGATATTTCATCAATATTTTGCATTTTATTTTTTGATTTTTCAAAATTAAGAAAACCAGTAATATTAACTAGGGAGTATGCTTCATCTAATGCAATCTTCATTTTACCACCTAAATAAACTTCAGTTTCTAAGTTTGGAAGAAAATTAAATTCTTTTAAGTCTTCAATATTTATTTTACTAAAGCCTAGATTAATATTTGTTTTATTGTTAGAAGTGTCATCGAATGATACTTTTATTTTTTCATGATTATTATTGAGATTAAAATCACCATTTAAAAAAATTTTATTTTCTAAATTTTGAAAAGCTAAATTTATATTTTTTATTTCAATATCGTTATAAAGGTTTTCAAAATTTATTTTACCATTTACGATTTTATATTCGGTTTCTTCGAATAATTTGTTCAGATAGTTGATATCAATGTCACCACTTTTTTTGCTAAATAAATTGATAATTGTTGGCAGGAAACTCAAATTATTCAATGATGGAATAAATTTTTCACTATAGGTGCCTTGATTGTAGCGAAAATTCAATCCATCAATAATTATTTTGTTTATATTAAAATTTCCTGACAAAATATTTGTCAAAGAAAAAAATAATTTAGACTTTTCAATTTCTATCTTTTCTCTTCGATTAGCTATACTAATATCATTGACCGAGATTCCAAAAGGAGATGCAAAATCTTCAAAGCTTAAATTAATTTTTTTAATACTAACTCTGGCTCCAGGAAACTCTTTAGTTATCCTGCTCTCAATTTCTTTTTGCACTCCCTCTAAGTTAAAAATTATTGAAGAGGCTTGCCAAATAAAAAGGAATATAATAATTGATGCAATTCCAATTGCATATGCTAATACGTTTAAAATTGGGAAACTAATATTTTTCACAAAAAATCCAAATTTCCATACAAATAGACTTTTTAATCACAATGATTAAATAATATATTAGAATAATATTTTTTCTACTAATTATATACTGGAGACTTAAATGTTTAAAGAAGGCGATAAAGTGCCAACTTTTTCAATTATAACAGATAAAAATGAATTTATACTAAAGGAAATTAATACATATAAAACTGTTGTATTTTTCTTTCCAAAGGCAAATACATCTGGCTGCACTAAAGAAGCTGTGGAGTTTAGCCATTTAATTGAAGAGTTCAAAAAACTAAACACTCTGATTATTGGAATATCAAAAGATAATCCTGAACAACAAAAAAAGTTTAGGGACAAACATGATTTGAAATGTGAATTAGGATCAGACATTGACGGCAAAATTTGTGGAATCTTTTCAACATGGGTTGAAAAATCCATGTATGGAAAAAAATATATGGGTATTCAAAGAAGTACTTTTCTCATTAGTGAAGAATGTAAAGTTCTAAAGTCTTGGCCAAAGGTTAAAGTCCCAAATCACGCATTAGAGGTGCTTCAGGAATTAAAAAAAATATCATAATTATATTTTTAAGCCTATTTTTTTTGAAAGAGCAGCTTCTATAAATTCATCTATACCACCATCCAGAACAGATTGTGTATTTCCTTTTTCAACATCAGTTCTTAAATCTTTAACCATATGATATGGATGTAAGACGTATGATCTTATTTGATTTCCCCAGCCGATTTCACTTTTTTCAGATGAAATTGACCCAGCTTGCTCTTCACGTTTTTGCAACTCTTTCTCATAAAGTCTTGCTTTAAGCATATTTAAAGCAGCTGCTTTGTTTCTGTGTTGACTTCTATTATTTTGACATTGTACTACAATCCCTGAAGGCAAATGTGTAATTCTGACTGCACTATCTGTAGTGTTAACATGCTGTCCACCTGCACCACTGCTCCTGTAAGTGTCAATCCTCAATTCTTTTTCTTCGACCGAAATATCAATTTTATCGTCTACTACAGGATAAACCCATACAGAAGCAAATGAAGTATGCCGTCTAGAGGCACTGTCAAATGGAGAAATTCTTACCAATCTATGTATACCAGACTCTGTCTTTGCCCAACCATATGCATTATTTCCATTAAACCTCATTGTAATGGATTTAATTCCTGCCTCTTCTCCACTTGTTTCTTCAAGAATTTCTCTTTCAAATTGCTTATTTTCAGCCCACCTTTGATACATTCTTGATAACATATTTGCCCAATCTTGAGCCTCAGTTCCTCCAGCTCCTGGATGGATTTCTAAATAACAGTCATTACCATCAGCTTCGCCTGAAAAAAGGGTCTCAAATTGTTTTTTTTGGCAAATTCCTAATAATGCAAATACTGTGTTTTCAGCTTCTTTAATAATTTCCTGATCATCTTCATCATTGCCAATTTTGAGGAGCTCTTGTGCATCATCTATTTCTGTTTCCAAACTGTTTATTGATATAATTTGCTTCTCTAAAAGATTTTTTTCCTTAAATAATTTTTCTGCTTTTATCCTATCGTCCCAAATATCTGGAGCCTGACTTGCAATTTCTAGATTTTCTAATTTCTTTTTAGAATCCTCAAAATTGGCATGATCTTTTAAAAGTGAAATTATATACTTAATCTCTGAAATTTTATTTTCTATTTCTAACTTCATTAACTAGCTCTTATTTAATATATGCCTAATTCAAGGTTTCCGGAATTATTAATTAAACTTTTGTCATCATTCCTAGAAATGTATTTTTGAGGTAATTGCCCTTGCTTAAATGCTTCTTGAATTACGCCTTCTGTTATTTGATTAGCTCTAGTGCCATCTTTAATATTTACTGGAATCATTCTTATGCCATCTGGTCTTCTGAAAGGAATATCCGGCTTTTCTTTTGAAAAATTACTAAAAAATTCTTCAAATATTGGTACAGCAGCACTAGAGCCAGTTTCTTTTTTTCCAAGTGGCCTAGGCACGTCATAGCCCACATAAACTCCTACGACAATATCTGGAGAAAAACCAATAAACCAAGCATTTGTATTATCATTAGTTGTTCCAGTTTTTCCAGCCAAGTTTAGATTTAATTTTTTTAATTTTATGCCAGTTCCCCTGTCAATTACCCCTTTTAGTATTGCTGTCATTTGATATGCACTTGCTTTGTCAGTAACAGTTTTTCTATTATCCAAAATTTTTGGGGGTAATTGATTTTTCCATCCAGTACTTGGCTGACATTCAAGACAATTTCTTTTATCAAATAAATAAATATTATTACCTCTTCTATCTTGTATCCTATCAATAAGTGTAGGCTGAATCTCTTTGCCACCATTTACAATCATTGCGTAAGCATTAACTAGTTTTAGTAAAGTTGTTTCACCTGCTCCAAGTGACATCGAAAGTAATTTTGGCATTTCTTCATAAATTTTAAATCTTTGCGAAATTTCTTGTATTGTTTCCATTCCTAATTCAAGTGCAAGTCTAGCTGTCATTAAGTTTCTAGATTTCTCAATACCAGTTCTTAACGTAGTAGGGCCATAAAATTTATTTGAATAATTAGAAGGTTTCCATTTAGGAAGCCCAGGACCTTGATCAATAACAATTGGAGCATCTCTAATAAGAGTTGTCGGTAAGTAATTCTTTTCTAATGCTGATAGATATATAAATGGTTTAAAAGCAGAGCCAGGCTGACGAAAGGCTTGAGTTGCTCGATTAAACTCACTGTCATCATATGAATATCCTCCTGACATAGCAAGAATTCTTCCAGTATGTGGATCTAAAACAACTATTGCTCCTGATACCTCAGGTTTTTGTGTAAGCATCCAACTATTAATACTTGTGTCCATATCCTCATTATTAGGCTTTTGAATTGGTATTAAATCGCCTTCTTTTAAAAGTTTTGTGAGATCACTTGGTGCTTTTCCTAAATTACCATCGATCACTTTTCTTGCCCACATAGCGTTTTGAAGAGGTATATAACCTTTTTGCCCTTTGTCAGTTGTAATTTCAGCTCTCTTTTGGGAAACTTTATTTACTGCAGCAACAAAGTAATTATTGGGCATTAAATCTTTTGCCCTGATTAGTGCATCATCAATATTTTCGTCACCTGTAACCTTAGATAATGGTCCTCTCCAACCCTGCCTTCGATCTAAATCCTCAAGCCCTTTTTTCAAGCTTAAATCAGCTAATGTTTGAATTTCTGGATCAATAGTTGACTGAATTGAGAGCCCGCCGGCATATAGTTTCTCTTGACCGTAATTTTGAACTAATTCTCTTCTAATCTCTTCTACAGGATAAGGAGCATATGCCCCGTCAAAACCTGATGATGCGTAAACACTTAGTTCCTCATTTTTTGTTTTTTTAAATTCATTTTCAGTTATGTAACCATTTTCAAACATTTGGGACAATACCCAATTTCTTCTGATAATAGCTTGTTTTCTTTTTCTTGTTGGGTGATAGTTATTAGGACCTTTTGGTAAAGCAGCTAAATAGGCCGCTTCTGCTAATGTAATTTGTGAAAGAGGCTTGTTAAAATAATTCAATGCTGCAGCCGCCACTCCGTAGCTATTAAATCCAAGGTAAATTTCATTTAAATATAATTCAAAAATATGATCTTTTGAAAATGTTCTTTCTATTCTCAGCGCAAGAATTGCCTCTTTAATTTTTCTTTCAATACTGTAATCTGCTGACAATAAGAAGTTTTTGGCAACTTGTTGTGTTATAGTTGAGGCACCAATGGCTCGTTTGCCAGAGTTAAAGTTTTTAATATTTGTAATTGATGCTCTTAAAATAGCCTTAAAATCTAAGCCTAAATGATTAAAAAAATCTTTATCCTCAGATGATAAAAAAGCTTCTTTAATAATAGAGGGTATAGATTGGATAGGAACAAATATTCTTTTCTCGGTTGCAAACTCAGCTAATAGAGCACCATCAGAAGCATAAACACGACTTACTACTGGGGGCTCATATTTTGACAACTGTAAAAAATCAGGTAAATTTTGACCATAGGACCAAAAAACCCAAGCAACAGAAAAAATTGTTATTAACCCTCCAAAAAACACTATTCCTATTAAGAGACTTAAAAAATTAAAAAAGTATTTCATAATTAATTATTATTTATGCAAAAAATGTTAATTGTGGGGCAATGTATATTATTTCATGTATACATCTTTATATTTTGTAACTGCAACGGCAATCTTTTGCATTAGGTTTGATATAAACTCTCTGTCATTTAAGTTTTTTTCGTCTTCTTTATTTGATATAAACCCCATCTCTATAAGAACTGACGGTATTACAGGTGATTTGAGAACAGCAAAGTTTTTTTCATGCCATCCACGAGAGTTGCTTGGTAAACTAGAGAGCTCGTCTAATATTAAATTTTTAAGTTTAATAGAGTAATTTCTCTTTCTTCTTTGATACATTTTGTAAAGTATGTTTTGAGTTTCTATAATTTCCTCATCTAAAATTACATTTCCCAGAACATTTTGATTTTTATTATTTTTTTGAAAGTTGGCATTTTCTAGATCTGGATCTTTGTTTAAGCTAAAAATTGAATAACCCCTTACTGATTTAGACTCAGAAGCATCTGAGTGAAGAGAGATGAAAATGTCTGCTTTTAGTTGGTTGGCTATTTTATACCTATCATGTAAATTAATATAAATATCGTCTGACCTAGTAAGGTAAGCCTTTATTCCAGAAACATTATTGAGTTTTGATTGCAAAATTTTAGATGCAATTAAATTTATATCTTTCTCTAAAGTCTTGGAGTAGCCTATAGCTCCAGGGTCCTTTCCGCCATGGCCTGGATCTATAACAACTAAAAAGTTCTTATTTCCTGCTTTATCAAAATTAAAATTATTATCTTCGCTAATTATATTTTGTTGAGATATTTTAGAGTTATTTTTATTTTGGCCTATAAATAATTCTAACTCTTTATCTTCACTTATTGGCCTTTCCCCCAATACAGTTTCAAATTCCTCTTTAGAAAAGCTTTCAAATGATTTTTTTGTAACTATAAAATCTGTTTCACTGCTAAAGTACAAATCAATAACCAGTCTTTTGTTACCATTTGGGCTTGAAAGCCAATAAACTTTATCCAAACTAAATGGTTTTTCAATGTTTAAGGTTAAATTAGTTTTTCCAATTTCATCATTTTTAAATGAATATATTATCGGGATATTAGGATAAAAATTACCTTTTCTTGGAATATTACTTGCTCTCCAAAGAGACTCTGGAAATTGAATTATTGCCCGATATGGTAAGGTTTTTAATTCTATCTTGGTATCAACTTTCATTGATGTTTCTAAAACAACTCTATAAAAATTTTGATGTTTTCCAGCTCTTAAATTTCTAATCTCATTTAAAGTCTGAGCAGTACACAATAAAGAATAAAAAAATGGAAAAACAAAAAAAAATAAAACTATAAAATAAAAAAATTTTTTCATTTAATTTCCAACTATGCATTATACCAAAAAATTATTTTTGAGCATTTACAAACATAAATATATTTTAAATTTAACGATTTCTGTTTTAATATTATAATTTATAATGTAAATTTTGAAATATTAATATTTCAAACAAAATGTTTAGAGTATTTTATGGTTTGTATGTATGTCTTAAATTTTAATAGCAGCTGTGTAAGCGCTAGTTCATACTCTAATAACATTTTAGTTTTTTTATCAAAAAATAAAAAGTGTAAGAGAATTTTACCATTACTGTCTAATAATTTCTTTTTGAAAGTTTTGATAGTTTTTGGTTTGGAGAGTTTATATGGCAAAAAAATTATTGATAGATGCAAAACAACCAGAAGAAACAAGGGTTGTTTTATTAAATGGCAATCGAATTGAAGATTTTGATCAAGAAACAACCACCAAACTTCAAAACAAGGGCAATATATATCTTGCAAGAGTAACTAGAGTTGAACCATCTCTTCAAGCAGCATTTGTTGAATACGGTGGCACGAGACATGGTTTTTTAGCATTTAGTGAAATTCATCCTGACTATTACAGAATACCGGTAGAGGACAGAAAGGCTTTAACTGAAGAAATGTTAAATGCAGAAGATAGTTCGTTGGATGAAGTTTCAAATTCTCAAATTGATAAAGATAGTGAACACACAAATGATTTAGAAACAAATATAGATAATTCATCTGAATTATTAGTGGTAGATGAAAAAAAAGAAAAACCTGAAATTATTAGTGAAGAAGATGAAGCGAGCTCTGTAAACCAAACAAGAATCTTTAAACGTTATAAAATTCAAGAAGTAATTTCTAAAAGGCAAATACTTCTTGTTCAAGTTACAAAAGAAGAAAGGGGAAATAAAGGGGCTGCTCTAACAACATATATCTCTTTAGCTGGAAGATATTGTGTCCTAATGCCTAATACAATTAGAGGTGGAGGAGTAAGTAGAAAAATTAGCAAAATCGAAGACAGGAAAAGACTAAAATCTATTATTGAAGAAATAGAAATGCCTGCAGGAATGGCTGTTATTATCAGGACAGCAGGATCTGATAGGACAAAAGCAGAATTAAAAAAAGATTTTTCTTATCTGCAAAACTTATGGGATACAATTAGAGAAAAAACCGTTAAATCTACTGCCCCCATTCTAATTAATGAAGAGGGTAATTTAATTAAACGAACAATAAGGGACTTATATAACAATGATGTTAGTGAAATTTTAGTATCAGGTGAAACAGCATTTAACACTGCAAGAAGCTATATAAAGGAAATGGTGCCCAGTCAAATAAAGAGAGTAAAAAACTTTAAAGACACAAAAAATTCTATTTTTCAAAAATATAATGTAGAAAAGCAACTTGACTCAATGTATTTGCCTTCTGTGAAATTAAAGTCAGGAGGGTATATTGTTATAAATCAAACTGAAGCTTTAGTAGCTATAGATGTAAACTCCGGAAGGTCAACTAAAGAAAGAAATATAGAGGAAACTGCACTAAACACTAACTTAGAGGCTGCTGAAGAGGTTGCAAGGCAATTAAAATTGAGGGATTTGTCAGGGCTAATTGTAATTGATTTTATTGATATGGAAGGATACAAAAATCAACACTCTGTCGAAAAGAAATTAAAAGAGGCTATGAGTTCTGACAGGGCGAGAATACAAATTGGTAGAATAAGTCACTTTGGACTTCTTGAGCTTTCACGTCAACGTCTCAGACCAAGTGTATCTGAAAATTATTTTAGCACTTGTGGCTCGTGTGGTGGCATGGGCGTGATAAGATCAGTAGAATCATCTGCTTTGAAGGTTTTGAGAAAAATTGAAGATACAAAAATTAAAAATGAATCATTGGACATCTTCGTACCTTCAAAAATAGGAATGTATATTCTTAATGAAAAGCGAAAGTCCATAGCTGAAATTGAAGAAAAATTGAATATTAATTTAAGTTTTCAGTTCGATGATCAAGATAGTGAAACTGACTGCAAAATTGAAAGAAACGGATCTTTGCAAATTTCAGAGAAACTAAAGTCAACTGAGAATTCAAAAGAACTTAAGGAAGAAACTGAACAACAAAAAAAGCCTAAAAAAGATAAAAGAAGCTCATGGAAAAAATCAAATACCACAAAAACTAAAAAGCTGGTTAATGAAGAAGAAAAAGAAAATGTTGAAGATAAAGATAGTAGTACTGATAAATCTGCTACTAATTTAAAAAACAAAGAAAAAGAAATCAAAAAATTAAATGGTCGCAAAGAAGTAAAGAAAACACACAAAAAATCAGAACAGG
>CACMFN010000025.1 GCA_902612965.1 uncultured SAR116 cluster alpha proteobacterium | reverse complement strand
GTGGACCTGATGGACCTCCACCATCTCCAGGTGAAGGAACTTGGGGAGATGGACCACCACCTCCAGGCGGACAGGGACCAGAATTTAATCCAGCAGGTGGACCTCCAGGCGGACCTCCTCCAGGTGGACCAGATATGGGCCCAGATGGACCTTTAGGCGGACCTCCTCCAGGTGAACCAGGTGGACCTCCTCCAGGAGGACCAGATATGGATTCTATAACACAGGCTATGGATGGTGAAGTTGATGCACCACCGATGCCAGATGGTCCAGATATGCCTGATGGTGGTGCTGAAGGTAGTGATGTTCCTCCACCAGATGATACAGGTGATGAAATAGTATAAATATCAATTAAAATATTATTACTTCAAATTTAACCCTCCATATTATATAAATTTTATGGGGGGTTTTCTTTATGCTATCTGGCGCTCGAGGTTTTCAAATTCTTGCTAGACGTCTGGGAGTTGAATTAAGTCAAGCTCAATTCAATGATATTAAAGATATAGATACAAAAGAGATTGACTTCAGGGCACTAAAAAACTTATCAAAAACTCATAATTTAGTTTGTAGATATTTAAATACTAATGTCGCAAGTTTAAGTGAGGCAGCAAAAAAACAACCACCATTATGCCTATTAAACTCTGGCCGGTATGTAATTGTTTTAAATTTTGTAAATACAGACGGCACTGGTGGAATTGTTTCTCTTTTAGATCCTAGCGAACAACAACCAAGACCTAAAAAAATTGATATCAAAGAGTTTACTAGATCGTGGAGTGGCAAAGCTCTTATCTTCCAAAAATCTAAGAAATTAGAGCAAGAAAGTGGTGAATTAAATTTATCATCAGTTTTTAGAGATCTGTCTGAAAACAAATTTGTATTAATTCAACTAATTATAATAGCAGTCTTTATTAATATTTTTGCTTTATCACCTATTATATTCCTAATAATTGTCCTTGATAAAGTTGTTAATTACGAAGCTTATTCTACATTATACGTCGTCGCTTCAGGTGTTATTTTAGCTCATATTTTTAATTTAATTTTATCATTTTTAAAATCTAATATCATAAGTTTGTCTGCAGCAAAAGTAGAGGCTAAATATGGTGTTGAAATTTTTAGTAAAATTATAGATTTACCCCTATCAACTTTGCAAAAACAATCTGACCAGATTAGGAAACTGACACAAAACTTAGGTCAAGTGAGATCAACAATTATTTCAAAAATACTCGGAAGTATCAGTGATATAGTTTCTGTAATCTTTTTTGTACCAATCTTATTTTTCTACAGTCCTTTGCTAGGAGTAGTAGTTTTAGCATTTTGTGTAATAGGATCATCTATCACCATTTTTCATTCTAAAGGTCACAAAGTTCTCGCAGGGGCAACTTCAACTGCAGATTTAAAACGTCAAAACCTTTTAAAAACTACACTTGATGGTTTTGAGGATATAAAGAAACTTGGGCTTGAAAGTGAGTTATATAAAGAATGGAAAGAACTTGAGGGAAGTTATCTAAGGTTTAATGAGAAATCATCTGCAAGTAATGCCTTTATAAATGAGTTTGGATCTTTATTAAATAATCTGCTAACTGTTGTAGTTTTATTTATTGGTGTACATCTCGTTTTTTCAGGCTCTCTTTCAGCTGGAGTTCTAATAGGTGTTAATATGCTTATTGGAAAAATTTATCGTCCAGCTTTAAATCTTGTCAAAATACCATCAGACCTGAAGCAATTTGCAAATTTACTATCGATTTTAAATAGATCATCATCTATGTCAAAGGAGAATAAAGGTCGCGGTCAATTTCATTCAATTGAAGGTGGGATAACATTTCAAAATGTTAATTTCCATTTTGATCCTGAAAAATCTATTATCAAGGATCTGTCGATAAATATTGGCTCTGGAGAAGTTGTTGGTATTTGTGGCCCTAGTGGAGCAGGAAAAACTGTTCTAACACAATTAATGCAAGGTTTATATAATCCAATCAGTGGAAAGGTTTTTATTGATGGAAATGACCTTAGAACAATAAATTTACAACATTTGCGCTCTCAAGTTGCACTTGTAAGTGGAAACCAATATTTTTTCGAGGGAAGTATAAGGGAAAATATGCAACGTGTATTCCCAAATGCAACAAACGACAGAATAATTTGGGCTTGTAATTTAGCTTGCGTAGATAAAGATATTCAAATTCTTTCTGAAGGTTACGATAGCCAATTAACAGATGATGCATCTAGTTTATCTCCTGCAGTAAAACAAAAATTAGCTATTGCACGTGCATTAATTAGAAACCCTAAGGTTTTAGTTTTAGACGATATTTTTGCGAACCTTGACATTCAAAATGAATTACAAATTTTAGATAATATTTCTGAACTCGCTAGAGGCAGAACCTTAATAATTATTTCTCAACAAATCTGGTACTTAAAACATTGTAGAAAGATTGTATATATGGAGAACGGTGAGATAAAACAAATAGGCTCTACAAAGGAAGTAATGTCACAAGAGGGGCCTATTAAAGAATTTTCAAATCAACAACTAAAAGTAGTCAGTAATAGGTTACAAGGGCAACATAACTTAATTTTCAATGAAATGAAATAAATTATGGCTGAAAAAGGTTCAAAAACATATTTAGTTGGCGACTTTATTTTCCGTGAAGGAGAGCAAGGCAATATAGCATACGTTGTAGAAAGTGGTGTCGTTGAATTAGTTAAATTTACTGGAGAAGATTACGTAACTTTAAGTGAGATAACTGCTGGAACCTTATTTGGAGAAATGGCAATTATTGATGGAAGTCCTAGAAGCGCGTCTGCAAGAGCAAAAGAAGAGTGTACTCTTAAAGAAATAACTGAAGAACAGTTAAAAGCTTATATGAGCAGATCCCCAGATACATCAATTGATATGATGAGAAGATTGGCAAGTTACGCAAGATCAGCTAATGAAAAATTAAACAAAGATGCTTTTGAAGCTGCTAATGAAGATACTGAATATTCTTCAAATGATAGTGATAAAAGTAATTTAGGAGAAAAGGTTGATAAAAATACCTCTAAAATTTTAAAAGAGTTTAATGAGGATATAGATCAATTTACTGATATTTCTCCAGATAGAACCGTATTTATTACAGGAACAGCTATTTTGTTTTTAGCGATATTATTTATTGTTTGGGCAAGTATTGCAAAAATTGATATTACACTTTCGACACAAGGGAAGCTATCTACAGAAGTTCCAAATGTTTCTGTTCAAGCAAATTATAATTCAGTTATTAGAGAAATTTTCCAGAGTGATGGAGATCGTGTTCAAATGGGTGAACCATTAATTGCTTTTGATGAGACATTACTTGCGTCAGATATTCGAGATGCAAAAATTTCACTCTCATCAGCAAACAATACCTTATCTAGATTAAATTCAGAAATTAAAGTTATTCAAAATAAAGAAACAGTTCCTCCTTCTGATCCTCTCCAATTAGCAATATATAATAGCCTTGTGAAAGAAATTAAAAATCATAAGTCCCTAAATTCGAGCACCATAGACAGACTGAAAAATGATATAGACGTTCTAACAAATGAAATCAAAGAAATAGAAGGAAAATTAAACTATAGCAATGGCCAAAAAATAGAAACACTTCAACAGAAAATTTTTACCATCGAACAAGCCATAAAAATTATCAAAAACGAGAGTTATATATCGCCAGATAGTGAACCCTCATCAACTATTTTTAAAGCTTTAGAAAATAAGTATAAGTCAAAAATTTCTTCTTTAAATCAAGAGATAGAAATATTGAAAACTAAATATGAAAGATCAAAAAATCTCTTTAATTCTAAAATTATTTCAGATAAAGATCTTGAAGATGCGAAACAATTATTTGTTGGGAAAAAAGCAGAAAAATCAATATATATTAATTCTGAACTTCAAAAACTTATTGAACAAAAAATTCAACTTAATGAAGAACTAATTCAAGCAAACTTTAGTTTCAAGAATAAAACTTTATCTCTAAAAAAACTTAACACACAAGTGTTAGAAACAAAAATTAATTCCGAAGTGTTTTTGAATAATTTACTTAAAAATAAAAATTCTGAATTGCAAGCTTTATCAAATCAAAAATTAGCTTTGGAAGAAAAACTTATCAAATTAGAAAGGCAACAATCTGATAGAATTCTGAAATCACCAATTTCTGGTACTATCCTAAAAATTGAAGATCTTTATGCTGGGTCTGTTATTTCACCTGGCAAAACAATATTAACAATTGTTCCTGAAAATGTAGAGTTATTTGTATCTGTTGATATAAAACCATCAGATATAACAAATGTTTTTGAAGGAGCAAAAGTAAAAATTTTATTAAATGCTTTGCCTTCACAAAAACATGGCGAGTTAATAGGTGAATTAATAAGTATATCGAAAGATACAATAGATGAAAATCTGTCAGGTGATAAATCAAGTGTTTACAGAGGTAAGATTAAAATTACTGAAAATAAACTAAGAAACGTACCACCAGATTTTAATCTTTTGCCAGGTATGAATGTTTCTGGAAATATAATTTCAGGAAAAAGACCAATTATAACTTATTTAATTTATCCAGTTATAAAGACAATTAATACAGCGATGAGAGAACCCTAAATTCAACTTAATAAATTAAAGTTATTTTTATAATTTTATCATTAATGTTTTGATAGCTAAATCAACAAACTAAACTTTAGGTAAAACATGCCTCCTAAAATCATCAATAATGAACAGTATGATTACTGGAACTCAGGAATTGGTCAGAAATGGGTAAAAGAAGACAACTCCTTGAATGAAAGGTTTGCTATTTTGACAAAAGAGTTTTTCTCAAGAGCAAGCATAAATAAAAATGACAAGGTTTTAGATATTGGTTGTGGAGGTGGCATTACATCTTTTGAAGCATCAAAAATAGTAGGAAAATACGGATATGTCTTAGGAGCTGATATTTCTAAAATTTTATTAGATTTAGCAAAGAAAAATTTTTCAAGTATTAAAAATTTAGAATTTAAATATTGCGATGTTCAAAACTATAATTTTAAAAAAAATATTTTCAGTAAAGTTATTTCAAGATTTGGAGTTATGTTTTTCGAAAATCCAATAGTAGCTTTCAAAAATATTTATAATTCAATTCAAGATGGTGGTTCATTGCATTTTGTTTGCTGGACAAACCTAATGGAAAATGAGTTTTTTACTGCTGCAGCTAATATTATTATAAAACATCTAAATAAGGAATTTCCAAAAGTTACACGATCACCAGGTCCATTTGCCTTTAGCGAAGAAAAATATATAAAACAAATTTTAGATTCTTCAGGATTTAAAAATATTAAAGTAGATAAAGTCTACACATCGCTATCTACTAATGACGATGCTGCAACAGATGGGGAACTCCTCTTTAAAATAGGTTTAGCAGGAAGACTATTATCAGAAGAAAATTTATCAGAAGAAGAGCTTTCAAACATAAAAGATAAAATAATTGCAATGTCTAAAAACCGACAAGTAGATGGTAAGATAACATATAGGGCATGCTTGAATTTTGTAACCGCAACTAAATAATTTTCTATAAAAAACATTAAATTAATTTAAATCAAAAAAAGGTTAATTTTGAAATTACTAATCATAAATCAAAATATTTTTCTGGGAGGAAATAGAAATAACTAATAAACAAATTCATTATGGTCTAATTTCAGATAGAAAAATTTCATTTACTGCCAAAAATTCTGGGCCAAAATATAAGTATACTTATTATGTAAAAGCGGGTGATGACTTTTTAGAAAGAGTTTTAGGTCCAAAATATTGGGAAGGCACCTTCATTATGAAGGAAGATCAAGAAAAAGAGATTAAAGTAGAATGCCCAGATTTAAATTTCACATTTACGTCATATTCAATATTTGTGAAATAAATTTTAAACTTATTTTAAATTTTTAATAATGGCGGAGGAAGGGGGATTCGAACCCCCGAGGGGCGTGAACCCCAACACGCTTTCCAGGCGTGCGCCTTAAACCACTCGGCCATTCCTCCATAAGTAAAGAAAGTTATACACTTAAATAAATACTAATAAAATTAAAATTCAGTTTGTTTTATTTTTTTCTTTTATGAATTTCTGATAAGATACTTTTGAAATGTTAAGAATGTTATCATTAATAATTTTAATCCTTTTTTTTGTTATAACAATTTTTTCAACTAGTTACGACGTGCACTTATTAATTAATGGAAAAGAACCATCATTTTCAAGTATAGGAGAATTTTGGTTTGCATTATCACCTACATCACTTCAAATAAGTGAAGCTGTGGTTTCTAGATATGTTGATCCATGTAGTTTATTTATTTCACTGGAATGTGATCCATTACTTTGGCATCCAATTATTTCAAGTTTCCTTTTAATGCCATCAACCCCTACACTTATAATAATAAGTATATTGTTATTTTGGATATATAGAAGGAATATTAAGAATAAAATTTCTAATTATTATAGGTAAATATTAATCAGAAATTTTTAATGCCTCAAAAAAAGCTGTTTGTGGAATATCAACGTTTCCAAATTGCCTCATTTTCTTTTTTCCTGCTTTTTGTTTTTCTAATAGTTTTCTTTTTCTAGAAACATCACCTCCATAACATTTGGCAGTAACATCTTTTCTCATTGGGCTAATCGTTTCTCTGGCAATAACTTTTCCACCTATTGCTGCTTGCAGTGCGACTTTAAACAATTGTCTAGGTATTAAATTTTTTAATCTTAAACAAATAGCTCTACCTCTTAACTCAGCTTGCTCTCTATTAATAATCATAGCGAGTGCGTCAACCGGTTCACTGTTAACTAAAATTGAAACTTTTACTAGATCTCCCTTTTTATACTCGTCAATAGAATAGTCAAAACTTGCAAAGCCTTTTGTAATACTTTTAAGCCTATCATAAAAATCAAAAACAACTTCATTTAAGGGAAGCATATAAACGATCATTGTTCTTGTACCTGTATACTTAAGCTCAACTTGAATACCTCTCCTCTCAGTGCATAATGAAAGTACAGGTCCTGTATATTCATCAGATGTTAAAATTGTAGCTTTAATCCAAGGTTCCTCAATACTTTCAATTAGTGTTGGGTCTGGCAAGTCAGCAGGATTATGCAATGCCTTTTGGCTACCTTTTTGGAGATTAACTCTATATACCACTGATGGAGCTGTCGCAATCAGTTCCAAATTAAATTCTCTATTAAGTCTTTCTCTTATAACTTCCATATGTAAAAGACCCAAAAACCCGCACCTAAATCCAAAACCTAAGGCTGCAGAAGTTTCTGCCTCAAACGAGAAAGAGCTATCATTAAGACTTAACTTCAATAAGCTTTCTCTAAGTTGATTAAATTCGGAAGAGTCAACTGGAAACAAACCACAAAATACAACTGGAACTGAAGGCTTGAAACCTGGCAGAGCTTGCTCACAAGGCTTCCTGTCGTCAGTAATTGTATCTCCAACTTTACAATCTGCAGCTGTTTTAATGCTTGCTGTAATAAAACCTATCTCACCAGGACCCAAGTAATCGACATTTTTGATTGACGGTGTAAATACGCCAACTTTTTCAACTTGATATGATATTCCAGAAGACATTAATCTAATTTTCTGGCCTTTAGAAATTTTGCCGTCTATTATACGTACAAGTATCATTACTCCTAAGTATGAGTCATACCAGCTATCAACTAATAAGGCTTTTAAAGCATTATCTATTTTGCCCTTAGGTGCTGGTATATCTGAAACAACTTTCTCTAATAATTGATCTATACCTTTACCAGTTTTTGCCGATACATGAGGAGCATTTCCAGCCTCTAGGCCAATAACGTCTTCAATTTGATTTGCTACTCTTTCAGGCTCTGATGAAGGTAAATCAATTTTATTAAGAGCAATAACTATTTCATTATCAACATCTATGGCTTGGTAAACATTTGCTAAGGTTTGTGCCTCCACCCCTTGAGTGGAATCAACTACTAAAATTGATCCTTCACATGCTGCTAATGATCTAGAAACCTCATATCCAAAATCTACATGACCAGGAGTATCCATTAAATTTAATATATAATTTTGACCATCAGATGATTTATAGTTAAGCCTGACAGTTTGTGCTTTTATAGTTATTCCTCTCTCTCTTTCAAGCTCCATATTGTCTAATACTTGCTCTTTCATCTCCCTATCAGATAGTCCACCACAGAACTGAATAATTCTATCTGCAAGAGTTGATTTACCATGGTCAATATGAGCAATTATAGAAAAATTTCTTATCTTATTATTATCAATCATTTATTTAATTAAAATTTAGCTTTATATGTAAATAATATTTAACTAAAAAGTAATCAATGTTTTCTTAGATAGTATAAAGCTTTAAAATAATATAATATTTAAAAATGTCTGAATTTGATCCAAAAAACAAATATACTCCTTTTGAAAGAATTAACTTAAAGAACAGGAAGTGGCCAAACCAAATTATTAATAATGCACCAACTTGGTGTAGCGTTGATTTGCGAGATGGAAATCAGTCATTAATTGAGCCAATGGATACCCCAAAAAAATTAAAGCTTTTTAAAACTTTAGTATCTATGGGCTTTAAGGAAATAGAGATTGGTTTTCCTGCTGCCTCAGAAACAGATTATAACTTTTGTCGATATTTAATTGAAAATAAACTGATCCCTAATGATGTTACAATTCAAGTTCTTACTCAAGCTAGAGAGCACCTTATAGATAATACTTTTGAGGCCTTAATAGGTTGCAATTCAGCTATTGTTCACCTTTATAATTCAGTTTCTACACTGCAACGAAGGGTAGTATTTAAACAAGATAGAATAGGCGTGAAAAATATAGCATTAGATGGTGCAAAATATATTTTAAATAAACTTGATAAATTTGATGAAGGTGTAATAAAGTTACAATATTCGCCTGAAAGTTTTACTGGAACTGAGCTCGAATATGCTTTAGAAGTTTGTGAGGGAGTATTAGATTGCTGGAAGGCAAATCAAAAAAATCCAGTTATTATTAATCTTCCTGCTACTGTTGAAATGTCGACTCCAAATATATACGCAGACCAAATAGAGTGGATGAGCAACAACTTCTCAAATAGAGATAGAGTAATTCTATCACTGCATCCTCACAATGATAGAGGTACAGGAGTTGCTGCAACTGAATTAGCTCTCATGGCTGGGGCTGATAGAGTTGAAGGGACATTATTTGGAAACGGAGAGAGAACAGGAAACGTAGACATTGTTACACTTGGACTAAATATGTTTACTCAGGGTGTTGATCCTAAACTAGATTTTAAAGACTTAAACCAATTAATTGAAACCGCAGAATTTTGTACACAATTACCAGTACATCAAAGACACCCTTATGCTGGATCTTTAGTTCATACAGCTTTTTCTGGCAGTCACCAAGATGCAATTAGAAAAGGTATGGAAGCTATTTCAAAATCAAATCAAGAAAAGTGGGAAGTTCCATACTTGCCAATCGACCCAAGTGATATTGGAAAAACCTATGAGGCAATTATCCGAGTAAATTCACAATCTGGAAAAGCTGGCTCAGCTTGGTTACTTGAACAAGATCATAATATTTTTCTACCTAGAGGAGCTCAAATTCAGTTTAGTCAATCAGTACAAAAGTTAGCAGATAGCTCTGGTAAAGAAATAACTTCTCAAATTATTTGGGATATTTTTGAAAAAGAGTATTTATTTGAAGGTAAATATAAATTAATTAATTTCAGTAGTAAAAAGCTCTCCAGAAATAATAATAAAGAGCTTGTTGAGGCTACCATTTCTTATAATAAAAAAAATATAGACATCTCAGCCTCTGGAAATGGTCCAATCAGTGCTTTCGTAACTGCCATGAGAGAAAATTTTAATTTAATATTTAGACTTAGTGATTTTAGCCAAAATACAAGAAGTTCAGGCTCAACTGCAGAAGCCGCTGCATATGTTGAAATTAGAGTTCCAGATGAAAATGGCAGAAGTGTATTTGGTGTTGGGATTGATACATCAATCACACTTGCACCAATAAAAGCAGTTATAAGTGCTATTAATCGTATTTAATCTCTTAAATAGCCACCTAGTTTGCTGGAAACGTTTTCAATAATTCTTTTAGAATACCCTTCTAAGTCTTCTTCAGAGAAAGTGTTTAATTTAGGCTGAAGAAACACAGTTACTCCTAAAGCTTTTTTATCGGCTTCTATTTTTTCACCTTCATATAAATCAAAAACCCTTACTTCTTTGACTATATCTTTATCAATAGCCGATATACTTCTGGTTATCTCACCAGAGGAAACAGCTTTATCTATAATAAAAGAAAAGTCCCTCTTAACTTCTTGTAAATTATCTAATTTCAAAAGTTTTTTAATAGAAGTTACTTTCTTAGGAAATGGAACATTTTCAATATTTACTTCGAACCCTACTACATTTATAGAAAGATTAAATTTTTTAAGAATGAGGGGGTGTATTTCTCCGAATGTTGCAATAATAGTTTTACCAAGTGAAAAAATACCACTCCTACCTGGATGATAAATATTTGTATCAAAAGTTTTAAGTTGTGTTTTTGCAGGATCTAATCCACAAAGTCTTATCACTGCCTCAGCATCAGCTTTGGCATCTAACCAATCATAGTCACGATTACTATTAGTCCAATCTTTAAAACCTGTTGTACCGTATCTCAAACCACAAATTTGGTTTATCTGATCTTCTGGTTGTTGATCAATAAAAATTGGACCAACTTCAAAAAAAGAACCGCTCTCTTCACCTCTTTTATAATTTTTAGAACTACTAGATAATAAATTAGGAAATAGGGAAGGCCTCATACAATCCAAATCACTGCTAATGGGATTTGAAATAATTAATTGATCAATCTTATCAATAGAAAATAATTTTGCTTTATCAAAAGATATAAATGAATACGTTATACATTCCATCATGCCTCTTCCAGCCAATAGAGACTTAACAGAAAAAAGGCGTTTATTTTCTCTTGTTATTGCCGGTTTTGGTATTACATCCTTGCTAAATAATTTGGCTTCTGGAATGTTTTCATAACCGTAAATTCTGATTATTTCTTCAACCAGATCTGCTGAGCCATCAATATCATTTCTCCAAGGTGGAGGTAAAACAGACCATTTTCCTTTATTCTTATTTATTTTAAAACCTAAATCATAAAGAATTTTTTCAATTGTTATTTCATTAACATTAACTCCTGTTAAGTTAAAAACCTGTTGTGTTTGAAATGTAATTTCTCGAGACCAGTTAGGGCCACTTCCAGTTTTTTCTAAAAAACTAACTTCCCCTCCACAAATATCAATCACAAGGTCTGAAATATAATTATGGACCCATTCTGGACAATCTTGATCTAAACCCCTTTCAAATCTATATCTTGCATCAGAATTTAGATTTATTTTTCTTCCAGTTTTAGAAACACTTATTGGGTCAAATACAGCAATCTCTAAAAACATATCAGTTGTTTTTTCAGATACACCAGTTCTCATACCTCCCATAATGCCCGCTAAATCATCAGCACCTTCTGCATCAGCTATTATAATATCCTCATTTGATAAAAAGTAATCCTTCTCATTAAGAGTGTTTATTTTTTCATTGTTTTTAGCAAATCTAATCTCAAGTTTATCGCCTTCTATTTTAGATCCGTCATAAGCATGCAAAGGCCTGTTTAAATCAAACATAATATAATTAGTTATATCAACTAATGCTGATATGGATCTTTGGCCAATAGCTTCTAGCCTTTGCTGCATCCATTTTGGACTTTTAGAGTTATTTAAATTTTTAAAGTATCTACTCGTAACAACAGGTACTAATTTTTTTTCTAAAAGCTCATCCGAAATTACAAATTTTTTTGGACTTTTAAAAGTTCCCTTAATGTTTTTAATATTTAATGGCTTTAATTCACCAAACCCTGCGGAGGCCAGATCTCTTGCTATACCTCTTACACCAAGACAGTCGGCCCTATTTGGAGTTATACCAATTGTTATTACGGGATCATTTAGTCCAGACCACTCTAAAAAACTAGTTCCAATTTCTGCATTTTGATCTAATTCGATAATTCCGTCATGCTCATCTGAAATTTCTAGCTCTCTCTCTGAACACATCATGCCAAAAGATTTTTCTCCCCTAATGTCACCAACTTCTAATTTTAGATCTATCCCTGGGATATACATTCCAGGTTTAGCAAAAACACCAATCAGATCTTTTTTTGCATTAGGAGCTCCACATATTACTTGATGAGTATCACCTGATTTATCATCAACCGAAAGAATTTTCAGTCTGTCTGCGTTGGGGTGTGGCTTGCAATCAATTACTTTTGCTATAATAAAATCTTTTAATTTTTCTGATTTGTCTGAAACATTTTCAACTTCCAAACCTATCATCGAAAGCTTATCAACTATTTCATCTAGTGATTTGTCAGTATCTAAGTGATCTAATAACCAGTTTAAAGTAAACTTCATTATTTTCTAACCTTGGTGGATTGAAGTTTGCTCAAAAGGGAAAAATCCATAGTGCTTCATCCATCTCAAATCAGAGTCGAAAAATGGTCTTAAGTCTGGTATTCCATACTTTAACATTGCAACCCTTTCAAGTCCCATCCCAAAAGCAAATCCTTGGTGCTCATTTGGATCAAGTCCACAGTTTTGTAGAACTCTAGGATTAACCATTCCACTACCTAAAATTTCAAGCCATTCGTCTCCCTCTCCAATTATCAGTTCTCCACTTTTTCTTGAGCAGCCAATATCAACCTCAGCAGACGGCTCAGTAAAAGGAAAGTAACTGGGTCTAAACCTTACTGGCAAATCATCAACCCCAAAAAAAATTCTACAAAAATCTATTAAGCAACCTTTCAAATGACTCATATTTAAATTATCACCTATAACTAATCCTTCACATTGATGGAACATAGGACTGTGAGTAGCATCATGATCACTTCTGTAAGTCCTACCAGGCACTATTACTCTCAGAGGCGGCTTTAATTTTTCCATTGTTCTTATCTGAACTGGACTAGTATGAGTTCTTAAAACTTTTCTCTCACCATTTTCATCTTCATTAAAATAGAAAGTATCATGTTCCTGTCTTGCAGGATGTTCTTGAGGAATATTTAATGCAGTAAAATTATAGAAATCACTCTCAATATCTGGGCCTTCTGCAACAGTGAAGCCCATCTGAGCAAATATAGAAATTACCTCATCCATAGTTTTAGACAATGGGTGTATTCTGCCAATATTTTCAGGTCTGGTGGGAAGTGTAATATCTAAAGCCTCATTTTTGAGCTTTTCATTTAAATAAGTTTCTTCAAGAGAGGATTTTTTATTATCTATGGATTCTATTATATTCTTTTGAAGTCTGTTGAGTATTTGCCCAGCTTCTCTTCTTTTATCAGGTTCCAATGAACCAAGTTGTTTCATAAGAGAAGTTATAGATCCCTTTTTCCCTAAAACTTGAACACGAAGATTTTCTAGATCATCTAAACTATTAGCTTCTTTAATTTTAATCAGAACTTCATTTTTAAGCTTATCGTAATCTTGCATAAAAATAAAATTCCTTACAATTTAGATTTGACCGTTTCCACAATATTTTTAAACGTATCAGGATCTGCAATAGCAATTTCTGACAACATTTTTCTATCTAATTCAATTTCTGTTTTTGAAAACCCGTGAATAAATTGGCTATAAGTTAAGCCATGTAGTCTTACAGCAGCATTAATTCTTTGTATCCAAAGAGATCTAAAATCTCTTTTGCGAACTCGCCTATCCCTGTAAGCATATTGTCTTGCTTTATCAACAGCTTGTTTTGCTACTCTAAACACATTTTTTCTGCGACCATAATAACCTTTAGCAGCATCTATAATTTTTTTGTGGCGTGCATGTGTTATAACGCCTCTTTTAACTTTTGCCATAAATACTCCTGTTTATGCGTAAGGTAAAAAACGTCTTACAATGCGAGCATCACACTCATTTAAGATCATTGTGCCACGGGCCTGTCTTTTCATTTTTTGTGATCGCCTTCTTAAATTATGAGAGAGAAAAGCTGCTGGTGCTTTAACTTTTCCAGATGATGTTAGCCGGAACCTTTTCTTGGCTCCGCTTTTTGTTTTCATTTTGGGCATTTCGCACGTCTTTCTTGAAGTGGTTAAAATAACATTTGTTCTGATGGCAGCCCTTTTACGGCCAAAAAAACATTGACCGTTGAATACTATATAAAAATAAAATAATCAATATTAAATTATTATTTTCCTGGTGCCAAAACCATAATCATTTGTCTACCTTCTAGTTTTGGCTCTAATTCAATTTTAGACTTTTCTTCAGTATCCGTTTTTACTCTTCTTAAAACATCTATTCCAATTTGTTGATGAGCCATCTCTCTCCCACGGTATCTCATTGTTACTTTCACTTTGTCACCAGAGTCTAAAAATTCAAAAATTTTTCTAAGCTTAACCTGGTAATCATGTTCATCAATGTTAGGTCTTAATTTGATCTCTTTAACATCAATCGTTTTTTGTTTTTTCTTAGCTTCATTTTTTCTTTTCTGAGCTTCATACTTATATTTACCATAATCTAGTATTTTGCATACTGGAGGATCAGTATTTGGGGATATTTCTACAAGATCAAGGCCCTCCTCTACAGCTAATTCTAATCCTTTGCCAGTGTTCATAATTCCTAATTGTTCGCCATTTTTTCCAATACATCTAATTTTATCAGCAAAAATTTCACTATTAATTCTAGGACCTTCTTTTGATGGTGTTCCACCTTGATTATTTAATGCTATTTTTATTTCTCCTTTTTTTATTTAAATCAAATTAACTTATAATTATTTAACATCTCTTGCAAGATCAGGCGGTAAAGCTTGTAATTTGTATTTATCTAATGCCTCAATAAGATCTAAATTGATTTGTTCCTTAGACCCTAATCTTCTTACAGAAATCTGTTTACTCTCAATTTCTTTATTACCTATAATAAATAATAATGGTATTTTATTTTCTGAATGTTCTCGAATTTTATAACCAATTTTTTCATTTCTATTATCTAATAAAACCCTCAGGCCTCTTTCTTCTGTTTGTGTTTTAACTTCATGTGCATAATTATCAGCATCTTGAGTTATTGTACATATTACTATTTGACAAGGTGCCAACCATAGCGGCCATTTGCCAGCGTATTGCTCAATAAGAATACCAAACCATCTTTCCATTGAGCCAAGAATAGCTCTATGCAACATCACAGGTCTTTTTTTGGAACCATCCGTTGCAATATAATCTGCTTTAAGTCTTTCAGGTAATACAAAATCAACCTGCAAAGTACCACACTGCCAATCTCTTCCGATTGCATCTCTTAATACAAACTCCAGCTTTGGACCATAAAATGCACCTTCACCTGGGTTCATGATAACTTCTAATCCAGCTGCTTTACTTGCATCCATTAAAGCTTTTTCTGCTTGATCCCATGTTTCATTACTTCCCGCTCTAATTTCGGGCCTATCTGAAAATTTAATTGTAATATTTTCAAAGCCAAAGTCATTGTAAATACTCATTAACAACTTACAAAATGAAATTGACTCTTGATTAATTTGATCTTCAGTACAAAAGATATGTGCGTCATCTTGTGTAAATGCCCTTACTCTCATTATGCCATGCAAAGCACCACTTGGTTCGTTTCTATGGCAAGCACCAAACTCTGCAAGTCTTAGCGGCAGATCTCTGAATGATTTGAGACTTTGTTTAAATATTTGTACATGACCAGGACAATTCATCGGCTTTAATGCAAGTGTTTGTTTTTCATCGGCTTCGGTTGTAAACATATGTTCACGAAATTTATCCCAATGGCCAGAATTCTCCCATAATTTTCTATCAATTAATTGTGGTGTTTTAACCTCTTGATAACTTGCTTTTTTTAGCCTTCTTCTAACATAAGCTTCGATCTCTTGATATATTGACCAACCAGAAGGATGCCAAAAAATAGAACCTGTTGCCTCTTCTTGAATATGAAATAATTTTTGCGCTTTTCCTATTTTCCTATGGTCTCTTTTTTCTGCCTCTTCTAACATCAAAAGGTACTGATTTAACTCTTTATCAGTAGTCCAAGCAGTTCCATAAATCCTTTGAAGCATGGGGTTTTTAGAATCACCTCTCCAATAAGCGCCAGCGACACTCATAAGTTTAAATGCATGACCTGTATCAAGAGTTGACCTGAGATGAGGCCCCCTACACAAGTCAATGAAATCTCCTTGAGTGTAAAATGTTAATTCTTCATTTTTAGGTATGTTATTGACTAATTCAACTTTAAATGGCTCATTTTTATCTTCATAAAATTTAATTGCATCACTCCGAGACCAAACTTCACGATCTATTCTCTCATTCCTATCTACGATTTCGTGCATTCTTTTTTCAATAATAATTAAATCTTCCTTAGAAAATGGTTCTTCTCTGTAAAAGTCATAGTAAAAACCATTCTCAATAACCGGTCCAATTGTTACTTGAGTCTCTGGATAAATTTCTAAAACCGCTTCTGCTAAGATATGTGCGCAGTCGTGTCTTAAAATTTCTAGTGTTTCCTTATCCCCTTTTCTCAGAATAGAAACATTTGAATCTTCTAAGATTTCCCTATTTAAATCCCAAAACTCTCCATTGACTTTAGCTATAACAGCGTTTTTCTTTAGAGAATTTGATATTTCTTCAGAAATGCTTAATGGAGAAACACTGCTCTTAAATATTTTTTTTGAGCCATCAGGAAAAGAAATTGTGGGCAAACTATTTAATTCCTCTAATTTTCAAAATAACAATAATAAAAGCACTCATTTATTTAATTTTTAAAACTTCACTGTAAAGTTTAATAGTTTCTCTATTCATTTTATCTAATGAAAATTTATTCACAATATGTTTCCTTGATGAATTTGCCATATTATTTCTTTGTATTTCAGTCATGTTTATAAGCTTTTCTATAGCATTGCCAAGCTCTTTTTCATTTTTTGGTTCAACTAAGAGGCCTGTTATATTGTTTTTAATACTTTCAGATGCTCCACCATGGTCAAAAGCAATAACTGGTCTGCCCATTGCTTGTGCTTCAATTACAACCCTTCCAAAAGGTTCTGGTTTTAGACTAGGCGCGACGACGACATCTGCTAACATATACGCAGCAGGCAAATCATCCAAAAAGGGAAGAAAAACCATTTTTCCTAAAACATTATATTTTTTTGCTAGATTTCTTAAGTTAGTAACATAATGTCCATTGTCATCTGCACCGGGCATAATGCAGATAATATTCTCATTATTGATAATACTAAATGATTTAATTAAAATTTCATGACCTTTCCAACTTGAAGGCCTTGCTGGAAGCATTATTATTTTTGCTTCATCAGGAAGTTGCAACATTTCTGAAATTTGAATAATACGACTTGTTGGTATATTTTCTGGATTAAACATTTCGATGTCTGCACCCCGATGTATAACTTTAATAATATCTTTCTTTTCAGGATTATTTTTCAGTATGTTATTTTTTACGTAATCAGAAATTGCTATAATTTTATCTGCATTAACAGAAGCGCTGTTATAATATTTTTTGAGTAAAGAACTGGCCAAATGACTACCATGAATTGTTGAAATCAAAGGAATATTCATTTTTTTTGCTACTTTTCCAGCTGTCCAAGCTGGAACTCTTGACCTTACATGAATAATATCTGGTTTTTCATCTTCAAAGACATTCTTTAGTTTTTTTCTCAAATTGCTCCATTTTAGAGGGTTCTTTGTATTTGTTTGAAGATTTATATGTTTTGTTCCATTCCTTGTAAGCCTATTAACCAATTTGCCACCAGAAGA
>CACMFN010000024.1 GCA_902612965.1 uncultured SAR116 cluster alpha proteobacterium | reverse complement strand
AGGGCAGATGGCTGCTCAACAAGCAGGACAAATGGCTGCAGAAATGGCCAAAAATCTTCCGCCTCTGCCTCCTATGCCAAATATGCCTCCGATGCCAAATATGCAGAATATGGCAGCTGATATGGCAGCTCAGCAAGCTGGTCAGATGGCTGCTCAGCAGGCTCAGCAAATGGCAGGACAAATGGCAGGACAACAGGCTCAGCAAATGGCTGGACAGATGGCAGGACAACAGGCTCAACAAATGGCAGGACAAATGGCTAATCAGCAAGCACAACAAATGGCTGGACAAATGGCTGCTCAACAGGCTGGACAGATGGCTGCAGATATGGCTGGGCAACAAGCACAGCATATGGCGCAACAGATGGCCGGACAGCAAGCACAGCATATGGCGCATCAGATGGCCGGTGAACAAGCACAACATATGGCGCAGCAGATGGCCGGTGAACAAGCTCAACATATGGCACAGCAGATGGCTGGTGAACAAGCTCAACATATGGCACAGCAGATGGCTGGACAGGCAGCGCAACATATGGCTGGTGAAATGGCTGCACATCACGCTCAACATGCTGCTCAACACGCTGCAATGGATATGGCCAATAATATTAATGATGGAAAAATGCCACCACCACCAGAGGGAATGGGACCTCCAGGACCACCACCACCTGGTGGACAACCGCCACCGCAATAAGCTTTTACATAAACCAGACTTATAAAGTCTGGTTTTTTTTATTAGTTTTAATTAATAATTTAAATAATGGTATAAAGAAGACACATATGTAAAAATTACATATAAGAAATTCTGCAATGATTATTTTATTAATTTCAATTAACTTATATTTAGTAGCTGCTAGTCACAGATTAGACGGGTCTATCCTCCCATTTTTCCTCTCTAGAAAATATAATCTGTGATTAGCCCCACTGATATTAATTGGTATATTTTATAATGATATTTGAAGAAACAATTGTTAAAATTTTTTTTTAACAATAAATCATATTTCACTTTTATTAATAAACATAAATTACGGAAGATTTAATTTTAAATTAAATAATTTTATTTTATTAAATATAATATTTATTTTTTTTGTAATAATATTTTCTCTTAATATTTTTTTTTGGAATAATTTTTATAAGACATTTTACATATTTAATGCATCACTTTTAACATTATTATACTTTGAAATATCAATAATATTAGAAAAGAAATTTTTTCGTCATACTTTAGGAAGTGCTTTACCTTATCTTATTATTCTAATGATAAGTGTAACTGTAATGATGAATGCAGCTTATTTTAATTTATTATTAATTTATAATATTTTTAAATAAATAATGAAATAATAAGAAAAGACACCTTAATGCAATAAGGTGTCTTTCTTGGTTTGAAAACAATAATTCACAACCAATTTTTTATACGACAAATATTAAAATAATTTTATTCAAATCTAGGTTTGGCTTCTATCAAACCGCTGTCCTTATAAGAATTTCAGTTTTCTGGAATAAGCAACTGTGCCCCTTGGCAAGTATATTTATTAGTTGAAAAATTATTTGACATTCCAGTATTTATCTTTCTTTCAGATTTTTGAATAAAATATTCTTTCCCCTCATAAATAAATATCCAAAATGGCTTTCCTAAAGTTAAATTTGGATACTCAATTATATTTCCGTAATTTAATACTTTTAAACACTCGTTTGAAGAAATATTTTTGCTATCTATAGTTGGTCCTAATTTAATTGAGTTACCAAAAGCATTAGACAAAATTCCAATCTTAAAAACAAAAAAAGCTATTATCAAACCAAATATGAAAATTTTCATATGATTTACCTTGAAAAATATTTTTTAATGATATGTTTCAAAATTTTCCAACCATCAGATATTAATACATATACAAAAATACAAATTATCAGAATACCTGCAATTATTGCTATATAATCATACATACTTTTGAAATAGTCATTAATTACTGCGGAGTAAAATTTTTAATATTTTAATCAACAGAAAAAAATTTTTCATATTTTTAATAACTATGATGTTTAAATTCATATATCTTTATTTATTCTACTAAAATTAATATAAACATTTTTACTTCTAGCGATCAAAATTTTCTGCTATAGATTTAGCACAAAAGGAGGGATGGCAGAGCTATAATGCAGCGGATTGCTATTCCGTCAACCCCTAATTAGGGTCATTAACCGACACATTTAAAACTAATCACCATATCTTATTATACACTAAAGATGGCAGAAAAGAAAACATTTAGTACGGTTTTTCTTTCGAAAACATTCAAGTCAACAAAGACTTTTAGTGTTGCTGACAAATCTTTATCTTAAGTTAATTCCAGGATCTTTTAAACGGGTTATTATATCATTATGCAAAACTTTCAAGGAGTTGTCCTTATAGATTGCTCCGCAAACTAAAGTAAATGTTTTTTTTAGTTTTGAATTATATAATAATAAATTTTATATAATTATAATCTAAATACTAAAAAAGATTTTTCTTAAACAAAATAAAATTATATTAAATAAATTTTAAATATTACAAATAATATTTACTTGGGCTTTTTTAGAATGCCAATCAAAGTATCACAATGACCTGACTTAATAAGTGCTTGTTTGTAATTTTCTTCAATCTCCTTGCCTAACACATTTGTGAAACGTCCCATTCCTCCTGGCTTTCCATCACTGGCCCAAACTAAATGATTAGAGAGATCGTAACGCTGATCTTGAATTATTTCAAATTCCATATTAAATTTTTCAATAAGATATTTAAAAGACTTATAAGAAAAGAAGTAATTTTGTGAGACCGCCCAATAGAAACGATCAAAAGCCTCCAATTTATAAAGAGAAATCATTGGGTCATCAGTACTATTAACCTCAAAAATTATTTTTCCTCCCTCACGCAATAAAGGAATTTGTTTCTCAATAAACTTAAAAGTATCAGTTGTTTGATCAGCTACAAAAAAATGCATGATAAGATCAAACCCCTGCTTTAGATGTTGGCTTCTCATAAGATCTTCATGGTTTTCAAAACATTTAATATTACTAGAATTCATAAAGTCGGCAAAATATTTCGTTGGTTCAATTCCTGTACAGTCAAATCCTCTTTCTGCTAAAGGAAAAAGCATAAAACCTGAAGAACAACCTATATCCAAAATGCGGCCTCCTTGATTTGGCAAATGAGGTTCTAAATACCTCATACGACGTTTTCTTTGAGGCTCATTATGTTGGATATGTTCTAATGATTCTAGCCATCCATCTTCTCCTGAATTAGATGCCCTGCCTGCCATAAAGTCTTGAAAATCATCTCTATAAAATTTTTCCTTTTCTTCAGTACTGAGTTTAGGAAATAGATATGTGAGATCACAAATATGGCACCTAAATACCTTTTGATCTTGCCTTCCCTGATAAACATTGTTTGAAAAAAGACGCTGACTAGAATTTGGTGAAGCACAAAGCGGGCAATTATGTTCTATTTGCATTTTTTAATCAGTAATTAGAAATTATTTTATCAAATCATTTTTTAAAATTTTAATAAATTAATAAGCAAGTAAAATTTTTCTTTATTAAAGTTAATTTAAAAAAAATATTGATAATTGACTATTATCACTGTTTTAATTATAAGGAAATGTCGAAAATCAATTTTTTTTGATTTATTATGAGAATATTTCTGCAATAGAAAAGAATAATTAAGTTATCTTATTGAAATATTGTGCGCCTAGCGAATTTAATGCTTATTTAAATTTTAGTGAATTACTGCTTATACTAGATTGTTTTTTAGAACTCTAATAAACCAATCACCAACTTATAATTAATATAGAGTAAAGGATTTGTAAAAAGTCCTTAAAAAGTATCATATTTTCGACAATAATATTTTTCATTTCAACATCCTTTCAAAAAATTTATTTTTTTTTGAGTAGTTGTTCTTAAAGTATTTCTGCTATATTCTCCTCATAAACGCAGGGATGGCAGAGCGGTAATGCAGCGGATTGAAGAGTACACAAAAAATTTTGGTCTACAAGATTTCTCTTATAGACCAATTTATTTTCAATGTTTAAATTAAATTTACTTTAGAGCAATAACATTTAATAACTCTATTTTATTGTTAATCTCATTTATTTGATTTAATAATTTCTTATTCTGACTAATTATCATTGCATTTTCTTTTTTCAATTTTTCTAACTCGTCTTCTATTTCGTAATTGCTCGATAAAGATGAAGTTTGAATAATAGATTGACCAAGTTTAAATGACACTCCTGCTCTTAAACTAAAGTCATCTGAACTATTAGAATATCCACTATTAATTAGATGTGATGATGCAACATTGAAAACTGCATTATTAAATCTACTTGGCAGAAATTTAGAACTACATCCAATTGCAAATGCAGAAGCACTTCCGTGGAAACCCGTACCAACTCCACAATTATAACCATTTTCATCAGAGGTATTTGGCAAAGCTGACATAGCCGCAGCCATTGCTGCATTACCCTTTATTGAACCCATAACACTTACCCCTTTTACAAGAAGGTCTGAGCCATTGTTAACGTCAATGTCTATCTTACCTCCACTAGCATTAGTTGCATAAAGACTTTGCCTACCATTTTCTTCTATAGTAACAAGAGAGTTTTCGCCAATATGTGTAGCACCATCAGAGGTGGTTTTAATTATTGTTTTATTATCACTATCAACTAAATTAGAACTACCAAACATAGTAGTGAGTGATGTATTATCACTGGGGTCAGTTCCAAATGATATAATTGTAGTATTATCTTTTCTTCCCCATGGTGCTTGGTATAACTTATGAAAACCAGACCTATCTAAACCTGTTGGAGCTAATTCTTGAGAACCGTTTTCAATATCATACTTAACATACCTGCCATTATTACATTCAACATAAAATATGCCTTCATAGGAATCTACAAAGGAAGTATTTGGGCTTAGAGTATTACCATTTCCAGTACAGTCTATTGTAGCAACTTTAGTTGAAGTGCCTGTTGCTTTATCAAATGTATATACATCATTACCAGTACCTCCTTGGTGTATTCCAATTAAGAGCTCATTTGAAGAGCTATAATTACTAAATGTAATAATGAATATTATGAGTAAACTTATTCTTAATTTCATTGTAACCTCATATTTTAGAATAATTATTTATTTTGTTTCATCAATTTTAATAGTTACTTATCCTTTCTCTAGAGTAATTTGTCTGTAACCAGAAAGATATCTTAAAATTTAAGTACATATAGTTTTCTATTTTCGCCATTTTCTAGGTATAATTTAATATTTCAATTTATCGCTTTTCCTTCTCGACAATCAAAAATTTCTGCTATAGATTTAGCTCAAATGGAGGGATGGCAGAGCGGTAATGCAGCGGATTGCTAATCCGTCAACCCGTAAAGGGTTGCGAGGGTTCAAGTCCCTCTCCCTCCGCCACTTAAATGACAGATTATCAAAGTTGTTTTTGATGGTATAATCAATATTCACATTATATTTTTATAATTGTTTTTAATTAAGCTTCTGATACTTTAAAAATATGAAAAGATATATTTTCTTTTTATTATTAATCTACAATTTTTCAATTAATGCTGAAACTTATAAATGTGAACTCAAAAACAATCAAAATATAGTTTTTGACAGATCTGGGCATTCTCACTTTAAGAAATGCATAGATAAAATTTGTGATGAAAATATTTATTCAATTATTCATTTAGATGAAAAATTTTTAATTTTTGGAAATATGAACAGACAAAATGAAATGCAAAGTAATTATTTTCAAATTTTTATAATTAATAAAGAAACTCAATCATTTTTAGACACAAAAATTAAATTACCAAAAATTAAAAATATTAAAAATGATAATGAAACGCTAATTGGAAATTGCTTTATAGTTGATTAAAACATCTAATATTTCTTTATTTCTCAAAAAAATATAAGCGCTTTAAATTAATAATTACTTAATTTACTAATTAAATAGTTAATTATTCAACATTTTGGCAATGTTTTCTGTTGGCAATTATTATATAGTTTTTGAGCCTCTAGGAGCTGACTATTTGTCATTTTATTTTCAATCATTGTTAAATTTGAGAATGCTGCATCAACCCCCTTCTCTTTTGCAAAACTCCACCACATATGAGCTTTGGGAAAATTTTTTCCTACACCTTCCCCAAAGTAATACATATTGCCAACATTAATTTGAGAAGCTGGGTGACCCATAAAAGATGCATCTAGAAACAAGTTCATTGCTTTAGAGTAATTTTTACTTACACCCTCACCTTTGTAATACATTAATCCCAGGGCATATTTTGACAACATATGATCGTTGTTTGAGCCCAAAATAAACCATCCAAGCGCCTCATTGAAATCTTTCTTAACACCAATACCGTTTTTATACATAAGCCCTAAATTATATTGTGCCCTAGGATTGCCTTGAACTGCTTCAAAACTAAGATAGTAAACTGCTCTTTCATAGTCTTCCATTTCTAATGCAAACATTCCCTTTTCAAACTCGTTAGCATAAGAAAATTGAACATGTAAAATAATATAAAATATTAAAAGTTTTCTAATCATAAACTATAATTTTGGTACAGAATTTGTATACAAATTACTATGTCACATATTAACTTTGAAATCTTTCTTTTTTTATTTGTCATAATTACCAGTGGTATCTTTTACCTTCCAATAAATAGATGGGAATATAAAATTTCAGAGAAAAACAGAATTGCTTTAGAAAAAAAAATAAAAAAAAGAAATTCTAAAATTAAAGCATTAAAACATCTTAAAAGAACTGCAAATAATTTATCACGAGCTATAACTTCCTAAAAAATTATGAAAATTTATAAAGACTTAAATGTTATAGTAGTTAAGGATAAGAAATTAGACATTTTTAAAGCTTATAAAGTATGGTTTTTAATTTTTTTCATCTTAAGTTTATCTTCCATAACAGCATTTATTTTTAAAAAACAAATAAATTTTTTATCAAATTTTATAACTTTATTATAATAATAATAGGAATTTATTGTTTCAAAAAGTTGTCTATTCTATCAATTAAATCATCTTTTTGATAAAGATCATAATATGAAGACGCCATTAACGCTGGTGGTCCAAAAAAATAACGCTCATATAAGGCTTGCCTACTTCCAAAACCTGATATAGCAACATCATGAGCCAATCTAAAGAGACCTACTCTGTCTTTTGAATCAAGGTTTGTAAGTTGAAAGTATTTTTCCACGTCATCGGATATTTCATTTGAGAAATCAGCTTCTGAAGGAGTGGCCATTAAAGAAGATGCACCCAAAATTTGTAAAATCTCAATCATTTTAGGGTACATTCTTGGGTAAAGGTTGCGTGAGGTTTCAAGAGGATACCTTAGTGGTATAAAGTTACCATACTGATCTTTATGGGCTTGCTCCTCTGCAGAAAAAAGTAAAGCTCTTATACTCTCTGTCATTTGCATAACTTCAGCAATTAAACCTTTAGTATAAAGATCTTTATCCCTGCCAGATGCTCTTACAATAGAACACATCAGACCAACCATAAACTCAGATTTAGCAAGCTTAAGGCATGCAACTTGATGCATCATATGCACAACTGCATTTGTCTCACTAAAGGCAGGGTTGCATAGCTCTGGCTCACCATACATAAACACTCTTTCCCACGGCACGAGTACGTTATCAAAAATAACGACTGCATCCATTTCCTCATAACGAGATGATAGAGGCGCATCAAAATTAGATTTACCCAAATCGTAACTATCTCTGCAAATAAGTCTTAAACCCTCAGTTGCTATTGGAATAGCAAAGGCAAAGGCAAATGGTATATTATCGGGTGTGGCTTTTAAAACTGTTGAAGGAAAAACTTCAATCTCATCAGCCAATGGTCCTAAAGTTGCTAATAATCTTGCGCCATTTACAATTATACCTTTATCAGTCTCTTTCACAACTTGAAGGGCTACTTTTTCAGAAAACTTCCCTTTGTAACCTTGTTGGTGGTTATAAGTGGGATTTACAAGTGTATGAGTAAGAATTTTATCATTCTTTCTCGCATAATTATAGTAATTCAACATGTTTTGGGCCATAGCTTTACCGCCTTTACCCTTTGTGCCTTTTTCAAGAAAAGAGTATGCCGCTGCAAAAGCCATAACTGAGGCATTTTTGTAATCTGGGGTTCTTCCAAAGTAGCCGTTAGACCATTTAGCCCACTCGTAGTATGATTTGCCTCTTGCTTTAATATCTTTTTTTGATTTTGGAATTTGAAAGGCTATCGCACAACGATCGCCATCGTCATCAAGGTAAGTTATGTCTTTTATATATTTAGGGTCATGCTGGTTATCTAAAAATGATGCAAGAGTTTTAGCACATCGCCTCAAGCCATCCTGCTTTGTAACATCAACGACTTTTTTGCCATGCATCCAAATATTTCTTTCATCACGCAAACCCTCTAGATACTGTTTTCCAGTTCTAATACCTAATCTATTTTTAATTTGTAAATTAATATCGTCCATAATCAAGTTATATAAACATTCCTTAATTTAATAAATCATTATTTTTTTATTCAATGATTTAATATTTAATATTTAATTTTTGCATATTAAAAATGAATTGTTTGAAATGATAAAAAAAAATAATATCATTAAGATAAAATAGTCGATTTAATAGGGTATATTTTATGAACACCACAATTGATTTAAATTTAATTGTCAGACAATTAAGAATTGTTTCTGGTTTGATTTTATTAACCTACGCAGCTTTACATTTATTGAATCACTCAGTTGGACTTATTTCACTGAATGCAGCAGATAGCGTAAGAGTTTACTTTCATGCTCTATGGAGAAATCCAATAGGTAACTTTTTACTTTATGGATCATTAATTGTTCATATTATTTTGGCATTTTATACTATTTTTTCAAAGAGCTCATATAAAATAACAAAAATTGAATGGTTACAATTAATTTTTCCCTTAATTGCTTTATGGTGGTTAGCACAACATATTTTTGCCGGCTTCACATTAAATAAAATATATGGCGTTGAAGAGAGTTATGATCTTTTAACTTCAATAGGATTACTTGATCAGGAATCACCTAGTCCTTGGATACCTTCGATACCTGCTTACATTTACAACGCAGCAACATTTGGAATTATGACTTTGTTTATTTGGGGTCATGGAGTAATAGGTCTGCACAGACATCTTAGGTTCAAATCAGTTTTTTATAATACCAACTTTAATATATTTCTATTTATTTACTGGATTGTTCCAATTGCAGCTGTCCTTGGATATTTTGCAAGTCTAAAAGAGAAAAGTTTACTTGGATATATTTACAATTTGGAAACACAGGGTAACCTTTTTTATGAAGCTTTCTTAAAAATCCCCCAGGAATCTCATGGAGTTCTATTTCCTGTAATTTATATGATTGACACTTTTTACCCATTTATTTTTTTAGGTATAGTTTTAATAGTAATCTTAAATTTAGTAAGAGTAAATCTTTTTGGCAAAATAATTGTTCAATATCCTGAAGGTAAAGATATTAAAATACCTAAAGGAGTTTCTGTACTTGAGGCTAGCAGAATTGCAGGGATACCACATGTTTCAGTTTGTGGTGGCAAAGGAAGATGCACAACTTGTAGAGTTAAAATTATTTCTGGTCTTGATAATGTTAATGAACCAAATGCTCATGAAGCATCTATTATTAAAAGGTTAGGTTTTGAAAATGATGTTAGATTAGCTTGCCAGTTAAAACCTACTAAAAACATTAGTGTTTTACCTCTTCTTAATCCAGAAACAAAAGAGATTAAAGCGAGGACACCTGTAGGATTAAGCGGTAAAGAAAAAGAGACAGTGGTTGTGTTTATTGATTTAAGAGAATTTACTAAACTATCAGAGAAAAAACTTCCTTATGACGTTGTTTATATTTTGAATAAATACTATAGCGTATGTGGAGAAATTATAGAAAATAACAAAGGCCGTTTAGATAAGTTTATTGGTGATGGAATAATGGCTATATTTGATGGTGCTCAGTCTTCATCTGAAAACTCAAAAAATTCAATTAAAGCTGCAAAACTTATTTCAAAAGCGATTAAAGATCTCAACAATCAAATGAAAATTGATTTTGCTGAAGAATTAAGATTTGGTATCGGCATTCATAAAGGGAATACAATTGTTGGAATGATGGGTTATGGCGAAACAGTCACCGAAACTGTAGTTGGTGATAATGTCAATATTGCGAGCAGACTTGAGGAATTAAATAAAAAATACAAAACTGAATTGGTTGTATCTAAAGATGTTTTAGAGGCTGCTAAAATAAATTCAAAACAATTCACAAGTGAAAAAATAAAAATTAGAGGACGTAGTGGAGAATTAGAAATTTTCAGCCTTGAGAACGCTTCCAAATTAAGTATTTAAATGTATTTAAGAATTTTAAATTTTAAATTTCCAAATGAGTTGGCAAAAAAATCAGTTATTGCACTTACAAGAAATACAACTCAAGATCAGTTTAAAAATGGACTTCTCATGAGGCTCCATGCAGATGTTTCTCAAAATATTTCTGTAGCTGTATTACTTTGGAGAAGTAAAAAAGATTTTGAAGAAGTATATAATGTGTTTGGATCTAAATTTATAGCTGAGATGAAAGAATTAGGTACTATTGTCACTATAAATGAAGGACCAGCCGAAGTAGACAAAGCAAAAGAAATTGATTATTCGAAATTCAATGAATTGTAGAATATTAATTACTTTTTAATTCTTGGATAACCTGACTTTGTTTTTTTATCTCTTCTTTTAATTTTTCAATTTGTTTCAGCGCATTAGATAGTTTTTGGTCATCCTCTAAATTATTTGTTAAAGGATCAATCTTTTCTATATTAACATAAGGTGTGGTTGAAAGATCATTTTTACTGTCTTCTAAGGTAGTTATAAATTCATGGTCATTATTTATCTGGATAATAGTCCAAACTGACAAACCAAAAATTAAAATAATAAAAATTAAAGTAATAGGGTTAAAAATAAATTTAAATATACCTTCTATAATTATTTTAAGAACATAAACTGAAATGAATAGAACAACAAAGTAAACAACCATACCCCAAATAATCACTAACAAGGAGTTGTCTTTAAAAGAAGTCTCGAGTAAGACTAATTTCCAAATATCATTAATTAGTACATTTAGATTTAGAATAATTTGATCAAAATTTTCTAATAGATTCATAAGTAAATTTTTTTATTTTGCCTTTGCCTTTGATGTAAAAACAACTATCTAGAAATTATGTTATTAGATGCTCTTTCATATTTAAATTCTATATTATTAGGTTCAATGTTATTTTTTGTAATTATTGTATCTCCAACAGTATTTACTTCTCTTTCAAGTGACCAGGCAAGTAAATTTTTAAGAATAATTTTTCCAAGATTATTTTTATTTGGTTTGGTAATCTCTTTAGTTACAGCTCTAGGGTACTATATTTCTAGCCTTCATATAGAAATGATTTTGGCCTTGTTGTCATCAATTCTGTTTTTTTTAAATCGGAATTTATTAACTCCAATGATTAACTATCATAGAGACAAAGAGATAGAAGGTGACATTAAATCAAAAAAATATTTTAAGTTGCTTCATCTTCTTTCAGTTTTATTTTTTGTTATGAATTCAATTATTCTAGTGTTTTTTTTACTAAATAATACCTTTAATTATGTATAATTTTTTATTAAAATATTACCTAAATATAATTTAAATTTAATATTTTGAGGTTGAGTTAATTATGTTCAATTTTTTAGGGAAAAGTGATTATACTACAAAATGTACTAAAATATTAAATAAAGAAACTGGACTTGACCCATTAATTGCTCAAGCTTTTATTGAAGATTTTAAACCAATATTTGATGAAGAATACGAAAAAAATAATGATCCAGTGGAGACGCTAATCAACGCTGGAATAATAATTTTGCAACATGTACTGAGTGAAACAATCAAAGAAATTAAAATAGATAGTAAATGTAGAATTTATGATAAAGTGGCTGTAAAAATCAATCAATGGTCATTAACAAAATTAGAAGAAAACAGCCCATTAATAGAGACTATCGAAAGAAACTTAGAACCATTCATCAAAAAATAAATAATAAAATTTAAGATTTTAGTTATCTTTTTAAATAGAGAAATAGATGTCATTTATTTATAGCTTAAGTTTCTTAGACTGGGTCGGTATCATTGGTTCACTTATGATTGCTGGTGGTTATTATGGAGTATCAAATAACTATTTCTCACCGGAAAAGTTAACCTATCATTTAATTAATTTAGTAGGATCATTATTAATTTTATTATCACTTTATTTTAAGCCAAATCCAGGTGCCATACTTATCGAACTTCTATGGATTTTCATAGCTTCTCTTGGCGTGTACAATTATTTTAGAAAAATTGATAACTTTAAAAGCAATTAATTTTTAATTCAATCTTGTTCAAATTTTAAAGTACCAATTTTTTTTAAAATTCGTTTATAAGATTAGTCAAAAGAAACATTTAAATATGCCTCATTGATCTAAATATAGCTCTGAAAAAATATATATTTAGATATGGAAGTAAATTTAATAAGGCTGGAAATATATATGCAGTATTTTGCCAATAGCTGTATAAGGTTATTTTAAACTTTAATATCAAATAATAATTTTTATTAGGAAAACTATGAAACAAAATAATTTTTATCTAATTGGTGATGTAGACATACACAATATTTATGAATACAAGATTTATATACAAAATGTAAAACCTATTGTTGAAAAATATGGTGGTGAGTATTTAGTTAGAGGGGGTGAAATTATAGAGAAAGAGATAAATCTATGGAAGCCAAAAAGATTTGTTTTAGTAAGATTTCCAGATAAATCTTCTGCTCTTAAATTTTATAATAGCAAAGAGTATAAACCATACAAAAATATTAGATTAAAAAATGCCACTTCGACAATTACTTTTGCAGAAGGTTTTCATTAAAAAATGTTTTAGGTTATTAAATGTTTGTTCAAAAATATGTTGTATCAAATGACTTTATTGATCTTAATGGTCATCTTAGTGAGGTTGGATATTATTATTATGCAGTTCAAACCGTATGGGCAATCAATAAGAAACTTGGATTAGTTGAAAAATATGAGGAATTTCGAATTGGTCCTATCATTTTTGATACTGAGATAAAATTTAAGAGAGAAGTGTTTCGAGGTGAAAAAATTAATGTTTCAATTATTTTTTCAAATATAATCCAAAATGGAAGAAAATGGACAAGATCAAATGAAATATTTAATGAGAATGGTGATTTATCAGCAGTTGTTGTCAGCAATGGTGCTTTTTTCAGTAGAAAAACTAGAAAAGTTATTACTCCACCAAAAGTTATTTCGAAAGAACTTTTTAAAAGATAAAACGTAAAAAGAGAAAAAGGGCTACCAAATAAACTTCTCTAAGTATTTCTTAATAGCCTAAATATGATAGTATTCTCAATCATTAACTCTATATAACTATCTTTGAAATATTCCTATGTTAAAACCTTTTTTCAAGAAATATATTTAAATTTATATCTTAATTTCCAAGTCAATTTAATTTGCATACAAAAAAATTAAAATTCATTAAAATTTGAATAGTCAATATTTTTAGCTTTATCAACCTCTGATGGTCCATCAAAAATTGTTACAATACAACTCATTTCTCTAACTTCACTCACAAACTTGTTACCATATTTTTCTCTAGCTTGTTCAAAAAACTCTTGAGTTTTCCATAATCCAGTTATCATCAATGAGTTGGTTGATATTTCAGTATTAATTCTCATAAGCAATCCATATTTAAAATAGTCCTTCATAACACCTCTTTGTAAGACCATTACAGATTTTTTAGCTAATTAATTTGGAAATTTAATTTGTAGAACTCTTACATACATAAGTTTTTATAACTTTATTTTATAAGTATTATCAAGAATAAAACATATGGTTTCATAGGCTCAATAATTTCATAAATAATTAGCACCAATATTATTATTACAAAGATAAATTTACTATTATTAGATATATAATCCAGAGTATCGCTATTTGTGATTTTTATTAGATATAAGCTAATCTTTTTGTTATAAAAAAGAGATTTAACTCTTGTTTTGCCTTCATTCTTGCTTTAATAGTTTATCCGTGTGCGAGCGTGGCGGAATCGGTAGACGCACTGGACTTAAAATCCAGAGAAAGGTAACTTTCGTGGGAGTTCAAGTCTCCCCGCTCGCACCACTCCAAACACAAAAGTTCGAATAAGCCGTTGTAATTCAATAGTTTTTTTTGCTGGATTATAAAAAGTGATGTATGAACTGATGTACAAAAATGATAAACTAAAAAATCAAAATAATTGAATTTTTTATTTAAGAGATTATATTTAAATCAAACTCTTTTGATTAATGTCAATTAGATGTGAGAATGAAATATATTTTTTTCTTAATTTTAAAAAAATTTATTTTATACGGTAAACTGGATATTGAAATTGGAAATGATCCAGTCAAATCCATTGTTGGCCAGCTAGATGGACCAAATATTCATATACAAATCCTAAATTTAAAACATTTATTTTTAATTGTAAGAAGTCCTGAACTTTCTTTTGGAGAATTATATATGAATAAAGAATTGAAAATTAAAAAAGGTAATCTTGAAGATTTAATGAAATTTTTAATGTTGAACTATAATTCTTGGCAATCAACAAATTTTGGAAAGATAAGACAATATTTAAATGATTTAAAAAACTTCTTTTCTACATTTAATCCAATAAAAAAAGCTAAAAGTAATGCAGCACATCATTATGATTTAAATGATGATTTGTTTGAAAGTTTTCTTGATAAAAAGCGGCAATATTCATGTGGATATTTTCATTCAAAAAATGAAAGCTTAGAGGATGCTCAAATAAATAAAGTTTCAAGATTAATTGCAAAACTTCAAATAAATAAAGGAAATACCGTTTTAGATATTGGTTGTGGATGGGGTGGTTTGGGATTGTCTATTTATAATTGTAATCCTTCAACAAGAATTACTGGAATTACTTTATCTGAGAAACAACATATTTATTTTAATCAACTTATAAAAAAAAATAAATTGACCGGAAAAGTTGAGTGTTTATTAAAAGATTACAGAGAACTAGATAATGAATATGACAGAATAGTATCAGTTGGAATGTTGGAACACGTAGGACAACATAATTTTGAAAAATTTTTCCGATTTATTGAAAATCTTTTAAAACCAAAAGGCGTGGCAGTCATACATTCAATTGGAAGATATGGTCTTCCAACACATACAAATCCTTGGCTAGAGAAATATATATTCCCAGGGGGATATATACCTACATTTAGTCAAATGACTAATGCTATCGAAAAGACTTCTCTTAAAATAACAGACATAGAAGTTATGCGATTACACTATGCTGAAACATTAAAAAAATGGAGAGAAAAATTTTTTAAAAATAAATCATTTTTGCCTAAAACATATGACGAAAAGTTTTCTAGAATGTGGGAATTTTATCTTTTAGGAAGTGAGTATTTTTTTAGATCTGGTGGAGGAATGGTATTTCAATATCAGCTTGCAAAAGATCAAGAAGTAGTCCCATTCGACAGAAAATATATATCTTCTATGGAAAAAAAATATACTAAATTAATAAAGCAAAAAGAAATCACTTATATATTAAGCTAGAATTCAAAGAATTTAATCAAATTAAATTATCAAAACTTAATGATGCATTCGTTCCCTGATAAAATTCTAATTCTTTTCCTTTAATCATTATATTATTCTAAGAGTAATAAAAAAAACAATAAACTCCGTACTTCACCTTTTGTAATACATCAAAATAAAAACAGTAATAGTTATTTATTATGAGTTAAAGAATTTTGATTAAAAACAACTTCACCTTCACTAATTTCAAGTTTAATAAACTCTTTTACCTGTTTAAGGTTATCTTGAATGCCTTGAAAGCGTTCAGTAGCAATTTTTTTATTTGGGAAAACTGCAATTAAATAAGCTTTTTCTTTTTCGATTTTTGTTATTGTTAACTGAAGAGCTCCTGCCTTCATTGCTGTTTTCGCTCCTACGTTTTTATAAGTTTCTATAAACATATTTAATTGCATTTCATTTACAGCTGAAATTTTTGATATTCTTGCATACATCATATTCTCCAAAATTATTTTTGATTAGTTTTTGAATAAATTGAGGATTATGTTAAATCTTTTAGAACTATATTTCTACTTGCATCAATAACAACATCAATAGACTTTAAATCTGTTTTTAATTTTTCCATCATTTTACCAATCTCAGTTTGGCAATCATTGTAGGCTTTTGCATTTTTATATTCTAATAAGGTTGAGGTTTTAAATAGACCTTTTTTGTTCCAGATTCTTGAATAACAAAATCTTGTACAACCTTTGGATTTAAGCAATTTAAAGACTTTATCTCCCTCTTCATCCCAATATTTTATATGTAAAAGCATTTCAGCTTCGGATTTAAAGGTAAAAGTATTATACGATGTTAGTTTGGCATGATTTTCCAAATTAACCTCCACACATATTTGAAGATTTTATTCTGATTTACTAACAAATATTCAGATATCTGAATAGGCTTAAGAATTCTGTAAGGTTATTTTTCTTCAGATGTTTTTTTCTTCTTACACATTTCTTTAGCAACAACAGAGGCAAAAGCACCAGTAGCAATACCTCCTGCAATAGCACCAACTATTGTAAGCTTTAGTAATTTTAATTTTATTAATGAGTTAATCATAACTTATAAATAGTATTAAGTTAAAAAAAAACCAAAAAAAAACTTTAATAAAATTGCTTGATGATCTTTGGGTACATTATAATTTGCTCATTAAACTATAAAATGATCTTTAAGCTTAAATAATGACATTTAAATTTTAAACAAATACCAGCTCAACAAAGTTAAAAGTTATTTTCAAATAAAACAACACCTCTTGATGAAGATATTTTTGCACCTGCAAGTAATTCTCTTGTTTCAGGTTTATCCATAAATTCTTTTAAAATTTTTTGAAATTTTATAAAACTTTCCTCATTTTTATATTCGTAAGTTATTCCAATTCTATAAGAATTAGTCGCATTCCAAATTTGGCTCACTATCCTTTTTAATAAACCAGCATCTTTCATTTCTTGTATAACTAATTTATCATTATTTCTATGCTCAACATACTTAAGAAACAAATTTAACTGTGCCTTTGTTGGAAAATCTACAATAGTATAACTTGATAATTTAGCCATAAGAGTAATAAGTATTTATTTAAATGATTAGAATTTATCAAATCATGCATTATTTAGTTAATATGTTCAATACAATATATGATTGGTGGAACATCGTAATGAATAGCGAACGTAATCCACTTAAAAACATTCAAGACCTTCATGTAAGACATTTAATAATGCAAATTCTTGCATGGATGTGGTGTATTATATTTTCTTTATGGATAGGAAGTATTTGGGTTTTTGGTTTTACTGCGGTTTTACATTTATTACTAATTTTTGGAATAGTTATGACTGTTGGAGTTTTTGAAGCTGCTAAAAGAAAACCATCTTTTTTCTTAAGAAATGGATACCATACCCCTAGTAGAAGTAGGTCAATTTGGATAGATGGTAAAAAAGTTAAACTTGATGATGATGATACTGGTGGAGAACACCAGTAAATTATATTTGTTATAAATTAAAGATGTTCTAAATAGATACTTACATCTAATCTATAGATATTTTGAAGTATAACATTATTTTATTATCCTTAAATTTTATTAGGTGTTAAAAAATTTTATCTATTAAAACTATTCCTCGTGATGCTGACATTTTTGTATTAATTAAAAGTTCCTTTGTCTCAGTATTGTTCATAAATTCACTTAATAATTTCTGCACCTTGCTAAAGCATTTTTCATCTTTGTATTCAAAGGTAATTCCAATTCTGAAGACATTATTAGAATTCCATATTTGAGAATGTGTCCTTCTTACTAATCCTGCATTTAAAA
>CACMFN010000023.1 GCA_902612965.1 uncultured SAR116 cluster alpha proteobacterium | reverse complement strand
TGTTTTCCTTGTTAATATAAATTCAAACAAAATTGATATTAAGAAATCAATTGAACTTATTTATGGAGTAAAAGTTAATTCTGTTAACACAGTACGAGTTAAAGGAAAAACTAAGGTATTTAAAGGTAAAGTTGGCAAAAGGTCTGATTTCAAAAAAGCAATAGTAAGCCTGGTTAAAGGTCAATCAATAGATCTTAGTTTGGGAGTTTAGTTCAGTCATGGCATTAAAAAATTATAGACCAACATCACCTGGGCAAAGACAATTAGTTACTGTCTCAAGAAAAGAATTGCATAATGGTAAACCAGAAAAAACCCTCACGGTTGGTTTGAATAAATCTGGTGGTCGGAATAATACAGGTAGGATTACATCATGGCATCGTGGCGGCGGGCATAAAAGAAAATATAGAATAATTGATTTTAAAAGAATTAAACATGATATGTCTGCTACTGTCGAAAGAATTGAATATGATCCAAATAGATCATCTTTCATTGCACTTATCCAATATGAGGATGGTGAAAAGTCATATATCCTAGCGCCTCAAAAAATCAATATTGGTGATAAGGTTATTTCTGGTAATAAAGTTGATATCAAGCCCGGCAATGCTATGCCAATTTCATCTATTCCTCTTGGCACATTACTGCACAATATCGAACTTAAGCCTGGAAAGGGAGGCCAATTAGCCAGGGCTGCAGGAACTTATGTTCAATTAATTGGTCGTGATCAGGGCTACTCAATTCTCCGGCTTACTTCTGGTGAAGTTAGATTGGTTTTGTCATCATGTATGGCATCAGTTGGTTCAGTATCAAACCCAGATAATAAAAACACAAATGATGGTAAGGCGGGCAGATCGAGGTGGTTAGGTAAAAGGCCTCATGTGAGAGGTGTTGCAATGAATCCAATTGATCACCCACATGGTGGTGGTGAAGGTAGAACCTCTGGAGGAAGACACCCTGTAACTCCATGGGGAAAGCCTACTAAAGGTAAAAGAACAAGATCAAATAAAAAAACGGATAGACTAATTATCCGAAGAAGAAAAGTTTAAAGGAGACTATAATTTGTCTAGATCTGTATGGAAAGGTCCATTTGTTGATGGATATTTGTTAAAAAAAGCAGAAAAGTCACGTGAATCAGGAAGGAATGACGTAATAAAAACTTGGTCAAGAAGATCAACTATAATTCCTCAGTTTGTTGGACTTACATTTGGAGTTCACAATGGGAAAAAATTTATTCCAGTGATGGTAACAGAAAACATGGTCGGATTGAAATTAGGTGAATTTTCTCCAACTAGGACTTATTATGGTCACACAGCTGATAAGAAAGCTAAAAAGTAGGTTTTTAAATGAGTCAAAAAACAAATCCAAAAAGAATTTTAGATAATGAAGCAATTTCTGTTGGTAGAAATATTAGAGTAAGTCCCCAAAAACTTAATCTTGTAGCGCAATCAATAAGAGGAATTGAAGCTTCAAAAGCTATTGCATATTTATCATTTTCTAAAAAAAGAATATCTAATGACGTAAAAAAAGTTCTTCAGTCAGCTATTGCTAATGCAGAAAATAATCACGGCTTAGATGTAGATAAACTTTTTGTAAAAGAAGCCTTTGTAGGTAAGGGTTTAGTCATGAAAAGACTAAGAGCTAGAGCAAGAGGAAGAGCAGCAAGAATTTTAAAGCCTTTTTCTCATCTAAGTATAATTGTTCACGAAAAAGAGGAAGACGATAATGGGTCAGAAAGTTAAACCTATAGGTTTAAGGTTGGGAATAAATAGAACCTGGGATAGTAGGTGGTTTGCTGAAAAAAACTACTCAGATCTGCTTCATAAAGATCTTAAGGTGAGAAAATACATAATGGGGAAACTGAAAACTGCTGCTGTAAGTAAAGTAGTAATTGAGCGTCCTGCAGGAAGAGCTAGAGTTTCAATTTACTCAGGAAGGCCTGGATTAATCATTGGTAAAAAAGGTCAAGATATAGAGAAGCTTAAAGATGAGTTGAGTAAAACTCTTGGTATGGAAGTAAGTTTAAATATTATGGAAATTAGAAAACCTGAAATTGATGCCAAATTAGTTGCAGAAAACATAGCGCAGCAACTTGAACGAAGAGTTGCTTTTAGAAGGGCTATGAAAAGATCTGTTCAATCTGCAATGAGACTTGGGGCTGCAGGGGTTAGGATTAATTGTGCTGGAAGGCTTGGTGGTGCAGAAATAGCTAGAACTGAATGGTATAGGGAAGGAAGAGTTCCACTACACACCTTGAGAGCTGATGTTGATTATGGAGAAGCAGAAGCTAATACAACCTATGGAATATGTGGCATCAAAGTATGGATTTTTAAGGGTGAAATAATGGAACACGATCCTTTGGCTCAAGAAAAAAGATTAAATGATGTACCAGGTCAAGTTAGAAATTAAAAAGGTCAATTATGTTATCTCCAAAAAGAACAAAATTTAGAAAAGCTCATAAAGGTAGAATTCATGGTTTAGCAAAGGGTGGTTCACAACTAAACTTTGGTGCATTTGGTCTTAAAGCTACACGACCAGCTAGAATAACAGCTAGACAAATAGAAGCAGCTAGAAGAGCGATTACCAGGCATTTAAGAAGAGCAGGAAGGGTTTGGATTAGAATTTTTCCTGATACACCTGTTTCATCTAAACCTGCAGAAGTTAGAATGGGGAAAGGTAAAGGTTCACCTGAATTTTGGGTTGCAAAAGTTAAACCTGGGAGAATTATGTTTGAAATTGACGGTGTGCCTAAAAGTTCTGCTGAAGAGGCTCTTAATCTTGCATCAGCAAAGCTTCCACTCGATACGAAAATTGTAGGAAGATTAGGGGAGTATTAAATATGCCTAGTATTAAAATTTCAGATTTAAGGCAAAAAAAAGATGATGAATTAAAAAAACAACTTGATGACCTTAATAAAGAAAAATTTAACCTTAGATTTCAAGCATCTAACGGTCAACTCTCCAATACAGGTAGAGTAAAAGAAGTTAGAAGAGGTATCGCCAAGATTAAAACAGTATTAAATAAAGTTAATGAAAAGGAATAAATATGCCTAGAAGAGTACTTCAAGGGGAAGTTGTTAGTGACAAATCAGATAAGACAGTTGTTGTAAAAGTCGAAAGGACTTATAAACATCCTCTTTATAAAAAATATATAAAAAAGGATAAAAAATACTCAGCTCATGATGAGAATAATAAGTTTAAGATAGGTGATTTTGTTCAAATACGTGAATGTGCACCAAAATCAAAGACAAAGACTTTTGAAGTGGTTTACTCAGATTAAGTTTTAATTAAGACTTTTATAGTTTGGAGAATATAAATGATACAAATGCAATCAAACTTAGGTGTAGCTGACAATTCAGGTGCTAGGAGTGTCCAGTGCATTAAAGTATTAGGAGGTTCAGGAAGAAAAATTGCTAGTATTGGTGATATAATAGTAGTCTCTGTCAAAGAAGCTATTCCTAGAGGAAGGGTTAAGAAAGGTGATATTCATAGAGCTGTGATTGTTAGAACAGCTAAAGAAATCCATAGGAATGATGGTTCTTCCATTAAATTTGATAATAATGCAGCAGTTTTGATAACAAATCAAAATGAACCAATTGGGACTAGAATTTTTGGCCCTGTAACCAGAGAGTTGAGACTTAAAAAATTTATGAAAATTATTTCTTTAGCTCCGGAGGTCCTGTAATGAGCAAAAAAATTAAAAAAGGCGACAATGTAATTGTAATTACAGGTAAGGATAAAGGAAAAACAGGTGAGGTATTTATAATTGATAGAAAAAACCTTAAAGCAAAAGTTAGGGGCATAAATATCGTTAAAAAGCATAGAAAACCATCTCAAGATCAGCCAGGTGGAATAGAGCAAATTGAAACTTTTATTAATATTTCTAATATTTCTCTAATAGATCCAAACGACAATAAGGCATCCAGGGTAAAATATAAAATAGAGGGTAAGAAAAAATTAAGAGTTTCTTCAAGATCCGGGAAAGAAATTTAATCTATAATTGGTGAATTATGAAAACACGATTAGAAGAACATTATCATAAAAACATTCATCCTACTATGGTTGAAAAGTTTAACTATAAAAATAAGTTTGAAGTACCAAAATTGACAAAAGTTGTTATTAACATTGGTGTTGGTGAAGCTGTTAAAGACTCAAAGAAAATTGATTCTGCAATCAAAGAAATAACTGCTATATCTGGTCAAAAACCAGTTATTACTCGCGCTAAGAAAGCAATTGCCACTTTTAAATTAAGAGAGGGAATGCCAATTGGTGTTAAGGTAACTCTTAGAAAATCTCATATGTATGAATTTATTGATAGGTTAATAAATGTTGCTCTTCCTAGAGTAAGAGATTTTAGGGGGCTTAATGGAAAAAGTTTTGATGGGAATGGCAATTATTCTTTGGGATTAAAAGAGCAAATTGTTTTTCCTGAAATCGATTATGATAACATTGATACTATTCGGGGTATGGACATCTGTGTTGTAACTTCAGCAAAATCTGATGAGGAAGGGAAAGAATTATTAAAAAATTTTGATTTCCCATTTATTAATTAACGAAGGAATAAAATGGCTAAGAAAAGTGCAATTAAAAAAAATGAAACAAGAATAAAAAAAGTTTTCTTGATGGGTAAAAAAAGAAAAGCTCTTAAAGATATTATTATGAATAGAGAACTTCCACTTGATGAACGGTTTGCTGCTCAAATGAAATTAAATGAAATGCCTAGAGATGGATCATTTATAAGAGTTAGAAACAGATGTTTGGTTACTGGTAGGCCACGAGGAAATTATCGTAAATTCAAAATGTCAAGAATAGCATTTAGAGAATTAGCATCTACAGGCCAAATTCCTGGTATTTTAAAGTCAAGTTGGTAAACAAGGAGGTTATATTATGTCTATGAGTGATACCCTCGGCGATATGCTTACAAGAATAAGAAATGGATTACAAACAAACAAAACAATTGTTGAAGCTCCATCATCAAAATTTCGTGCAAATGTATTAGAAGTACTTAAAAGAGAAGGATATATTCGGGGATTTAGTTCAGTTGAACATAAACCAGGCATTAAACATTTAAAAATTGAGTTAAAGTATCAAGAGGGGGTTCCAGTTATTTCTGAAATAAAAAGAGTTTCTAAACCAGGTTGTAGAGTTTATTCAGGTATTAATGAACTTCCAAAAGTTTATAATGGTTTAGGTATTTCAATACTTTCAACGCCTAGGGGAGTGATGTCTGATAATGAAGCAAGAGCTGCAAACGTTGGTGGTGAAGTTTTATGTCAGGTGTTTTAGGAGGTTTTTATGTCTAGAGTTGGATCAAGTACAATTAAAATACCTGATGGAGTTACAGTAACATTCGTAGATGGCGAATTCACTGCTAAGGGTAAAAATGGTGAACTTTCTGTAAAAACACATGAATTAATTAGTGTTGATATAATTAATGATCAGATTAATTTTAAATCCAAAAATAAATCAAAATTTGGAAGGTCTTTATGGGGAACTACAAGAGCTAATGTTGATAATGTTATTAAAGGTGTTAGCGTAGGTTTTACAAAAATGATGGAATTAAATGGTGTTGGTTATAGAGCTCAAGTTCAGGGAAATAAAGTCGTTCTAAACTTGGGTTACTCTCATCCCGTTGAAATGATTATTCCAGAAGGTATAAAAGTAACATCTGAAAAACCAACTGAATTAAAGCTATTTGGTTATAATAAACAAGATTTAGGACAATTCGCTGCAAATTTAAGATCAAAAAGACCTCCTGAGCCATTTAAAGGTAAGGGAATTAAGTACTCAGATGAGTTTATCTTTAGAAAAGAAGGTAAGAAAAAATAATAGGTGTAATTGTGGGAATAAAAGCTAGAGAGTTATTTGAAAGACGAAGAAAACGCACTAGGAATTCTATTAGGGGAAGTATTAGTGGTAATCCTCGACTTAGTGTTTTTAGGTCATCAAAAAATATTTATGCGCAAATTATTGATGATGGTAAAGGGATTACTATTGTTTCTGCTTCGTCATTAGAAAGTGATCAAAAATTTAGTGGAACTAATATTGAGGGCGCATCAAAAATAGGAACTTTAATAGCAGATAGGGCTATTAAGAAAGGAGTTAAATCTGTTGTGTTTGATAGAGGTGGTTATAAATATCATGGTAGAGTTAAGGCTTTAGCAGAGGCTGCAAGATCAGCTGGTTTGAAATTTTAGAGGATATTATTATGGCAAATGAATTAAATACCAATGATGCTCTTAATAAAGATGGTACTGAATTAATTGATAAATTAGTTGGTATTAATCGTGTTGCAAAAGTTGTTAAAGGTGGAAGACGTTTTGGGTTTGCGGCTTTAGTTGTAGTTGGAGATGGCAAAGGAAAAGTAGGTGTTGGAAGCGGAAAAGCAAAAGAAGTACCTGAGGCTATTAGGAAAGCAACAGATAAAGCTAAGTTAAATTTAATAAAGGTGCCTTTAAAAGAAGGTAGGACGCTACATCATGACACTATTGGAGTATTTGGCGCTGGAAAAGTTAATTTGCGTACTGCACCATCAGGTACAGGAATAATCGCAGGAGGTCCTATGAGGGCTGTTTTTGAAACTTTAGGAATTCAAGATGTTGTTGCTAAATCAATAGGAACTTCAAACCCTCATAATATGGTTAAAGCAACCATGCAGGCTTTAAAAAATATTCAATCTCCAAGATCAATAGCTTCAAAAAGAGGAAAAAAAGTTGCTGATATTTTTGGCCATAAAAACAATAATGATTAATTCTAGAATAAAATAAGGATATAAAATGTCAAAGAATACAAAATTAATTGTTAAACAAGTCAAAAGTGCAATTGGCAGGCAAGGCAATCAAAGAAAAACTCTTATAGGCTTAGGATTAAATAAAATTAATAAAGAAAGAGAACTTGAAGATACACCTTCAATAAGAGGCATGATCGAAAAAGTTAAGCACCTTGTAGTAATAAAAGAAAATTAAACGAAAGTCTTTATATGGAACTAAATAAATTAAATGATAATGATGGAGCAAAATCATCAAAAAAACGTTTAGGTAGAGGCGTGGGATCTGGATTAGGAAAAACTTCTGGGAAAGGCCATAAGGGACAGAAGTCTAGATCTGGTGTTTCAATTAAAGGATTTGAAGGTGGTCAAATGCCAATTCATAGAAGGCTACCTAAAAGAGGTTTTAATAAGTATAATAGAAAAGTATATAGAATATTAAACTTAGGAGATCTCCAAAAAGTAATTGATAATGGAAAAATTGATATTAAAAAAGAGATTAATAGCTCAGTTATTCTTTCTTCAGGCGTTATAAAAAATTTAAAAGATGGCATTAGGATATTGGCAAGAGGAAAAATAACCAGCAAAGTAAATATCCTAGTTGATGGTGCCTCTAAAAATGCTATTGAACAAGTTAAAAAGGTTGGCGGTAACTTAGCTGTGACCGAAAAAAATAAAAAAGATACTGAATAGGAAGTTTGTTAATGGCGAGAAATCCTTTAGGGTCAACACCATCAATTTCGGGCTCAGCTTTTGCAAAAGCTACTGAGCTTCAACAACGTCTATGGTTTACTCTTGGAGCTTTATTAGTTTACAGACTAGGTACGTATATACCAGTACCGGGTATTGATCCTGCTGCTTTATCAGATTTGTTTAATGATAATAGTGGTGGTTTACTTGGAATGTTTAATATGATGGCTGGAGGAGCTCTCGGCAGAATGACTATTTTTGCTCTGTCTGTGTTTCCATATATTACTGCTTCGATTATAACACAACTACTTACTGCTGTTTCACCGCAATTAGAAGCATTAAAAAAAGAGGGTGAAACCGGTAGAAAAAAAATAAATCAATATACCAGATATTTAACTGTTGTATTAGCTATTGTACAAGGTTATGGCTTTGCGGTAGGTTTGGAAAGTGCTGGTGCTGTTACTGATCCAGGAATTTTCTTTAGAATTACAACTGTTTTTACATTGTTAGGCGGTGTAATGTTTCTAATGTGGTTGGGTGAACAAGTAACTTCTAGAGGAATCGGAAATGGAATTTCATTAATAATTTTTACTGGAATTGTAGCTGAATTACCAAGAGCTCTTGCGGGTACATTAGAACTTGGAAGAACAGGTGCTATTTCAGCTATTTTGATTGTTGCACTTTTAATAATGGCAATTGCAGTTATTGCCTTTATAGTTTTTATTGAAAGATCACAGAGACGTATTCAGATACAGTACCCAAAGAGACAAATGGGTAACAAATTAATGGGTGGGGAAAGTTCTCATTTACCTCTAAAAATTAATGTCCCGGGAGTTATTCCTCCAATATTTGCATCTTCTTTGATGGCGTTACCATTAACGGCAGCAAGTTTTTCCGGGGGAACCTCTGATTGGATAGTTACAATAAATGCACTGCTTGGAAGAGGCCAACCACTTTATTTATTAATTTTAATTTTTTTAATCGTTTTTTTTGCATTTTTTTATACCGCAATTGTTTTTAATCCTGAAGAAACAGCTGAAAACTTGAGAAAAAATGGTGGATACGTTCCTGGCATAAGGCCTGGTGAGTCAACGGCAAATTATTTAGATTTCATTCTTACAAGATTAACAGTTTTAGGATCAGCGTATTTAGCTGCAGTATGTATTTTGCCAGAAATTCTTATAAGTCAATATTCAGTACCTTTTTACTTTGGCGGAACTTCCTTGTTGATAGTAGTTTCAGTCACTTTAGACACAGTTTCTCAAGTTCAAAGTCACTTGATAGCGCATCAGTATGAAGGTTTAATTAAAAAGTCAAGACTAAGGGGTAGAACTAGGTGAACGTAATATTATTAGGAGCTCCTGGATCTGGTAAAGGGACGCAATCAATAATTTTAAATAAAAAATTTGGATTTTTACAATTATCAACAGGAGAAATGATTAGACAAAATATAGAAGAAAAAACAGATCTTGGTTTGAGGGTTCAATCAATAGTTAATAAAGGTGGATTTGTAAATGACGATATAATTTTAAGTATGGTGTCAAAAAGAATACTTATGAAAGATTGTAAGTCAGGCTTTATTTTAGATGGTTTTCCAAGAAATGTAAAACAGGCGAAAAGTTTTGATCAAATTCTTAAAGAAAGAAAAATAAAGATTAATTTTGTAATAGAACTAAAAGTTAATAAAGAAAGTTTGTTTGAAAGGATAAAAAACAGAGCATTTCAAGCAAACGAAGCACGTGAAGATGATAAAGATGATATTTTAGAAAATAGATTAAAAATTTATGAGGAGCAAACTGAACCCCTAGTACCTTATTATAAAGATTTAGGGTTACATTTTGAGGTTAATGGAATGAAAAACGTTGATGAAATTGCAGAAAATATTGAGAATATTATTAAAATTAAATTTAAGACCAATAAGGAGATAATTTAGTGGCTAGAATTGCTGGGGTAAACATACCAACAAAAAAACGTGTGCTTATAGCACTAACTTATATATATGGAATTGGGTCTACTTCTTCAAAAAAAATTTGTAAAGAAGCAAATTTGACTTCAGAAAGAAGAGTGGCTGACTTATCTGACGATGAAGTAGCACGAATTAGAGAAATTATTGACCGAGATTTTATTGTAGAGGGAGATTTAAGAAGACAGTCCTCAATGGATATCAAAAGATATATGGACTTAGGCTGTTTAAGAGGCTTAAGACATAGGAAAGGGTTGCCTGTCAGAGGTCAACGAACACATACCAATGCTAGGACCAGAAAAGGAAAACCAAAAGCAATAGCTGGAAAGAAAAAGTAGGTTAATTATTATGGCAAAACAAGTGCAAACAAGAGTTAGAAAAAAAGAAAGAAAAAACATTACCAACGGAGTTGTTCATGTTAATTCATCTTTTAATAATACTATGGTTACGATTACTGATGTTCAAGGCAACACCATTTCATGGTCTTCATCAGGATTGATGGGCTTTAAAGGCTCAAGAAAATCTACACCGTATGCTGCACAACTAGCAGCAGAAGATGCAGGTAAAAAAGCATCAGAGCATGGTTTGAAAAATGTTGATGTTGAGGTATCTGGTCCTGGCTCTGGAAGAGAGTCTGCACTCAGAGCATTACAATCAATAGGGTTTAATATAACTTCAATTAGAGATGTTACTCCTATACCTCATAATGGGTGTAGGCCACCCAAAAGAAGAAGAGTTTAAATATAAAATAATTACTAATCTAATGGAGTTTTATAGTGATTGAAAAAAATTGGAAAAGTTTGATTAATACAGATATTGTTGAAATTAAAAATAAAAATGAAAATCCCTTTTCTGCAACAGTAAACGTTGAACCCTTAGAGAGAGGTTTTGGTGTTACTATCGGTAATGCACTAAGAAGAGTTCTTTTATCATCTCTTCAAGGGGCTGCTATAACAGGGATACAAGTTCAGGGAGTATTGCATGAGTTTTCAACAATTCCTGGTGTAATTGAAGATGTCACTGATATAGTTTTAAATGTTAAAGGAATAAGTTTAAAAATGGAAGTTGATGGGCCAAAGAGATTAAGACTTAATGCAAAGGGCCCATTATCAGTTACAGCTGATATGATTGAATTAACTTCAGATATTGAAATTATGAACCCGGAACATCATATATGCACACTTGATAAGGGATCATCTTTGAATGTTGAGTTTATTGTTGAGACAGGGAAAGGTTATGTTCCAGCAAATTCTGGTTCGCAAGTTGAAATGCCAATAGGTTTAATACCTGTAGATGCTTTATTCAGCCCCATAAAACAAGTTGCTTATAGAGTTGAAAATACCAGAGTTGGACAACAAACAGATTATGATAAACTTCTTTTTGATATTGAGACAGATGGAACAGTCACTCCAGAAGATGCTATTGCATTTGGAGCAAGAATATTAACTGAACAATTAAAACCGTTTATTAATTTTGATGAACCAGAACCAGAAATTGAAGAAGATTTAGAGAGTGTATTGCCTTTTAGCAGAAATTTATTAAAAAAGGTGGATGAATTAGAGTTAAGTGTTAGGTCAGCTAATTGCTTGAAAAATGATAATATAGTTTATATAGGTGATCTAGTTCAAAAAACTGAACCTGAAATGCTTAGAACCCCAAATTTTGGTAGAAAATCATTAAATGAAATTAAAGAGGTTCTTAAAATGATGTCCTTAGAACTAGGAATGGATGTTGAGGGTTGGCCACCAGAAAATATTGAGGAATTAGCAAAAAAACATGAAGATCCATATTAAAATAAAAATAAATAAAATAGGAAATTATAATGAGACATCGTCAATCTGGAAGAAAACTTAATAGGACTTCTTCACATAGGAAATCACTTTTTAAAAATATGGCACAAGCTTTGTTGAAGCACGAGCAGATTGTAACAACTTTGCCAAAGGCTAAGGAATTAAAACGAGTTATAGAAAAGTTAATTACTCTTGGGAAAAAAGGAAACCTTCATTCAAGAAGACTTGCCTTCAACCAAATCCGAGATAAAGATATGGTTTCAAAGCTATTTGATAGTCTAGCAAAAAGATATTTAGATAGAAAAGGTGGCTATACTAGGGTATTAAAAGCAGGATTTCGTTATGGTGACTCAGCTCCAATGGCAGTAATTGAGTTGGTAGATAGAGATGAAAATGCAAAAGGTGCTGGCGAGATAAATGCTCCTAAACAAGAAGCACAAGAAGAAACTGCTGCATAAAAAGATCAAATTTATATAGTATACTTAATTAAATTTATGAGGCATCATATTTATAATGTCAGATGCCCTTCAACCATTAGCAGAAAAATTAAGACCTAAAAATTTTGATGAAATTATTGGTCATGAAAAAATATTTTCAAAAACAGGTTCTTTACAAAGAATAATAAAAAAAAAGCCATTGTCATCTTTTATACTTTGGGGCCCTGCAGGCTGTGGCAAAACTACAATTGCTAAAACTGTATCTGAACAATTTTGTACAGAAAATTTTGAGTTATCTGCGGTTCTATCTGGTGTAAAAGATTTAAGGATTATTTTCGAAAAAGCTAAACAAAATTTTTCTGAAGGCCGCCAAACTATACTATTTATTGATGAAATTCATAGATTTAATAAAGCGCAGCAGGACAGTTTTTTACCACATATAGAAAAAGGAGTAATTACTCTTATTGGGGCCACAACAGAAAATCCATCTTTTTCTATAATCTCACCCTTACTATCAAGGTGTCAGGTTATAAAACTAGAAAAACTATGTAAGAAAGATCTGAATTTAATAAAGTTAAAAGCAGAGAAGTTTTTAGGTTTTGATTTACCGATTACTAAAGCTGCATGCGAAATACTTTTTGAAATGGTAGATGGTGATGCAAGGTATTTTTTAAACCTATTAGAAGAAATTTTCTTCCTAGATAATGGGCATAAAAAAATAGAGCCTAAAGATCTTAAAAAATTATTTAATATTAAGTTTGCTGAATACGATAAAAATAATGACCAACATTTCAATTTAATTTCTGCTCTTCATAAGTCTTTAAGAGCTTCTGACACAGATGCATCACTCTATTGGCTTGCACGAATGATTTCAAGTGGAGAAGATCCTAATTATATTTTAAGAAGACTTTTAAGGTTTTCTATTGAGGACATTGGACTTTCTGAACCTAATGCTGTCCAATTAAGTATTGCAAGCTGGCAAGCTTATGAAAGACTAGGATCTCCAGAAGGAGAGCTTTCAATTGCACAGCTTGTAATATATTTAGCTACATGTCCCAAATCTAATACTTCTTATAAAGCATGGAATGAAGTTTTGAAGTTTAATAATAATAATCCTTATGGTGTTCCACCATTATCTCTTCTTAATGCACCAACAAATTTAATGAAAGAACTCGATTATGGAAAAGGTTATATATACGATCATGAAGTTGAAAATAGTTTTTCTGGGCAAAATTGTTTTCCTGAAAACATTAAAAGAGTAAAATTTTACACTCCAATAGAGCGTGGATATGAGAGAGAGATAAAGAAAAGACTTCAGTGGTGGGATAAGTTAAGAAGTAAAAATGAAAAATAATTTTGATTATTTTATTGGCATTGACTGGAGTGGTGCTAAGGGTTCAAGTCATAAGGGAATAGCTGTTGCCATTTCTTCTGATAAAAATAATTTAATTGAAATTGTTAATCCTAAAAAAAAGTACTGGAGTAGGATTGAAATATTTGAATATTTAGTAAAGATGTCTTCATCATCTAGAATTCTTGTAGGAATTGATTTTGCTTTTTCATATCCTTTCATAGATTCTAAAAGTTACTTTCCCGATTGTAAAACAATAAATCCAAATACAGCATTCCAATTATGGGAATGCATAGAAAAGCAAAATCAAGGACAAGAAGATTTATATGGAGGAGGGATCTGGGATGATGAAATTTTAGGAGAATATTACAACTCACCAGTTAAGAGAGGGAAATTATATTCTTCAAGAAGAAGATTAACAGAAATTCATGCAAAAAAAATTAGGTCTCCCTCTCCAACATTTAATTGTATAGGTCCAGCTGGAGTTGGAACTGGAACTTTAGCAGGAATGAGGCTAGTCCATAAAATAAAAAAAATTTTGCAGTCAAAGTGTTGTATTTGGCCATTTGAATGTAATAAATACTTGAATACTTCTAACATAACTATGGTAGAAATTTTTCCAAGTTACTACTTTCATTATGCAGGTCAAAGTTCAATAAAAAAAGATGGAAGGCAAAAAACTTTACTCAATGATACATTAAGTTTTTATGATCAAAAATTTATTTCTAAATTATCTTTAGAAAAGAATGATAATGATGATATGGATGCAGTTATATCATGTGCTGCACTGAAATATTTTTTAAATAAACAAATAGGATTTTCTTCGAATTTTGAGAGCAAAGAATTGTCAAGAGCTAGTAAATTTGAAGGATGGATATATGGTGTGCATTAATGCTTTCAGAAGATAAAAAGAACATTAAGCCCGAAGTCTTAAGAGTTAGTAAAGAATTATCTGGCTTAAGATTAGATAAATTTATTAGATATTATATAGCTGGAATCAAACAATCTCATTTAGAAAAAATTATTGGATCTGGTGGGATTAGAGTTAATAAAAAAAAAGTTAAACCTAATTGTATTTTAAATTTCAATCAATTGGTTTCCATACCTCCAGGGCTTAAAGAGCAGAATTTTGAAACTTATTCAAAGCCTAAATTTATTCCATTGAAAAAGGATATTGAGCTTATTAGATCAAGCAAAATTTATGAAGATGAGAATATAATTGCACTAAACAAGCCCAGTGGATTGCCAGTCCAGGGTGGAACTAAGGTTCATAGACATATAGATGGTTTAATGCTGAATTCGTTTGACCATATCCAAAAACATTATCTTCTACACAGGCTTGATAAAGATACTACTGGAGTTCTAATAATTGCCAAAAATAGACTTTATGCAAAAGAATTTTCTTCATACTTAAAAAATAAAAATATAAGAAAAACTTATTTAGCCATCGTTCATGGGAAAATTGAAAAAATTAAGGGTTCAATTGACTTACCTTTGCTTAAAGAGAAAGTTGGAAATAATGAGAAGATGATTGTAGATTATAATAAAGGTTTAAAGTCCATAACCAAATATAAGGTCCTAGAGTATTCAAATGGTTTTTCTTTAGTGTTACTGTTCCCAATTACAGGTCGGACACATCAGTTAAGAGTTCACATGTCTTCTCTAGGACACCCAATATTAGGTGATAAAAAATACAATGATACTTCAAAAATTGATTATGAATTTAAAAATTCTTCACTAATGTTGCACTGTTTACAAATGTCTTTTCCCAATAAAAAAATAAAAGAAAAATTTATTCGTGCTGAGATTAATCAAAAGTTTTATAAGATTTTAAAAATACTGAAAATGGAAAATAACAAATCACTTTTGGAGGAAAGATTTGATTATGAATAGCTCTTCAAAGTTACTTTTATTTGATTATGATGGTACTATAGTCAATTCAGAATTAGCTATACTCAATGGCATTAAGTATGCATTGAATTATTTCAATTGCTCTATTCCTACTGATGAAGTTTTACGTAAAAATATTGGCAAACCACTTTTACCTCTTTTTGGTGAGTATACTGGAAATTCTGATACAAGTTTTCACAACAAACTCTTAGAAACGTACAGAAGTTGGTATTTGGATGCAGCTCAAGCAGAAGAAATTAATGACCATCTATATCCCTATGCATATGATGTAATAAATGATCTTTTCAATGATGGGTACTTATTAGGTATAGCAACAAATAAAAGTCGAAGTGGGTTGTTAGAAGGATTAGAAAGACACAAGTTATTAAAATTTTTTTCTTGCCTTAAAACAGTCCATGACACGAAAGCTAAACCAGAACCTGATATGGGATTGGAAATTATTTCAGAGATGAAGGTTGTTAAGAATAACGTTTTAATGATAGGGGATACAATCAATGATGCCTTGATGTCTAAAAATTGTGATATTAAATTCATTGGTGTTAATTGGGGGTTTAATGATAAAGAAACATTAATGAAAAATGGCGCAATAGATGTTGTTGAAACATACCATGACCTTTATAAAAAAATTAAAACGGTACTGCCTTAAAAAAGATGGTACTTAATAAAAAATGGGAAAAGGTTACTCTAGAAAAGACTAAAGATACTGGCATAATTTACTTAGATGCTAAAGAATTAAAATCTCCAGAAGGAAGGAGCTTAAATCTTCCTTTCACAATTAGTGAAAAAGTCTTCATTGAGTGGAAGGAGGTAAAAGACAAGATTTATCCAGATAAGATGCCTTTTTATGCTTACTCAGCGACTGCAGTTGATAAAATTCTTAATAAAGAAAATAAAATACTACAAAATCTTGAGAGTATTTTAAGTATGGATTTAATATTGTTTCGATCAAAAGATGATGAAGAACTTTATAATTATATTGAAGACTTGTGGGAACCTTTTCTTAAATGGATAAACTTAGAATTTAATTGCAGATTAATTGTTAACTATGAATTATTTCCAGTCGAACAAAATAAAAATGAAATTTCAAAATGCATTTCTTTGGTTAAAAATTTTGATCACTTTAAGTTTTCGGGTTTTTCACATATTGTTAATTTAACAAGTTCTTTTATCTTAGGGTTAGCTTTTTTATATAAAAAAATTAATATGCACGAATTATATGAAATAGCTTTAGCTGAGGAATTATTTCAAATAAAAAAATGGGGTTCTGATGAAATTTCTGAAACAAGAAGAAAAAATATAAAAAAAGAAATTTCTGAAGCATGCGAGTTTTTAAATTGTCTTCAAAAAAAATAGCAAATTTTAAAAACACTTTTTTAATAAATAATTACATAGAAATTAAAAAGTATTTAGGTCCTCATGGATCATGCATTTTTCATGAGTTAACTGAAGCAATAAAATATAATAATTATTTAACTATTATAATACTCTCTGCCACTCTTATAGATATTATCAAAAATGAGAAAACAGATTTCATTAATAATCTAAGCGGTATAGAAATTAACTCTATATTTTCATCTTATGAAGCAATGTGGATAAGGCAGACAAGAAATTCAATTGTTCACTATGAAAAGCCTATTGATGGCTTGCTGGGAAACAAAGAAGATAATAAAATTTTAGAAGAATATTCAGTAAAAACTATCTCTATTTTATCAAAAATAATAAACGAAATTTTAAAATTAAAATAGTTTTTCAAAATTTAAAGCAAGCGAATTATCGAAATCTTTTAACGAAAAACTATATCCTAAATTACTAGCAGAGGTTACACCTGCATCAGTTACTCCGCATGGGATAATACCTTCATATTTTGATAGATCTGGATTAATATTGATTGAAATGCCATGGTAGGCAATCCATTTACTAATTCTAATGCCAACTGCTCCAATTTTATTAATGCCATTATTATTTTGGACCCAAACCCCAGGTAAACCTTCTCTTCTTTCTGAATTAATATTGAAATCTAAAAGAGTATTAATGATTAGTTGTTCTAACTTATTTACAAACCATCTAACATCTTTGTTTCTCATATTAAGATCAAGAACAAAATAAACTATTCTTTGCCCTGGTCCGTGCCATGTCCATTGCCCACCTCTATTTGTTTTGGAAATTTTAATTTTTTTGGTATTTTTTAAATCACTCTGTTTTGAAGATGTTCCACCTGTATATATATCATTATGTTCAAGTAACCAAATCATCTCATTACCCTTCCCATCATGCATTTTTTTTACTTGTGAAAGCATCCAATCAAATGAAGTATGGTAATCAATGAGAGATGTTGACTTAACCCATTCAACACCACTGTAGAATCCAAAATGCTTATAATCTAATTGATCTATTTTTGTTTCCTAATGAAGTCTATTCTTTATTGTATGTGATTGTAATGTTAGTTATTATTAAATCAATAAATTTGTGCGGCTGTGGCGGAACCGGTAGACGCGCAGCGTTGAGGTCGCTGTGGATGAATAATCCGTGGAGGTTCAAGTCCTCTCAGCCGCACCATACCTCTCATGCAACCAATTGAATTGTAAGCATTTTGTATGCAACAGGCGATTGGTGTGAAAGAAAATGTGAAAGATTTTGTGCCTTATTAATATCAAATTAAGGTTCTTTCCATTACCAGAAGATATTTGAGGATGTATTCACAGAAAATGGATTTTGTGATAAATTATTATATATGAAAAAGTATCTCTTAATGTTGTCGCTTATCTTTGGACTTGTGATTTTTCAATCCCAAGCTTACAATTTGCCTGCCTGTAAAGGAAGTTATTGGGCAAATATATGGACAAATTGTATTGGCACCTTTACATTTCCCAATGGAAGTAAATACGTTGGGGAATATAAATATAACAATCCTTACAATGGCACCTATACATTTCCCAATGGAGATAAATACGTCGGGAAATTTAGTTATGGCAGAATGCATCAGGGCATCTTTACCTATGCCAATGGAAATAAATACGTTGGGGGATATAAGGATAACAAAATGCATGGACGGGGCGCCTTCACCTTTGCTGATGGAGACAGATACGTCGGGGAATTTAAGGATGGCAAAAGGCATGGACAGGGCACCTATACCTTTGCTAGTGGAGAAAAAGATGTCGGAGAATGGAAAGATGGTAAATTAAATGGAGAAGCTATTCAATATTATGCTGATGGAAGCATCAAACAACAAGGTATTTACAAAGACGATGAATTTCAATATGCCAAGAAGGGAGAATTTATCGTGAAACCATCACCAAAGAAGTGAAGCTTTTGATGATGAATTTGATTTGGAATTATGAACATTAGTTTTATACTTTAATTGCAAAAACAATTGCCATAAGACTCCCTAGAACTAATTTGTAAATAAAATCATGAAACAAACACTACTAACCATATGCCTGATAGTATTTGCTTTGCCCAGTTGGGGGCAAACTACTTTTAGTGGTGGCAATATTAGTGGAGGTAGTGTTAATGCAATTTCATATAAAACAATAAATTGGGGCAGTACAGAAAATCATGGATTGTCAACTGAACAAAAGTGGAGTCAAAATACAAAAGATAAATTTTCTCGTCTTGGAGGTACCTCACATAGGTTTGAGTTAAGAGCAGGCGATTGTGGAAGTGATGATTGTGAAAGGGGGAGTTACAAAGGTGCATTTGGAAGAGTAGAAGCTTATTTAAATAATCCACTATCTAGCAATTATTTAGGAGAGGATGGTGAAAGGTGGTACGCTTGGTCATTCTATATTGATGGAACTCATATAAAGCCTAAAATTGATGGGCATTTAATGCAATTTGGTCAATTCAAACTTTCTTACTCTAGTAAGGTTTTAGGGAGAAAGTATAAACACTGTAAACAATATTCAGAGGTTGTATTAATATTTAAATATAAACCTGAAAAAAAAGGATTAGGTCTATCTAGAGAAATTTGCAGAGAAGATGCAATTTACGAAAGTGAATATAATATTGTGATACCAAAAGACAAATTATTTAATGTATGGCATGACATGGTAATTCATGCAAAATGGGGAGAAGAAGGATTTCTTAAATTATTTGTAAATGGAGAATTGAAATACTCTGAGATAGGATATATTACGCCTAAATTTACAGTTCCAAATAAAAAGAATAAATTTGCAGGTCCAAGTTTTAGATATGGAATCTATGTGAATAAAGTTCCAAAAAACTTTAATGGTAAAATCATAGCTTTTTATGATGAGATAGCAAGAGCAAAAAAATGTACTGATTCAAAATTTAGTAATCTTCAGAAAAAATTGGGTTACAGCTGCAAAACTTTAAAAGACAATGATGGTATTGTTATAAGACCAAAATATGTAAAATGTCCTGATTGTGAATAAAACACCCACTACAGACTCCTACAAACACCCTCTGACTCACTTAACCTTACACACCCTAACTGGGTACATAAAACTATTAC
>CACMFN010000022.1 GCA_902612965.1 uncultured SAR116 cluster alpha proteobacterium | reverse complement strand
CTCAGGTCCCATTTCAAAACCTGCTTCCATCATTACACCGTCTGCTGCTGAACCCCCAGCATCCATCGCAGATTCAAAAGCTCCTTGAGGATCATCTGGATTTGCTGCTAAGGCATCTTGAAATGCATCACCTGCAGCTTCAAGCCCAGCGCTCATTATTTCGGGGGGTATTCCAGCTTCTGTTCCAGCTGTCTGAATAGCATCAGCTGCTGCTTGACCTGCATCAGCTGCACTTGCACCACCATCTAAAGCTGCATTGAATGCTTCTTGCCCTATAGCATCAAAATCTGGCATATCAGGACCATCAAAATGATCTTGCCCAGCTTGCATCCCACCTTGCATTGCTTGTGCCATACAGTCTTCAGGTGGCATTCCATTTGCCATCGCATCATCAAATGCTTGTGTTCCAGCATCTAGACATGCCTGACACATATCTGGAGGGAATCCGGCATCAGTAGCAGCATCCATGCATGCTTGCCCAGCTGCTTGAGCAGCAGCTCCTGGATCCATTCCACCGGCAATACCCTCCTCAAAAGTGGTAGTGCCAAGTTCCATAAAGTTAATCATTTAATGTTTCCTCCCTGTAATTAATTTAAAAATCATTTTAAAATAATAATTACTAAAAGCTTATATATGATTCTTGATTATGTAAAGTCTACTTTCAAACCATCTCTGGCAAATTGCACTCCCTTTGGAAGTTTTTTAGAAAAAAGATCAAGTTGATCATCAACACGCAAAGGATCATGATGCGAGATTAACATATTTTTAATATTACATTTATTGAAGAAATCTATGCCTTGCTCAATTGAAGAATGTCCCCAAATACCTTTTGTAATGAGTTCCTCTTTTGTAAACATGCCATCCCAGACCACTAGATTTGAGTCATTAACAAATTCCTGGAGGTTAGAAAATTGGGAAGGATCATACTCATTGTCCAACAATAAAGTGAATTTTATTTCATCAACTATAATACTATAGCCGACTGAACCACCAGGATGATTTAGTCTCAAAAATTCAATTTTAAAATCTTTTTTAATGTCTTTTTTTAAATCATTAAACTCAACAAATTTTAAATTTGGTAATTTGTTAATTAATTCTAAAGGAAAATAAAATCCTGAGAAATACTGATGTATTATATTTTTGCTTTCATTTTTATTATTTAAAGCGCTACTTACAAATATATCTTTCTTTGTGTTATATAATCTTGAATTAAATGCCAATCCTTGAATATGATCATGATGCCAATGACTATAAAAAATTATTGTTTTTTTGGATTCATTAATACTTACTTGGCGAAAGCCTGTTCCGGTATCAAAAATTAATTGGTAATCATTAAAAATTAATTCATAGCAGGAAGTGTTTCCTCCATAAATGATTGATTGTGGAGTGCTAATAGGTATGGACCCACGGCATCCATGTACCGTTAATTTCATTTATATTTTTCCATAGAGAATTTATTTATTCCTAAAAAAAAAATATTGATTACATAATTAACTTTATCGCTGGCCTAATTGAAATTAAAGAATAATAATTAATCAAAAGTCTTTTTTAAATTTCATAAGGCTAACAAGTATTTGTGAACAAACTGTATCTCTTAAAGTATCAATTATGTTATCAACACCAGTTGGGTTTGCATTAAACTTATTTGAGGTAATTACATTACCTGAGGGCCCAAGTAAATTAAATGAGAATTGGACTTTGCCAGCAACTGGGTCAGCTCGTAGATTAATTGCATAGTCATTTTTTCTTGGGTTTTGGTCAATAAGTGTTTTAGTCCAATCTTTGCTTGAGAGAACTTCAAACATTGAATCAATCAACCTGTCACACGCTGGTTGTAAAGCACTAATAGATGGATCAACTTTTATTGGAACTAACACAAGTTTTGATTTTGGATCATCATCGGTGCTTGACATTGCACTTGATGTTTGATTGATATTTGAAGTAGCCCAGACATGAACAGGATGTTGAATATTTTTTAACATTACTGGTCCTTGATCCTTAAAATCGTTTTTCATTTCCTTTTCAAGACTTTGGTAAACTGATTCTGATACTGTAATTTCATTACTTGATGATATTGCTTCAAGCCGTGCTGCAATATTTACAGTATCACCAAAAACATCATTATTTTCAAAATGGACGTCTCCTGAATTAATGCCAAATCTTATATCAAGTGGGTTACTAGAAATAGATTGTTTTAGAGTGTTTGAACATGATACAGCGTCATGGCAACTGGCAAACGCGACTAACCATCCATCACCAAGTGATTTAATTAATTTACCATTGTGTTTAGAAATGGCTGGATTTAAAATATTATCTGTAAATGATTTTATTTTAGCAAGAGTGCCACTTTCGTCTAGGCTCATTCTTTTTGAATAACCTACTACATCCATGAATAAAATTGCTGATAACCTTCTCATTATAATACCCCAAATTAAATTATAATATTACACATCAGAATTTTGAAAGTCACCAAAAAAAATAGCAAAGTAAATGATATACGTCAGTTAATTTTCTATTAAATCAGTTTGGGATCAATAAATAAAAAATTAATTTTTTAATTCTCAAACTATACAGTAGAATGCTAAATTTAAACTCGATTATTCAGGTTCTAAGTTCGTATATGTTCCAACCGCTATTAACAAATTTAATTTAAAATGACTAAACTCACTATTATTGGTGCTGGCAGTACTGTTTTTACAAAAAATATTGTTATTGACTTAATGACAATTGAAAAATTTAAAACAATAGAAATTGCATTAATGGATATTGATAAGTATAGATTGGAAAAAACTTATCATGTTTTGGAAATTGTTTCGAAAAAGATGGGTGTCAATCCAAAGTTTAAAATGTACACTAATAGAAGTGATGCGTTAAGAGAAGCTGACTTTGTCCAAACAACAATCCAAGTGGGTGGTTTCAAACCATCAACTGTAATTGACTTTGAAATCCCAAAGAAATATGGAGTACGACAAACTATTGCTGATACACTTGGTATTGGTGGGATTATGAGAAGTTTAAGAACAATTCCTGTTTTATTGGAAATAGCTGAGGATATTAGTCAAATTTGCCCTAATGCTGTTTGGATGCAGTATGTAAATCCTATGTGCTCGAATATGATTGCGATAAATAAAGTTTTTCCTGAAATCAAAAGTTTAGGACTTTGTCATTCTGTTCAAGGAACTGCTGAAATGTTAGCAAATGATCTTGGTGAAGATATAAATGATATTAAATATTTATGTGCTGGAATTAATCATATGGCATTTTATCAAGAGTTTAAAAAACTTAGTACCGGCGAAGACCTGTACCCAAAACTTAAAGAATTTGGAAATGAAGTTCTTAATGACAAAAAAACTTCAAGCAGAACCAAAAAACTAGAGGATTCCCAAAAATACTTACATGAAAAAGTACGATATGAAATATTAAATCGTCTTGGATACTTTGTTACTGAGTCTAGTGAACATTTTGCAGAATATGTACCTTGGTTCATAAAACCAGGCAGAAACGATTTAATTGAGAAGTATAAAATTCCTATTGATGAATATATTGACAGATGCAGATATTATGAAGAATTTTGGAATAATATTGATAAAAATATAGATTTAATTACCGATCAAAAAATTAAAAGAAGTAATGAATACGCCTCATATATTATGGATGGAATAGTTAATAATAATTCTGTGACAATATATGGCAATGTAATTAATAATGGTTTAATTGAAAATTTACCAAGTAATTGCTGTGTGGAAGTTCCATGTAAAATTGATAGTAGCGGATTTGTCCCACAAAAATTTGGTAAATTACCAGAACATTTAGCTGCTCTTATGAGAACAAATATTAATGTTCAAATTCTTACAGCAGAAGCGGCTCTGACTAAAAAAAGAGAACATATTTATCATGCTGCTCTCCTAGATCCTTTGACATCATCTAATCTATCAATTGATGAAATTTACAATATGGTGGATGAATTACTAGAGGCACACGGAAACTATTTGCCAAACTATACTTAACAAATTTTAAAATATAATTTTTTTTATAAAATTTAATATATGAATAAATAATTTACTAAAAATGAAAGATAGTTCTGATTTTGATGTTGTGGTAATTGGTGCAGGAGCTGCTGGCCTATCAGCTACTTCTGAGTTATTAAAAAAAAGTAAATCTGTAACTTGTATTGAAGCAACAAATAAAATAGGCGGTAGATGTTATACAGATAATTCAATTTATGATTTACCGTGTGATTTAGGGGCGCATTGGTTACATAGCCTAAGTAGCAATCAAATTGCAGAGTATGGAAAACAACACAAAGAAGATTTTGAGATTTATAAAATTGAAGAAAAATTTTTAGTTTATGATGGTAAAATGCAAGCTGATGGAAATGATCTTTTTGCAATTATTGATAAATTAAAGATACTTAAAGAACGATTTTCAAATCCAGAACTTAATAAAAATTTTATTGATGTTCCATTCAGTGAGCTAATTCCAAATGCAATCAAACAACACGAATGGTATCATACAGCACACCAAGCCATAGGAGCATGTCTAGAAGGAGTTGATTTTAATAATTTTACAACTGCAGATGCTTATTTAAATTTCAAACATAATGGTCACGGAGATGGATTTGTTAAGGAGGGATATGGTACACTTTTAGCTCATTACAGGAAAAATCTTCCAGTTAATTTAAATACAATTGCAAATGAAATAAATTGGTCTGGTCCAAATCTTAAAATCGAGACTAATCAAGGTACAATTAAAGCCAAAGCTTGTATTGTTACAGCTTCAACTGGAGTATTGAATTCTGATTTGATTAATTTTAAACCATTATTGCCACTTGAAAAATATGAAGCATTTGCTGGTATAAGTTTAGGGTCATATAACCACATAGTTTTGCAGTTTAAAGAGGATTTTTATAAACATTTTAATATTCAAAAAGATGAATATTTTTTTTCTAAAATCAATTCATTATCATCTTTCCCCAAAGGTTGTTTTGGGACGCTAAAACTGCATAACAGTAATTTATCTTATTTCGATGTTGGTGGAAACTTTGCTTTAGAGTTGGAACAAGAAGGCGAAAAAGCTTCTATTGATTTTGTTCTAAATACTTTGAGATCTTCATTTGGAAATACTATTGATAAATACTTAATTAAAGCCCACGCAACATTATGGGGGAAAAATAAATTTTTTGGAGGATCATATTCAAGTGCTCAGCCTGGAAAGGCGCATTTGAGAAATAGTCTTAAATCTTCAGTTGCAGAAAAAATCTTTTTTGCAGGAGAGGCGATATCTTCAAATTATGCAACAGTACATGGTGCAGACTTAAGTGGCAAAGATACAGCTCTCAAGGTCATTGAAGTTTTAAAATTATAAACTAATTATTTTTTCTCCAAATATAAGGTTCAACAAAATTACCTTGCCAAATGCCTTTTTTTTTCGCTTTGGCTATTTCTTCCTCATTGACATAATCTTTAGAATAATATCTGTAAGCAATAGCCCAGCCCTCTCTTACCATTGTCGCATTTATGTTAATATCACCAGAAAAGCAAACAGCAATTAATCGGCCATATCTATCTTTATCTTTGATTGTGCATTTGATTTGATTTTTATTAATAAGAGATTTTAGAAATACTGTAGATCTATATCCGCATGAATATTTAACATCATCATGATTTTTACAAGTTTGCTTGGTTTCAGGTGCGTCTATTCCATGAAGTCTAATTTTTATTTTATTATTTTTACTCTTAATAGTATCGCCGTCACTTACATAAACATTCCCAACAAAATTGAAATTGTCTGAACCAACTGATTGAGCAAAAGAAATGGATATAAATTGAATATATATATTTAAAGCTAAAATTAATAACTTTGAAATTTTTTTTAAATTTATTTTATATATAGGCATTTTTATTCAATATATGCTTTTTCATCATTCTATTAATTTAAATATATAAATTTACAGATATTGTACATTTGTAAATTTGATATTATATATTTAAAAAATCAAAGCAATTTTAATGTTTAAACTATCACAAAAGAAATACATTCCTCTTAGTAAAGTTGAGGTTCAATCATATATTGATGATAAATTTTCAACTAGACACATTCACTTAGAGAGTGAAAGTAATGAAAAATGTTTTGTAGTTGCTTTCAAAACTCTTCCAAATGACTCTTCAGGTGTTGCGCATATTTTAGAGCACACTGTTCTATGCGGTTCAAAAAAATATCCTGTAAGAGATCCATTTTTTTATGATGACAAGAAGATCACTAAGTACCTTTATGAATGCTTTCACTGCATCAGATTTCACTGCCTACCCGTTCTCAACTCTTAATGATAAAGATTTCAGTAATCTACTCTCAGTTTATTTGGATGCAACTTTTTTCCCTAATTTAAATGAATTAGATTTCATGCAAGAAGGTCACAGATTTGACTTCGTTAAAAATGATAAATCAAAAGATCAAATTGTTTTAAAAGGTATCGTTTACAATGAAATGAAAGGGGCTATGAGCTCAATCAGCAGTCAAGCAGATCAAGGTTTAAATGAGAACCTATTTACTAATCATACTTATGGTTACAATAGTGGAGGGGACCCTCAAGATATACCCAAGCTTACATATCAAAATCTTCTTAAATTTCATGAAAAACATTACCATCCTTCAAATGCAATTTTTTTTACTTATGGAAAAATTGATATTCCTGCTTTGCAAAATGAAATTCAAATTAATGTTTTAAAACATTTTTCTCCTTCTGCAGAAAAAATAGAAGTTAAAGAAAGTAAATCTTTCAGAAAGCCAAAATATGCTCTGAAAAATTATAAACCCCTTTCTAATGACGAAAATAATCATCATGTTTTGGTAAGCTGGTTATTAGGCACTTCACTTGATCCTGTTGATAAAATGGAAGCAAAATTAATTGAGAGTGTTTTATTGGAAAATTCAGCTTCACCCTTATCAAAAGCACTTGAAATCACAAATTTAGGTAGTGTGCCTTCTGACATGACTTCTTTTGATACTTATAAAAAACAAATGTATTTTACGGCTGGCCTTGAGGGCGTTTCAGCGAAACAAGAAATGAAGGTTGAGGAATTAATTGTTAATGTTTTTCAAAGCTTGGTAAAAGATGGCATACCTCAAGATCTAATAGATTCTTCGCTACATCAAATAGAAATTAAATTAAAAAAGATTAGTGGAGGCTTCCCATATGGTCTTCAATTACTTATGAGTTCAATGCCATATATTCTTCATGATGCTGATGTAGTTAACTCATATGACTTGGAAACATCACTTGAATCTCTTAAAAACAGAATTAATAAAAAGGGTTATTTAGAAAATAGGATTCAGGAAATGTTTTTAGATAATCCTAGTCGTTTAACTTTTCAGTTAGTTCCAGATAAAGACTATGATCAAAAACAAGATAATAAAATTAAAGAATTTTTAATATCTAAGCAAAAATCCTTAACAGATAAAGAAAAAGAAAAAATATATAAATTAAATACTGAACTTGAAATTAGACAAAATAAAAAAGATGATCCTAATATTCTTCCAAAAGTTACTGTTAGTGATATTGGAAATTCGAAAACATACCCTAAATTTGAGATTAGAAAAAAAGATAGTGTTACCAGTGTTTTTTATAAAGCTGGGACAAATGGGATAGACTATTTTCAAAAAGTATTCCCGGTTACAGAGCCAACATTTAACGATTTAAAATATAGTTCTCTTTTTGCAGATATCATTTGTGAAGTTGGAATAAAAAATAAAAGTTATGAAGAAATTCAAAAAAGGCAATCAAGTTCTGTTGGTCAGATAAGTTCAAATTTTACAATTTTACGTGAAAAACATAAAGATATTTTTAACCTTGCTTTTAAAATAGGAGGCTACTCTCTTCAGTCGAATTTAAATAAATTAAAAGACTTATTTTTTGATACGCTTGAACATTTCAGATTAGATGAAAAAGATAGAATTAATGATATTACTAAAATGCATATCTCTGGCTTTGAGAGAAATCTCATCAATTCTGGACATTATTTTGCAATGACAAACTCAGATGCACAAATATCTAAATATGGAGCTATTTCTGAATACTCAAATGGCATTTCATACTTGAAAAATCTCAAAGACTTGAAGCTTTCTGATGGAAATATAAATGTTGAAAAGTTGGTAGATACATTTGCTAGTTTAAAAAAGAAAATCGTTACTAAACCTATTACCGAAGTGTTGGTTTCTTCTGGTGAAATTCCTGATACTGAAAATGATGAATATTTTCCGAAGGAAAAAAATCTTTTTGAACTTAAAAACGTAAATCTAAATACAAATGAAACAGCTTGGATAACTGACACAGAAGTAAATTTTTGTGCTCAATCCTTTAAAACTGTAAACTATACTCACGATGACGCTCCAACACTAAGCGTGCTAGGTTCAGTATTGAGAAACGGATTTCTTCATACAGCCATTAGGGAAAAAGGTGGTGCTTACGGTGCTGGTGCAATGCAGGATATGAGTGCAAGGACCTTTAAATTTTTTTCATATAGAGATCCAAACATTGAAAAAACTTTTGAAGCATTTGGAGAGTCAGTCAATTGGGCATTAAAATCAATTACTAATGAAAAATTAGAAGAAGGTATATTAAATGTTATTTCTTCCATAGATAAACCATCATCACCTGCCAGTGAGGCTTTATCAGACTTCAACTCAAATTATAATGGATTTTCTCAAGAAATGAGGAAAAAATTTAGAGAAAATATACTATCAGTTAATATAGATAAGCTTGTTTATGTTTCAGAAAAATATTTAACTGATAAGCCAAGTAGGGCAGTTTTAACAAGTAAGAAAAATAAAAACATTATTGATAAATTAAAATTTAAAACAAAATATATTTAATTTTTTCTTTAAATATTTGATAATATTTCAAATTTAATATTATAAATACAGATTTGTATTTAATTTGATTAGTTAAGAAATGAAAATTTTAAAAGGAATTGTTTTAAGTTTTAATAAAAATCCTTTTTTCAACAATATTGAAGATTCTGTAAACATAGTTGAGGATGGAGGTATATTAATTAATGATGGAATTATTGAAGAAGTTAATAACTTCTCAGCTATTAAAAATAAATACCCATTAGCGAAAATTTATGATTATGGAAAATATCTTATAACTGCTGGTTTTATTGATTGTCACATGCATTACCCTCAAACAGGTATTATAAGCAGTTTTGGTAAGAGACTTATAGATTGGTTAAATGAATATACTTTTCCAGAAGAAAAAAAATTTATTGACCCTGAATACGCTTCAAAAATAGCATCGCTAACACTTGATTTATGTTTGCAGAATGGCACTACTACAGTTTCAAGTTTTTGCACTTCATCACCCACCAGCGTTAATCAATTTTTTGAAGAGGCTAATAAAAGAGAAATGTGTGTAGTGGCAGGGAAAACATGTATGGATAGAAATGCTCCTGAATTTTTATTGGATACAGTTAATTCATCATATGATGAAAGTAAAAAACTTATTGAGAAGTGGCATAATACAAATCGACTAGTATATGCTATTTCACCAAGATTTGCTCCAACATCTACTCCTGAACAACTTGAGTGTCTTGGCAATCTATGGTCTGAGCATCCTGATTGTATAATGCAAACTCATCTTTCTGAGCAGTTGGAAGAAATAAACTGGGTAAAACAGCTATATCCAAAAGCTGAAAACTACCTTAGTGTCTATGAAAAATTTAATTTAGTCAGAGAAAACTCAATATTTGGGCATTGTATTCATTTATCAGAAAAAGAATTAGAAATTTTAGAAGAGAGAAATTCATCCGTGGCACACTGTCCTACTTCAAACCTTTTTATTGGATCAGGTGTTTTTAATCTTAGAAGTTTCAATGAAAAAAAAATTAAAGTTGGATTAGCAACGGATACAGGGGGAGGGACCTTTTTTTCTATGTTGAGGACAATGTCTGAAACATATAAGGTTTCTCAACTATCAAAATTTTCAATCCATGCAGCTCAACTATTATGGTTGGCAACTATGGGGTCTTCAGCATCTCTTAATTTGGAAAATAAAATTGGAAATATAGAAAAAAATTATTGTGCAGATTTGAATATTATCAATCTATCTTCAACTAAGGAAATTGAGCAAAGAAAAAATCAATCAAATAATATTTGGGAAGCAATTTTCCCAACACTAATTATGGGAGATGATAGAGCAATTGTATCAACTTGGGTAAATGGAAACGAAGTAAAAGTTTAGAAAACTAATAAATTTATTTTTTAATCAATTAATAAATTAAGCAATCACTTTTTTATTTGGAATGCTGATACCATTTTCAATTTCGGGTACGAGAGAATATTCAAATGTGCATTTAGGATCAAGTTTTCTGCAAGTTTTTTGAACCTCTTCCTCACTTGTGCTCGCTAAGACTAGCCAAAAATGTTTATCTCTATAAATGCTAAAACTTCTTAAAATTGTTGTTTGTCCTTTATTGAAATATATAGCTAGTAAAATCCATGTGATTAAAAACATCCACCAAGCCACACTCAATGTTATTAAATAAACTGATAAAGTTACAAGCAGTACTTCCCAAAGTTTGTTTTGTATTAACCAAAACGGAGGCAAGATCCAAGACATTGAAGACTGACTTGCATCAATGATATCTGTCTTTCTCCTCAAATCTCTCAAAATTTCATAAATTTTATACTCTTCAAATGGAAAGATTTTATGTCCCTTAAGTGCCTTTTCGATTTCTATTGTCTCTTCAGGTGAAGTAAACTCAAATGAGCATCCTAGAGTTCCAAAAGTAATAATTTCGAAAAAAACATCTTCTCTTCGAATAGTCAAAAGAGTTTTTTTATCTTCTTCAGATAATATATTTGCAAATTCTAATATAGTACCATGAAAAGGTTCACCATCTACTGCAACGATAACATCTTTTTCTTTTAATCTTAGGTTTCTAGCTCTGCACTTTAGCTTAAGTTCTTTGATTTTCAAAAATGATGCTGTTGCTTGAAGCTCTTCAATATTATTATTTTGCAAATCTTCTAAATCAATAGCTCCATCTAAATCATTAGAGCCATTATTTATATCATTTTCTAAAGTATTAAAGATATCTTCAGACATTTAAGTATTTATTCCTCAATTATGGAAACGAGATTTTATCTTGCTGTTCTTCAAATCGCTTCTTTATATCATCATTTTGAGAAGATACTGCCTGAAGTGTAGATAATATTGCAGCCTGATTTAGTGATAATTTTCTCAAAGTTTCGCTATCAGTATTTTTAATTTTTGAACTTAAAGACGAAATTCTTTCAGCCGTTTGGTTTCCAACTCCAGAAATTTGTTTCTTCATTTCTAAATTTATTGATTTTATTTGTGATTGTGATGCACCTTTAACCAGTTCTGATATTTGTTGTGTAGATTCATTCATTTCCTGGGTAAGAGCTCTTAATTCAACAACCATTTGATCGTTAGTGTCAGTCACAATGGTTTGAAGACCTGCCATGCTTCTTATTAATTCTCTACTTACATCTAATAATTCAGTTTGTTTCTCAAGCGCACCTTCTAGTTTTGATAGAGAACCGTCAACATTTTCAACATTTTCCGCAAATACTACTAATGCTTCTTTACTGGTATTTGTCATAACAGATAACTCTGATAATGATCTGAAATATAATATTGAAGTTAGTAAAATTGCAAGAATTGCAGTTCCTATTGAAACTGAAAAAATAATTGTTGTATAACGGTGAATTTGTTTCACTGAAGCCTCCAAGTTTCGATGATCTCTTTTTACTCTATTATATTCAGTTGTGACATCAGTCGCAGCGTCTGCTGCATCTAATGCTAATTTAATACTTTCATGAACTGCATTAGTATCTACACTCATGCTAGTCTCCCATTTGAATTATTAATATCAATCTTTTGCAATTTTTTACTTTCTTTTAAAGAAAAATAAGCACATTCCGTGCCAGTTATTCTTTTTACCTCAAGAGATGGAATAAATTTTGATTTAAAACCAAAATAATTACATCCCCATCTCCTTTTCGGATCGTGAGTTACAAATAAACTTGAACAATTATTGCAATTTAATTGTTTCTTCATTTTCTTAAAATACTTCTAATTTTTTTATACATATTTGCTATTGCAAAACGCATACCAGCTAAAAAATTTAAAAATGCACAAGCAAAACTTATATATGCATGAGCTAACTTACCTTCTTCTAAAAATTCCATACCCTTTAAAAAAATTAAAAAGGCAACCCCATAAAAAACTGCCGTACTTATAATTTGTCCTAAACTTGTTCTATTTACCACCTTATTTTCCTTCTAGTAATTCGCCATATTCATTAAACTGCATGTCTTCAGGTACTATAATTTCAGGCTCACTTGCAAATTCACCTCTGTCAATTTTATATATATAAGCTAATGCAACTGCCACAGCTGTATAAAGCTTGTCACTGATTTCTTGTCCAATTTCCCCTGTGAAAAATAAAGCTCTTGCTAATAACGGTGATCTAAATAATGTTATGTTTGCTTGTTCAGCTCTTTCCATAATGGCTTTTGCCATTGCCCCTTTTCCTAAAGCAAGAATTGTAGGAGCGCCTTTTGAACCAACTTCATATTTTAAAGCAACTGCAAAATGTGTGGGATTTGTTATTACAGCTGTTGCATCTTTAACATCATTAAGTGCTGAAGCTTGTTTTGCAGCATTAGCCGATGCTTCCATTTGTTTACGTCTAATTTTTGCTTTAACTTCTGGTGAACCTTCAGTTTGCTTGAATTCATCTTTTATTTCTTGTTTAGTCATTCTCAAACCTTGGATAAAGATATGCCTTTGCCAAAAATAATCAATTGCAGCAATAATTGCTAAACCTACTAATAAAACAAAAAGTAATTGAGGAAATGATTGTCCCATCACTATTACAGCTTGCGATAACTCTCTTTCAGTAAGCTGAATCATGTCATCTAGTCGTTCATAAACAACAACAGCAGTTAGTCCAAATAGAAGTAAAACTTTTAAAATAGCCTTTACAAGTTCAGCTAAAGCTTTTTGAGAAAACATTCGCTTCAGCCCTTCAATAGGATTTATTTTTTTCCCTTTAAATTGCAAAGCTTTGGGAGCAAAGTTAATCCCACCAACAGCTATCTGAGTTAGGACAACAACTAAAAATATTGGTATAGATATAAAAAAGATTATAGTAACGATAAAACGTAATGCATAATATAGAATATCTAAGATTGATTTTTTGTCATTTACTATATCTGACCAGTCAAAAAACATAGCCCAATATGAAAGAAGCATCTGAGAAAAATAAGGTATCAAGTAAACAAGGCCAAACATCATTATAATGCCTGTAAAAACAAACATTTCTTTTGAGGAAAGTACTTGACCCTCTTCAGCGGCTTTTTCTAACTTTCGGGAGGTTGGTTCCTCGGTTTTTTCTTGACCATCTTGAGATTCTTCAGCCATCACTAATACCTAACATTAAATCTTCAAGCGCTTCTATAGATGAAAATATCAGATCTGAGAAAGCTAAAGCCATTGTCCCTGTTGAAAAGTATAAAATAATGAATGCTCCAAGAATTGTTACTGGAAAGACAAAAGAAAATAAATTTAATTGTGGAGCTGACCTAGTCATTATACCAGCTGAAACATTAATCATAAGTATAATTCCTACAACGGGTAACATTATCAAAGAAGCAGCTACAAACATGGAACCAGCAGCTTTTATTCCCGCTCCAATTAATACCATTGGAGGTGGCATTGAACCAATGGGAAGTATTGAAAAACTCTCAAAAAACACTCGGAGCATCAAAAGATGTCCATCTAACGAGACAAATAAAACTATTAAAAATAAATTTAAGATTACACTCACTACAGGTGTTTGCCCACCTGCTTGTGGATCTATTTGAGCAGCATAGCCTAGCCCTGCACTCGTAGCCATTTTCTCCCCAGCTAAAGCAACTGAAGAAAACCATATGGTAACAATTAATCCAGCGGTAAGGCCAACTGCTATCTCTACAAGAACAATAAATATAAAGTTGAGACTGCTTAATAAATCTTCTGACGGTAAACCTGTGAAACTTACAACTGCTAGGCCTAAGATAAAAGATATTACAACTCGAATGGGTGTTGGAACACCCCTCATACCAAATAAAGGAGAAGAGATTACAAATGAGCCAACACGAACTGTTGCAAGAAAAAATAGAGGTAATACTGTAACTATATTATTAAGATTTAAACCAGGGAAAGCATTTACATCTTTAGTTAAAAGGTCTAGTTCAATCATTAATTTAATGCCGATATTTGATCAAAAATAAAATTAAAATAATCTGTGAGTGATATAAATACAAAGTTGGCAGTTAAAAGAAGTGTGAGCATCACTATAATTACCTTTGGTACAAAACTAAGTGTCATTTCATTAATAGATGTCGCTGCCTGAAAAATACCTATAAACAAACCAATTGCTAAAGCGATTAATAAAACAGGAGCAGAGGCTAAGATTATTTGCCAAAAAGCCATTTGCAGCATGTCAATATTTCCATCAAAAGTCATTATCTATACCGCTACAAATGTACTAGCAAGAGAGCCTACTGTCATAGCCCATCCATCAACGAGAACGAATAACAGCAACTTGAATGGCAAAGAAACTAACATTGGTGAAAGCATCATCATGCCTAAAGACATTAAGATGGATGCTATTACCATATCAATTACAAGGAATGGCAAGAATAATAAAAACCCAATTTGAAATGCAGTTTTAAGTTCAGATGTTATAAATGCAGGAAGTATAACCGAAAAAGGAACATCGCCGGCACTTTCATAATTGCCTGTCCCAGACATATCTGAAAACATTGATAAATCATTCTTTCTTGTATTTTTCACCATAAACTCTTTTATTTGTGTACTACCGCTACTAATTGCTGCTTCAGCCGACAATTCTTCAGCCATAAATGGTGTTATACTTTCATCATAAATTTTTGTGAGTGTTGGCGACATTATAAAAAAACTTAAAAACAAGGCTATTGCAATGAGTACCTGGTTAGGTGGAGTTTGTTGTGTTCCCATAGCCTGTCGTAAGATCGATAAAACAATTATTATTCTAGTGAAAGAAGTCATGCCTAAGACAAGTGATGGTAGAACTGTCAAAGCAGTCATTAGCGCTAGAATTTGTAACGAGAGAGAATAAGTCGTTTCACCATTGCCTTGATCAGTAATATTTAATGCAGGCATACCAGATGCTATGGATTGTGCAAAAACAGGTGCTGAAAAAAATGCAACTATAATAAAAAAAGATAAGATCATATAATTTTTAAAAAATTTTGCCATTATGCACCCTCATCATTTTTACTTGTTTCAATTGCATTTATGGAAACTTCAGAATTTAATAAAATGATAGAAGGGCTTTGTCCTCTACCATGAACAATTAGAAACTTTTGATTTTGAGCAGAAACAAGACTGGCTTTTGAGATATTAGACAAAGCAATAGTACCGTCTATTTTAAGAAATTCATTTCCTGCAAGATTAGAAAAAAGATTTTTTCCTTTATTTTTTGAAAAATACAAAAACCCGAGAAGAACTGCTATAAAAAATATTACAATAATTATTCTTCCCCAGCCTGGATCTTCTATGCCCATAAAAACTCCAAATTAAATTATACTTTGGAAAAGGCAAAGACCATGCCAAAACTAAAACACTAGGAAATATATGAAAACTGCTGGGATTAAAGCGGCTGTTTAAAGCTGATAAATAAAAAATGTCAAATAATTGACTTAAAGATTTTGAACTCTCTCTTCTGGATCAGCTACTTCTGTAAATCTAATACCAAATCTTTCACCGACCATGACAACTTCACCTTTAGCTATGGTTGTTCCATTTGCTAAAATGTCTAACGGATCACCTGCTAACCTATCAAGTTCAACTACGGAGCCTTCATTTAATCGGAGTAAGTCTCTGATTTTTATTTCGGTGCTTCCTACCTCAACAGTTAGTTTAACCTCAATATTCTCAAGGACCCTTAAATTTTCTGAGCTTCCACGTTCTTTAGTTTCTGTTTCAGCAACAGCTTCAATATTTTCTTCTGTTGCTACTTCTTCTTGATTTTCTTCAGCCATTGTAAGCCTCCATCTTAATTTTCATCTTGAATTTTTTCCACTCGTTTAGTTAAATTAACCGCTGATTGACCTGCGATTTCTCCAATTTCACCCTCAAATATTTCAGTTCCTTCTACAAGTAATTCAACACCTTCATTTACAGAAATAGGCATTGTATCACCTACGTTCATATTTAATAGTTTTGGCATTTGTACAGTTGGTTCACTTAATCTTGCTGTTACATGAAGTGGTATATCTAGAACAGCTTTTTCCAATCTATCTCTCCATGTTAAATCATCATCTATTACATCTGATTGTACTCTAGAGCGTAACTGAGAGGCTATAGGTTTCAATGTTTGAAGTGGATATATAATGTCAAATGTTGCCGCATCAATGTCTGGCAATTGAACCACAAAAGAGCAAATAATGACAAGGTCACTCCCATCTACAAAAGATGTGAATTGAGGATTAACTTCTCTTCCTTGTTCTCTTAAATTAATTGGCATAAGATCACGCCAAGACACTTCAAGGGCATCATTTAAGCCACTAGAAATAATTTCTATTACTCTTTCTTCAGTTGCAGTAAATTCAGTTCTTTGATTTGGAGTTACCGAGATTTCACCCCCATAGTATGAATTAGTTAAAACAGAAATGAAACTGGGGTGTAAAACTGTAAGTAGTAAGCCTTTTAGTTCTTCAATTCTACTTGTATTTAGACTCATAAAACCGTCAATACTGCTGCAATATTCATCAAACGTTTTAACTTCAGGAGGAAAAGAACTAATCCTAGGTTGTATTCTAAGCATTGGTAAAAAAGTACTTCTTGCAAGTCTTGCAAATCTTTCATTTATTAGTCTAAGAGCATAGTAATCACCTAGTAAAGAAAGATCGTCAGAACCAAAAACAAATGGGCGTACTTCAGCTTCAGGGCTTATATTCCCTTCAGTTGAAATAACTCCGGATTGCAAACCTTCCATGAGTGCATCAACTTCATCCGTAGATAGTTTTCTAGAAGAAGACATTTTAATATCCTATCTGATTATATACAATTTATTGCAATACAAATGAAGTAAAGTGAACTTCATCAATTCCTCCAAAATTTTCTAAAAGTTCCAATTTTGAATTAATTGCATCTTGAAGAGATGCAGCTAAAGCTTGCCTTCCTGCCTTTCCTTGGATGCTCTCTTCGGTGAATTCACTCATTGTACCTAAAATTTCTGATCTGAGTGCTAATTGATGTGCTTCAACATTTGCCATTACTCTATCATCATATTGAGTTGAAACACCAACTGATATTTGTAGAAACTTTCTTGAATTCATTAAATTCGTGGTAAAGGAACCTGGAAATTCATAATAAGTCGTTAAAAAAACCTGATTTTCAGGTGTGTCTAAGGCTACTTTGTCAGGTGTTGTATTGTCATCCTCCTCAATTTCTTCTTCACCTTCCGAATTTTTTTCAATTATTTCATCAACCTCAGCAGAGGGGTCAGCTGCAGGGGATGAAAACAGAAAAAATCCTAATGCTAGACCGGCCAACAATAAAACAATTCCACCAACTGCGCCTATAATAATTGGTAATAGTTTACTACTTTTTTTCTCTTCTTTCTCTTCTTCAGCCATAATTTATGTCCTTATTTCAATTATAAGTTAACTATACTTTAATATTTAGAAGACTTTCGTCCTTAATATAATTCTCATGATCATTAATGTCATTTGAATTGTTTGTGTCAGCTGGTTTAAATTTATTTTTTGTTTTTCCTTGTTCTCCATTACTAAAACTTTGATTAAAGGAGTTTTCTGAAGAAAAATCTTCTAGTTCAAGTCCTACCTCTTTTAACATTTCACTAAGTTTATTTTCTTCATTTAAAATCATAGAAGAAGTAGCTGCACTATCAGTGCTGACTTTAACAAAAGCAGTTTTATTAGTAACACTGATTTTTATTTTTAGTTTTCCTAAATTTTTTGGGCTTAAATGTAATTCTATTTCATTTGTCTTAGAAGCGTGTGATCTATTTATTTTAGAAACAAGGTTAGACGCCCATCTTTTGTCAGACATATCAAGAGTTTCTTTAATATCATTGTAAATTTGGTAATTATTAATACTTGAGTTTTGCTGTGTACCATTTTGATTGCCATTGTTTCCATTACTACTATTAGTAGATTGACTATTAGCATTTACTTCGAGTGCAGTATTATTTAACAAAATTTGATTATTAAGATTATTTTTAGACTGAGGTGAAAGGAAATTTGATGACTGTAAATATTTAGTTTCAAAAAACTTTTCAGTATTTGCTTCAGAGATTATTTCCTTTTTATTATCTGCAAAATTTATCTGTTTATTTGTTACTAGATTTTCTTTTTTAATTTTTAAATAGTCTTCTTTAACTATCTTAACTTCATCTGCTTCAAAACTATCGGTTTCTTCAGATAAATTATTTGTATCTTTATTTGCAATAATTGCTTTATTATCTTTTTCAGGAGTATGTTTTTTAAACTTTGAAACAAGGTTTGAAATATTTTCTTCCAGGTTTTTATCAGTGAAATTTGAAACGCTATTGTCAGAATTAGCTAAGATATTTTCCTGATTGCTTCTTAATAATTTATTTTTAACTTTTGATGCTGTGTTCGTTAAGGCAGTAGTTGGATTTAAAAAAATATTTCCATGTTGGTTATGATCTGATTTATCATCAGTATCTTCAGTTGTTTCTTTTTCATTTGAAAGTTCACTTTTTTTATTCAAGACAACTCCTGTAGATACTAAAGGTGTGGCATCATCAATGTTGAGTGTCTTATCTGAAGGCTTTATGATTTCACTATTTTCTTCATTGCCAAAATATTCAATAATATTTTTGGTTTCATTATTAATTTCTAAGTCTAATTCTTTGATCGATTTACTTTCAGTTTCATGAGATAAACTAGAATCTTCTAAAGTTTTTACATCAATATTTGTTGTGTTTTCGCTTTTGTGTTTGTTGTCTTCAAGATCAATTTTATTATTGTCAGTGGCGCTATTACTCTCTGAAATAGAATCATTGTTAATGCTTTCGGAAGAGAAAATCTCACTAAATAATTCAGTATTTAGATTATCTTCTGTTTCTTTAGATAAGTTCAAAGAAATGCTTTGTTTTTCTGGTATTGATTTTGAACCAACAGCAACCATTTATAACCTCTTATTGTACAATAATTTAGGTTTTGCAAAATTGATGCCATCATTTGATTTAATTGACTTTTACTTTATTGATCCCTTGCATTTCTGCTTCTAATTTATTCTCAATTTCTATACTAAGAGATCTTCTAATTTGTTTGGATTTTTCTTCAGACCTATTTTTTCTAAATTGATGTTCTATAAATTTTTTTTCTAATTTAAATATTTCATGGCTAATATTTTTAAGTCTTAAGCGAGCTAATGATATTTGTTCAAATATTTTTTCTTGTATATTTGAAGCAGATTTTAACTCCCAAGCAGAAGTAGATATACTGGTATTTTTATCATTTTTTAATTCATTCAACTGAACTAAAATTTTTTCTACTTTTATTTTTTCTTCGTGAAGAGGTTTTAACTTCTGAAGATATTTATTTGATGAGACTTTTTCTTTTAAGGCTAAAAGATCAAATAAATTTTTCCTTTTCATCTTAACCGCCAAACATTTGCATTAACTGTGACGATGAAGAATTAAAATCTTCCTTTTTGCTTTCTTTTTGTTTGATAAATTCTGTAATTTTAGGCCATGCTGCAATTGCTTGATCTAATACGGGATCCTGTCCTTGGGTGTACCCTCCCATCATTAACAAGTCTTTGTTTTCAGAATAAGTTGTAACTAACTCTCTGAATTTAATGCTTGCTCCAATATGATTTTCACCAACAATTTCATTCATAACTCTGCTTATTGAAGATGAAACGTCAACTGCAGGATAAATTCCAAGCTGTGCTTGATCTCTTGAAAGCATTATATGGCCGTCCAAAATAGCTCTTGCTGTATCAACAACAGGATCATTTTGATCGTCACCATCTGCTAGAATTGTGTAAAAAGATGTTATGGTTCCTTTCCCTGCTTCTCCTGATCCTGTTCTCTCAATTAATGATGGAATTAAAGATATTACTGAAGGTGGGTATCCTTTTGAAGTTGGTTGCTCTCCAAGTGCAAGTCCAATTTCTCTTCTGGCGTGAGCTACACGTGTTAGTGAATCCATAATAAGCAGAACATCTTTTCCTTTATCTCTAAAGTATTCTGCAATTGCTGTAGCTCTATTAGCAGCCCTAATTCTTAATAAAGGAGATTTATCTGCAGGCTCTACAACCATTACAGTTCTTTTTTTTGTATCTTCATTTAGGTTTGAAGTAACAAAATTGCCTACTTCTCTACCTCTTTCTCCAATTAAACCAACCACAACTATATCAGCTGTGGTAAATCTTGTAATCATACCTAATAATACTGATTTTCCGACACCAGAACCTGCAATAATGCCAAGCCTTTGACCTTTGCCCACTGTAAGCAATGAATTTATAATTCTTACTCCAACGTCTAGTGGACTATTCACTGGTAATCTATTGAGTGGGTTGATACTTTCTCCAGCTAATGGCCAACTTTCATTTACTCCATGGATCATATTTCCATCTAGTGGCTGACCTAAAGCATCCACAACTCTTCCAAGTATTCCTGGCCCTACAGGGATGGAATGCCCATCATCAAATGCAACAACCTCTGAGCCGACTAAAACTCTTGAATTTGGCTGGTGCATTGAGGCCAAGTTATTGCCATTTGAAAATCCAATAATTTCAGCAATTGCAGGATTTCCGTCATCAGTGATAACTTTGCAAAGAGTTCCAATTGTTGCTGGAAATCCACTACATTCAATGGTGTTTCCATCGTATCTACTCACTTTGCCAGAAAAGATTTTCTTTCTTTCCCCATTAACTACTGAAACTTTTTGAATTGTATTATTTATAAATCTATTCATTTTCTTTATTTAGGTTTTCATTTGTAATATCACTGT
>CACMFN010000021.1 GCA_902612965.1 uncultured SAR116 cluster alpha proteobacterium | reverse complement strand
ATTGCTGGTTATATCATTAGTTTTCGGTTGATCATTTAAAAATAAATCTGATGTATTATATGAAACAAAATCGTTAACTTTAATTCCATCTGCATTGAGCCTCATATTTCCTCTTAATAAATCTTTATTTTGTTTTATATTTAAAGAGGATAGAAATTCATCCTTTTCAATAAATTCTTTAATAATTGCATAATCTTCAGAATTCATATCAAGTGAAATTTTCTTTATATTTTCATTAATTAATTTAGATAATTCATTTATCCTTGAAATAAATTTCTCTGGAAGTGTGTCAATTAAGAAACCTGCACTTTCTTGAGCAATGCTTAGTACTGATCTTTGAATTGTATCGTTTAAAACATCCAAATTCGATTGATCTGAACTGTCTATTGTTTCAGCTGCTATTCTGAAGATTGAAATTGCTGCATCTAAGCCTTCTTGAGATTGTGCTCTTGCTTCAGATATTCCTAGTAATTTACCTTCTTCTAATCCTTCTTCTTTTCCCTTGAGAAAAGCATCTTGCTCTGCCTTTTTGATTCTTTCTTCAATTAAAGCATTATTTTCTTCAATTAGTTGTTTTTTGTTTTCTTCATCGAAATTATTTTGACTATCTGCTTCATTTATAATCTCTGGAGTTTCATTATTTTCAGGAGTAGTGTTTTCATTTTGTAAATTTTCTTGTGTCTGATCAATATCTTTATCAATAGCAACCTCAGAATTATCATCTTTTGCAGAATTTAAAGCTATATCTAGCAGAGATCTTTTTTTAAAAGATTTATTTTCTGAATTTTTTGAATTATCAGCATTAAAGGGAGCTTGCTTAACAGTATTTAATATTCTTGCAATTTCTGCCTTTCTTAAAACTTGAGGCTCACCTGCACTAAAATCATTCATTTTTTTGGAATTTTCCATATAGTTTATAATGATTTAATATAAATTCTCTTATACAAAATCATCTCCACCTCTGCCTGCTAATACAATTGTTCCTTCATCTGAAAGGCGTCTTGCTACGTTGATAATTTGCTTTTGCGCCTCCTGGACCTCTGTTAATCTAACAGGTCCCATTGCACCCATTTCATCCTGAATGTTAGCGGCTGCTCTTGTTGACATGCAGGAGAATATTTTTTCTCTTAATGGTTCATCAGCACCTTTCAATGCAAGAACCAATAATTCTGTTTCAACACTTCTTAGCAGTGTTTGTAGTGATTTATCATCAGCCATGATTAAGTTGTCAAAAACAAACATATTTTCTTGGATTAATTGCATTAGCTGCTTGTCGTCTCTGCCAAGAGACTTCATAATCCTTGATTCCATCTGCTGCTTTGTGAAGTTCATTATTTTTGCAGCAGCTCCAACTCCACCTACTTGTGAGGCTCTTAGTGATGTATTATCTTTAAATTTCTTTTGCATAACTCTTTCCAACTCAGCTAGTGCGTCAGGCTGTACTGTCTGTAAAGTTGCAATTCTCTTAATAATATCTGGTTGTAGACTATGTGGTAGAAGTCCTAAAACATCAGCAGCAAGTCCAAACTCTAGATAAGAAATCACTAAGGAAATTATTTGTGGGTGTTCATCTGATATTAACTCAGCAATTGACCTTGCATCCATCCAGTCGAGTATTTCTATTGGTCTATCACTGCTTACAGGTGTTATTCGGCTTAAGACTGATTGTGCTTTATCATCACCTAGAGCTTTGGTAAGAACGTTTTTAATATAGTTGCCAGCTCCAAGCCCAAGACTTGTCTGTGCTTTGATGATGGCAAGAAATTCATCTAAAACTCTATTAACTGTTACTTGATCTAAGCCTTGAACTGAGTACATTGCAGAACCTAAATGTTGAACTTCTTTAGGTCCCAGATTTCGAAGAATTTCAGAAGCTTCTTCCTCTCCAAGTAACATCATCAAAATTGCGCATTTTTGTGTGCCAGTTAATCTTGAGTATTCGTCTTGTTGTTCTTCGTTATTTTCAGCTGCTTCAGCCATTTTTTACTCCAATATTAAATAATTTTAATTCAAAATATCTTTCTTTGAAACTTATATTTAAACTTCAAGATCTTTTTTCATCATTGTTTTAAACACATTTGATACACGTCCAGCCTCATCACTGACAATCATTCTGATTACTGCAACTTTGTCGTCATATGTATTTGCGGTATCAAGCATTTCTGCAGAAATTGTTTGTTTCTTAGGCTTAAGTTTGGCTTTAATGTCCTCTAAAGTTTCACCTTCTTGAACTGTAACTTTATCTAGATCTACTTCATCATCATCAGTGCCACTGATTGGTTCACCTGGTCTTCCTGCATCGATTGGAACAATAATTCTGTTAACAAGTGGTCTCAATACTCCAAAAGTTACAATACCTAGTAAAATAACCATGATACCTTGTGACATAGCTTTTTGGATCCAGTCCAATTCATACCAAGGAACAGCAACTCCTTCTAATTCTGATACAAATGGGCTACTTGAAACTGTCAAGCTATCACCTCTGTCTTCATTGTATCCAATAACATCTTTTACAAGTGAAGTTATTCTTTCTTTAGTGGCATCAGAAATAGATGAAACTTCAACACCGTCTTCATTTGTTGTGAAAGTTTCACGAACTAAAACTGCAGCTTGAATTTTTATAATTCCACCTGAAGGGTTTTTCTTAGTAAGAACTTTTCTACTAATTTCATAGTTTCTAACATTGCTTGAAGATGAGCTTAAAACATTTTCACCTGCTGTTGCCGCTTCAGGAGAAGATTTTAATTCTGCAGCCATTGGTGGTGTATTAGACAGAGCGCCAGGTATTCCTTTTGCTTTTCCGTCTGTGGTAGTATCTAATGTATTTTGCTCACTTCTTAAAACACTTTGTTCAGGATCAACAATTTCTTCTGTTTCTTCTGATAAAGTAAAATCTAGTTCAAGATTAATCTGTGCAGAAACATTGCCCGCACCAACGATAGGAGTAACTATAGATACTACTCGACTACGGTAAATATTTTCTAACCTAACGCGGTGCTGTAATTGGGAATTAGATAAAATTGATTCTGGATCATCAATAGGATTGGATAAAAGTTTTCCAAATTGATCAACAATTGTAACATTTGCTTCGTTTAGCCCTGGAACTGAAGACGATACTAAATGTGTTATTGCCTTAACCTGAGTTGCATCAAGAGATCTTCCTTCTAATAACTGAACAAACACTGAGGCTGTAACAGGAGCAGTATCACGAACAAAAACTGATTTTTCAGGTATTGCTAGGTGAACTCTTGCTGTAGTCACGTAGTCAATTTCAGATATTGATCTGGCAAGCTCAATTTCCTGACTTTGCTTTAATTTCATACTTTCAACTGATCGACTAGTTCCCATCTGAATTTCACCTAAGGTGTCATATCCTCCTGGAACACTTGTTGGCAAGCCCTGAGCAGCTAATTTCATTTTTGACTCATGATAATCTGGAACAGGAACCATTACGTCACCAGTTGTAGGGTCAATAGTTGCATCTATGCCAGAGTTCATTAAGGCGTCTAGTATCTTTGATTTTTCAGATTCTGGAAGGGATGCGTATAAAGTTGTTCTACTCGGCTGCTGAAAAATCAAATATGCTAATAAACCAACAAAAACTACAGCGATAGCTGCAACAGCTGGCATTGCTCTTTTAACAGCTGGTTGATTAGCCATTCTTCTTAGTTCTGAAATAGCGCCACCAGTCCTGGTCATGATGCCAGTCCTAGGAGTACCTGTTGTTAATTCATTTTGAATATCATTTGCAGTTGTTTCAGCCATTTTTATTTAATCCCTTTAAAAAAATCTATTACACAGGCATATTCATTATGTCTTTATAAGCATTCAGCATCTTGTTTCTGACATTTAATGTCATCTGAAATGCTAAAGAAGAAATATTCTGACTTACCATAACTTTAGTTAAGTCATGCTCTTTTCCTAACTCATAGTTTTGGGTAAGAGTTTTGGAAGTTTCCTGAGCATTAGCTACGCTATCAAGAGCATCTTTTATTTGATTGCCAAAGTTTTCATTTTGCTTAGGCTCTAAAGTATTATTTTTAGAACTTTCTAGTAAAGCTGCTCTTATATCTGATAATTGACTAGATTTTATTCCTATATTTGTCATCATTTACTCCTATGCAGTCGCGACCATGTTTCCAGATTGAAGTCTGTCTGCTAGACTTTTTTCTGTGCTTTGTAATGAGCTGTCGATCATTATATCGTTTTCAGTAATTGTATTTTCATTGCAAATAACCATTGCTCTTTGCAAAACGTTTTCAAGTTCCCTTACATTTCCTGGCCACATATGATTTTTTAATACATTAAGAGCTTTTGATGTAAGAAGAGGGAATGTATTTTCAGTATTTGTATGTTTTTTTAGTAAAGCTGCACTAATTGGTAAAATATCCTCGGGCCTCTCTTTTAAAGCTAATGTTCTTAATGGAAATACGTTTAATCTGTAGAATAAATCTTCCCTAAAAGTACCTTTTTTAATTTCTGCAAGCATATCTCTATTTGTGGTTGCAACAACTCTAACGTCGACCTCTACATCTTTTGATCCCCCAATAGGTGTTACTTTTCTCTCTTGCAGTACCCTTAATAATTTAGATTGAAGAGATAACGGCATTTCAGAGATTTCATCTAATAAAAGTGTTCCGCCATCAGCAGCTCTGAAAATTCCTTTATTTGCCTGCGATGCACCAGTAAATGAACCCTTTTCATGTCCAAATAAAATTGCTTCAAGCATATTTTCTGGAATTGCAGCGCAGTTTACAGCAACAAATGGGAATTCAGATCTTGTGCTATTATTGTGGATGTAATTTGAAATAACTTCTTTTCCGGTACCTGTTGGTCCGTTAATGAAAACAGTAACATTTGTAGCTGCAACTTTTTTTGCCAAAGCTAGAAGTTCCCGGCTTCTGATATCATTTGCCATTACAAGCTCTTTAGTTGCAAGCATTTGAGCTGCTACTTCTAGGATCCACTCATGTGATCCTTCATCATCGGGGATACTTATCTTTATTAGTTTTCCACCAAAATTTACTTCAGTTTTATAAGTTTTAGACTTTTCTTCAATGATCATAATTTGATCAGCTTTAGTATTTTTTGAAAATTCTATAACTGCTTGTTGTCCGCCCATCTGACTTTCTTTTGCGGCACTAAGAACCAAACTATTAATTTGAACTGAGTTATACAAAGGTAACTCAACTGCATTCATTTCTTTAATATTTAGTAATTTTGTAAACTTATGTGCAAGATCAAAATTTTCTTTTATGATACCTACATTTTTCATTCTAAAGGCCTCCCCGCCTAAACTTGTAATTATTTACGAATTTGCATTCGAAAATTAACTTTCAAGTGTAAAGGCAAATGCTATTCCAAAAATTAAAACTAATTTATAAAACTAATTAACTTATTGATAATATTGCATTTATTATTTTTTATTTGCATTTACAGTCAATATTCTGACATTATGTTGTTGACTTTCAATTGTTGACAAATTTATGACAAAAGAAATTTCTAAAAAAGAAACTGTACCTAGTTCTATTACAAAACTAATTTCTGGAATATCTGCTCCAGCTAATGAATTAAGACGGTTAATGGCTGTTGTTGCTCCTACTGGAAGTTCAGCACTTATTTTAGGTCCAACAGGTTCAGGAAAAGAACTTGTTGCAAAAGGTATACACGCAGCCTCAGGAAGGAAAGGGCCATTAATTTCAGTTAATTGCGCCGCTATACCAACTGAATTATTAGAAAGTGAGTTATTTGGGCATGAAAAAGGTGCATTTACCGGAGCAGACAAAGTAAGAGCAGGAAGATTCGAGCAATCAAGTGGAGGTACATTATTCCTAGATGAAATTGGTGATATGCCTCTGTCTCTGCAAAGTAAGTTGCTACGTGCATTAGAAAATAAAACTATCCAAAGAGTTGGCGGTGACAAAGAGATAAAAATAGACCTTCGCTTAATATGTGCTACGCATCAAAATATTGAAAAATACATTGATGAAGGTAAATTTAGAGCTGATTTATATTTCAGAATTAATGTCTTTCCAATAATTGTGCCCAGCTTGGCGGAACGAATTGTTGATTTAAAAGTTATAGTTGAGTTTATGTTAAATGAGTTAAAAGGTGATGGTGAGAGTGTCCCAAAATTTGATCAAAGTGCATTTCAAGAATTAGGCCGTTACAACTGGCCTGGGAATATTAGAGAGCTTAGGAATGTTGTTGAGAGAGCAGCAGTCCTCTTTGGAGATCAAGAAATAAGTGGCAAAAATGTCCAAGAAAATTTATTGAGACTTAAAGTGCCTGATCCACAGGTTGAAAAAGATGAGATTTGGGAGGCTACATCACAGCTCTCTTTTGAAAATAACGAAGAAGAACAAAATGAAACAAATCCACCATTGCCGCATCCAAGTCATTACATGGATTGGTTCTTATATTTTGATAATATTGATATAAGAAGACACTTAATTGAAGTAGAGGAAGTGTTAATCAAAGCTGCCATCGAAAAAAACAATGGCCATATCACTAAAGCATCTGAGTGTCTTAGACTAAATAGAACAACTCTAATAGAAAAAATGAAAAAATTATCTATTAATTGATGCTTTACGCAACGTTATAGTTCATTTTTGCCTTATTTGATTTGCTTGTATCAGAAGATAACTTATTTTGACGAGCTATAATTTGATCTTTAAGACCATCAATTTCATCTCTGGCATCAGAAATTAAATTGTATAGGCTTTCCTTATCTTCTTCTGAGCAGCTTTCAGTCATTTCAACAACTGCTTTGCACAGCTCTTCATTATAAAGAATAACTTCAGCGTATTGCTCATCTGCAACAGCCTTAGAAATTTTTTCCATTAATTGATCAAGAATTACATTATAATCATTTTTCATTTTTTCACCTCATCTCCTATTTGGTTCCATGCGTCTGCTATTTCTTCAATAATAGGGATTGCATTTTTTACACCTTCTGGTTTTGCATTTTTTAAATCTGAAATTAATTGCTGCCTGGAATATTCATAAATTCTGAATAAGTTATTAGAAATATCACCACCTTTTTCAAAGTCTAAACTTGATTGTAGTGAATAAATTATCGTCAATGACCTTGCAAAACTTGATGATCGTGTTTCAGAAGAGCTCATATCAATAAAAGATTGCTCAAAAAGCCTCATTGACTTAATCAGTTCAGTAAATAAAGTTTGTACAATTTCATGAGGATTAGTTACTTCAGCTAAACCTATATTTTCTGCTTTTTTATAAGCTTCAGAAGCTGCATTGTAGGCCATAATTTCAATTACCTCTTAATAAACTTGATATTTTTAAATATTTAAGTTAATTAGAAAAAATGGAAAATGTTGTATCCAATAATATTTCTAACTCAAATATTAGCCGAAATGTTAATATTAGGAATAATTTATCTCAAACTAACACCCAACTTCTAGGTTCAGGTGCAAATTTAATGCCAACTGAAAGACAAACTTCAATAGGTGTCTTTAGTCCTGGCGCAGTTACTAAATCAAATATGGAAATTAAAAGGTTTTCTATGCCAAGAATACTTCATCCTGAAGGTGCTCCATCTACAGTTACATCTGAGACTTTTCTATCTGCTAAATCGCTTTCCTCTCCTATGTACACACATAATATTGCACATACAAAATATGCGAGAGTGTCAGATTGGTTAAATGAGGAACCAAGGTTTACAAAAAAAATTAATATTATTGCTTAGTTAGGCCAAAAAGTTAGCGGTCTTGTCGATTTTAAACAACAAGACCGCCATCGGAGATTGTTCCTAGCTATTTTTCGCTGACCTCTAGGAACTGATTAGTAATGTGCAATAGCCGTGCCAATTTTGAAAATGTTAAAAAAAAGTTTTAATTTTAAGGGAAATAGTGTCTGTCCTCCCAACTTTGACAGTTGGGAGGACAAGAGGTCAGCGAAAAATAGTCTTATTATACTTAACGGTTAATTAAATTTTAATTTTAAAAAAAAATGTATAAAAAAGGAAATATTTTAATATTTATATTTAAAATACGAATTTTTAAAAAAATTATGTAAATATTAATTCAGAAATTCAAAATAAACAATGTAGTCTAATAAAATCTATGCCTTTTGACACCAGAATTGATACATTCCAGCAAAGATATTTTTATCTGAGTTTTCAAGGTCATTCCATAAATCTAAATTATAAATATCAGCGTTTTCAGGAAAATGTTTCTTGAAAAGCTTTTTAATTTTAGGATTATCAAATCCACAGAAAATCAAACCAAGATTTGATAACATTTCCTTTATATCTGGTATTGTAAATGTATGTTCCTGGACATGAAATAATAAATCGCGAACTTCACTTAAACTAAAAAAATCGGTAAATTCAGTTAGATTTCTATGGTGTTCTTTTTCTGAATTAATAATAATGTTTCGAAATGTTTTAATGTCTGACCTATTAGGTAGCAATTTCATCCTTTTAATTTCTTTTTGGCATAGTTTAATGTTTTCTCTTGCTAACTGGCTATACAAGCCAATTTTCATTATGCCGCCTGCCTTAAGCAAAGAATTTAATGAGTTCCAACCAGATAATGGGTCTTCTAAATGGTGAAGTACTCCTGCACTTTCTATAATATCAAAATCTGAAAATGTATTTTTTAAATCAAGTATATCTGCTTGATAGTACTCTATATTTTCTATGCCCAACTCTTCTGTTTTACGCTTTGCGTATGCTAAACTTTTTTTGCTTAAGTCAATTGCTATTATTCTAGAATTTTTAAATCTTGAAGAGGTGAGTAAGGAGTGTTGTCCAGTCCCGCATCCAGCAATGAGTATTTTCAAATTATCAGAATTCTTAAAACTTCTGCCATCAAATTTTATACCAGTCTTATGAGCAAATTCGTCTAAGGAAGATTGTTCATATGATAATCCAGTTTTTATCCATCTTGGGTATGGGTTTTCCTCATACTGATCCCTCACTTTTAAGGAAACATCATGAGAAATTTTGCTCAAGCACTTTATTTTATTTTGTAGCAATCTCTCATTTTTAACCTCAAAAATTTGAATATTAAATATAGTTTCAAGTTCTTTTGGAACTGTGAGCATTTCATGCCACTTATATTTATATAATGGATTGAAGCATACAAGGCAAAGCAGATGAATTATTGAAGGCTGAATTCCCTTTATCAAATTCTTCTCTATCTTTGTGCTTAATTTCTTGTAGAGATTTATATCCTCTTTAACAGTTTCGTATAAATATTCGTTGACAAAACATTGAGTTGCTAATGCTTTGCAAAACACTATATTTTCGGGGTTTTGATCTAAATTTTCTATATTATTTAAAATCAAAGATCTCATATTCTTTAATAGACCTTCGAATTCCAAATCCAATAATGGGGAAAGGCTCATCAACTCCAAAAGCAAAGCATTTTTTGACAAAATAGAAATATTTTCTTTTAAATTTTGATTAAGTTTATTTGAATGAAGTCTTTGTAATACTATTTTAATTTCCTCATTATTTTTAATAAGACTTATTATAGTTTTTGAAATATCTATTGGCCTTACGATTGTATTTTTTTTCAGTAATTCAAGGATGATCAATTCTAGAATGGGAATACTCTGTTTAAATACAATTCCTTCTTTCAAAATAACACTAAGATTGTAATACGAAGATAGATTTAGAGGTGCTCTTTTAATTGCTTCAACGAAATGAATTATAGAGCCTTCTACATTTCCCTGTTCTTTAAAATTAAAAGCCAAGTTGTTATGTGCATCTATATTATTAGGGTTAGCTTTTAATGCATTTTTAAAACTTTCTGCTGCACTTTCAAAATTTAATTTTTTCTCTTTTAAAAGCCCCAAGTTATTATGGGCTTCTGAAAAGTTATTATTTAAGTTAATAGCTTCTGTAAAATTAATTTCAGCTTCTTTCAATTTTCCTAAATCATTGAGCGCTGTGCCCAAATTATTGTATGCTTCTGAATAATTTTTATTTAATTCTATTGCTTTAATGTAATAATTTATCGCTTCGTTCGTGTTATTTAATTCTTTAAGTGTTATTCCAAAATTATTAAATGCTTCAGGGTCTTTTGGAGATAATTCTATATTTTTTTTATGTGCCTTTATCGCTTTATCATACTTTTTATTATTTCTTAGCGCGGCAGATAACGCTTTCCATGCAAAAGGGTGCAAAGGAAAATTTTTGGTCATTGACTGAGATAATTTCTCAACTGCTTCAAAATCTTGGTTTTGAAATGCACCCAAAATATCATTTATCTCATTTTCAGATGGAGATGGGTCTTTAATTTTTGAAATTATTTTTTCATTGAGGCTGTAAAGTAATTTTTTTTGTATTCCGTTTTTTCGAGCCTTTTTAAGTATTTTTTTTGCTGTAACAAAGTCGTTTTTCTTTATTAAAGTTTCAACATAACTAATCCAGAATTGCTCAATTGATGGATTGCTAGTTAAAGCATTTTTAAAGTTTACCAAGGCGTCATCAAGTTTTGAATAAATAAGAGATATAATGCCAAGATTATGGTGTGCATCAGAATTATTTGGTTCAGATAATAAAACTAATTTGTATAATTTTTTAGCCTCTTCGAATCTTCCATTATTTTGAGCGTCAATGCCCTTCATAAGAGTAAAATTTGAATTTAAATGCATCATGATTTTACGAAAATTTATTGATAATATTTTTTGCTTTCAAGCCTGTCTTTCATTCTGTGGACACCCAAAAACTTAGCATGATTATATCCTTCAGATACAATTAAACCCCAGTATATTTCTGGATGAAGAGAGCTTATGCACTCTATTTGACCAAGCCACCAATGAGGTGCTCTTACAGTTATATGCGCGTTTTCACCATTAGGTAAAAGAGCTGCTGCATTATAGCATGCAACGTTGATTATGATGCATTTGTTTGCATATTCAAAAAGGTCATTTATAACCCACGGAACATCATTTATAAAAATATGTTCAAGTACATCAAAGCACAAAACAACATCACATTTCTTTTTTACTTTTTTATTTCTAGCAGGTTCAAAGCTATATATTTTTTTAAGGCCAATATAATCTATGAATTTTTCACCACTATCTAATTTTGTTTTATTTAAATCGCTTCCACCTGAACCATAGTCAAGAGCAGTTTTGGCATCAAAGTGTGAAACTATTGTTCTGATTGGTTCTGCAAATTTATGAGGTTCTGCATCAGAGTAGACTTTTTCAACAAAGGATCCATCTACTCTGTAATAACCATTTTTAGCCATATCTTGGTAGTGATTTATAAGTTCATTATATTGATTTGATAATTGAAACATCAAAAGCCCCCGATATTTAAAGTAATGAACTTTTGCAAATTCTATGCCCAAATAATATTCTTTTTTATATTCTATATTTTCTCTATTTGGCATTTCTTTTGCAACTATAGAATTACAGATTTTATCCGTTAATTTTTCAACTACTTGAGATAAATTATGTCTACAAATGATGTCTTTAGCGCCTTAAATATTGGTAGTGGTATGAACACTACAGAGCTTATTCAAAATTTATTGACTGCTGAAAGAGCACCTCAAGAGAAAAAGATAAATGATAAAATTGAAAAAAATGAGGTATCAGTCTCAGCCATAGCCGAACTTAAAAAGTCTATATCTGAGTCCTCTAAAACTATTGACGCCATGGAAGGTACAAATGTATTTGAGGGTTCAAGCACTAGTACATCGGTAAAGCTGTCAGTTACTGATCCTGCGACTGTTAAAGAAATGTCAAGTACAGTGAATGTTTCACAACTTGCGACGTCGCAAACTCTGGTTTTTGACGGTTTTGCTTCAGCAACTACTTTAGTTGGTGATGGTGATTTATTGTTCCAAAGAGGTACCTGGAACAATGGTACTTTTACAGCAGATACAAATTATCCAGAAAGAATTGTAAACATTTCAGCATCGGCTTATAGTTTGACAGATATTCAAGACAAAATTAATAATGCTTCTCTTGGTGTTACAGCGAAAGTTGTAATGAAAGATAAATCTGATTACGCTCTTGTGTTACGTTCAAATACTGGCCTTGCAAATTCTTTTAAAATTTCAGCAACTGAAGGTTCTAATTCAGGATTAAATAGCATTCAGCATAAATCTCATACTGCTAATACTTCAAGTATTTCAAGTGCTCAAGGTGCTACAATTACTGCCTCTTCTGCACATGGATTTAAAGTAGGCGATACACTAAAATATATTGCAGGTGGAACAGCATTGAACGGTCTAACTTCACTGAGTGAATATAAAATTGCATCAGTTCCATCAACTACTACTTTTACCCTTAATGACAGTAATGGTAATTCTATAACTTATGGAGGCAGTGGTGGAAGTTCAACTGATGCATTTGTCAGAACTAATACTGAAACAGCTTCAGCACAAAACGCCTCTTTTACAATTGATGGAGTTACGATTTCTAGAACAACTAATGAAATTACTGATGTAGTGGATGGAGCTACTCTTAGTTTGTTAAACACGACTTCTTCAGCAGCTGTTGTAAGTGTTTCTACATCAAAAGATAAAGTTCTTGCAGCCTTAGAAAGTTTAGTAGAAGAGGTAAATAATTTAGCATCTCAATTAGCCACGTTGACCGAGAGAGGATTAAATGGTGGAGAAAGGGGAGCATTAGCTAGTGAAAGTACTGTTAGAGCAATTTCAGATCGACTAAAAAAAATAACTACTGAACCAATTTTTGGATATGGAGAAAATCCAGTTTACCTGGCGAACCTAGGCGTTTCAACAACTAAAACTGGGGGACTTAAAATAAATGAAAGAACATTTGATCTTGCGTTTAAAGATGATCCTCAAGCTTTGACTGCTTTATTTTCGGATAGATTGCACAGTTCATCATCTTTAGTTTCACCCTTTTTAACTGGATCAAATTATAAGCCTGGGTACTACTTTCTTGATATTGGTACCCAAGCAACTTTAACTGGTTCCTCACCCTCGACAAACATAACAAGTTCTAATTACTCACCTTCAAGTGGTAATCAAAGTCTTACAATGACTTTAAATGGTGTGACATCAGGTACAATTGATGTTACTGGAGGACCTTTTTCTACAACATCAGCTTTAGCTTCAGCTCTTCAAACAGCTATCAATGCTGATAACAAACTTGCTGTGAAAGGTGAGTCTGTATCAGTTTCATATGTTAATAATAGCTATAAAATAACTTCTAATAAATACGGCTCAAAAAGTGAAATCACTATAAACTCAATTGATAGTGGTTTGAATAATTATCTTGGTCTTCAGGGTGGGACACACGTTGCTGGAACAGGAGGTGATGTTGGTGCTAGTTTATCTGGATCCTCACTTGAACAAACAGCAACAGGTTTTCGAACTTTATCTGGCGATGCATTTGGATTAAGTATGGGCGTCGTTGCACCGGGGAGTGATGCATATATTTCTATAGGTAACAGTTACGTTTCAACGATAAGAAATTATTTAGATAGCCTGCTTTCCTCTTCTGGTGCTTTAACTACTAGAACAAACTCACTCAATCAAGAGTTATCCGAATATAATATTGAATTGGAAGAATTAGATATTTCAATCGAGAAATCTCGTGAAAGATATAAAAAGCAATACGGTGCTATGGAATCAATTGTAAATAGTTTTAAGTCTACAGGCGAGTTTTTAGACAATTATATGGAAGCTCAAAATAAAGATTAATTCTAATGATTTTATCTGAAAGCCTTAAAGTTGATCTTTTAAAAGTATTTGAAACACAAGATTACCTTTTAGCTGAGAAAAAGGCACAATCACTTGTAAAAAAAGGTTTCTCTGATCCTTGGTTGTGCAATATTTTAGCAGTAATTTTTGCAAAGCAGGGAAAGTTCTCACTTGCAGCTAAATATTTTAAAATTCTTACAGAATTATTTCCAAATGATCATGAAAGTTTTTTCAATTTAGGTAATTTATATAGAGATGCAAAGAACTACCAAAAATCAAAGGAATATTATTTATCATCTTTGAAAATTAATCCTCTTCATTATGAAAGCAACCTTGAATTAGCAAAAATATTTTTTTCTGAAAAAAATTTTGATCAATCTTTAAACTTTGTAAAACAAAGTCATAAGATAAACACAAATTCAATTGATGCTCATGAATTGATAGGTCAAATTTTATTTGCCACTGGAAAATTCAATGAATCATTAAAAAAATATAAATTTATATTTGAAAACTGCCCAAGTAATCAAAAAGAAAATTACATTCCAAATGTAGCATCAAATTTAATAGAGCTTGATCATATTCAAGAAGCAAAAACACTTTTAAATCAGTGTAATTTAGATGTTGGCAAATATAACCTATCTCTAATTTATCTCAAAGAGGGGAACTACTCTTACGGGTGGAGAAACTTTGATTTTGGATTAAAAAGTAATTCCAGAAAAGTCAGAAGCATTAGTTACTTTTCTGACAAATTAGAATTATGGCATCCGGATAAGAAATTCAATTCTGTCCTTGTTCTTGGTGAACAAGGAATAGGTGATGAAATTATGTATTCTTCACTCATAAGTGATCTCATTGATACAAATATAAAAGTTGGTATCTTCATGGATAGAAGACTGAAGGGGCTTTTATCTCGTTCACTTGGAAATCATGAATTTATAGATAATCAGGAAGGAGCTATTCAAAAGGGTTACTCTTCGTATATTCCTCTAGCATCTCTATGTAAATTTTTTCGGAATAGTAAAGATGATTTCGAAAAAAATAATTTTTGTTTTCAATCAGACGAAAAAATTTTAAAAAAACTAATTACTAATTATAAATCTAAAAAACCAAGGATAGGAATTTCGTGGCATACAGAAAGTTTATCTCATGGCAAACAAAGAAATATTAAATTAAGCAAGTTCTTTCATTTATTTAAAAATGAGAATATTGACTTTATAAATTTGCAGTATGGAAACCATAATACAGAAATCAATAGACTTTCAAAAAAGCTTAAAAGAAATATTTTTCTTAATGATAATATTGATAATAAAAATGATATAGACGGTTTAAGTGCTAAAATTGAAGCATGTGACATTGTTATATCTATTGATAACTCAACACTTCATTTAGCAGGTTCACTAAATAAAGATACTATCGGCTTAATTCCCAAAGTCAGTGACTGGAGGTGGAAGAGTAATACTAATTTAACACCATGGTACAAAAGTGTTCAATTATTCAGAAGCGATGGAAATTGGGAAAATGCTATCTTAAAAGCGCAAGATTATAGTATTAATAAATTTAATTTATAATTTATTTATTTAATTCAGAGTTGTCGATAGCGTTGCACACCAAGTCAACAACACTGTCCCAATCATTTTCCTTTTCTTGTCTTATCAGTGTTGTGTTTTTATACCATATTGCAGGTGTAATTTCTTCCATCCATCTAAAGTCAGCAGAGTAGGGGAGTAATACCCAAGTAGGGTGCCCTAAGGATGCTGAAAGATGGGCAGTGCTGTTATCAATTGAAATTATTAAATCACATTTCTTGATTATTGATGCCAACGAATTGATGTCTCTAGTAATATCTGTAAATGGTACTTTAAGTATATCAATGCCACTTAAAAGTTTTACTTCCTTGATCTGTTTCAAAACATTTCCGTATTGAATGTTAATAAAGTTAACATTTCTGCATTTAATAATTTTAGATAACTGATCAGTATTCAAACTTCTTGTCTCTCCGTTGAGAGTTGAAAATGAATGCCATGAAATACCGATTTTAAATCCACTAATTTTATTAAAGAAGTCATTAATATATGGATTTTCAGTCTTGCCAATTACGTAGTTTGTAAATTGAGTGTTAGTAAAGTCATCAGTATGAGCTCTAAAGAATTTGCATAAACTTGCAAGACTTATGTATTTTTCATAGTCTTTAGTTGGAACTATATCGTCTTCACCATAAACTCTAATTTCTGGATAAGTATTACTGAAGATTTCCTTTAATCTTTCGTCAACTTTAACAATTACATCTTGCTTTACATTTAATAAATCTTTTAGCAAAGTTCCAAAATTTATTTGGTCACCTAATCCTTGTTCCCCGTAAATTAATAAAGTGCCATCAAATGGCTTTCCATCCCAAAGAGTTTTTGTTTCATTATAATAACCAGCAAAAGGTTTCCTTATGTTATTTTTCAAGCCATTTTCATATAACTTCCATCCAATATTAAATCTACCATGCCTAATATGTATTTTTGATTGCAGAAAGGCTGCTTCAGGATTTTTTGGGTCTAATTTTTCAAGTTTTTTGTAAGTTTTCATCGCTTCAGGAAACATCTTTAAGTCTTTATAAGAATTTGCTAAAAACTTAACCGCAAGTTTATTTCTTGGTTCAATTTTTAAGCATTCTTTATACGCCTTTGCAGCGCCCTTATGATCATTGCATTGCGTTAACGCAATGCCAAGATTGAAATGATATATACTACTTTTTTCATCTAATTTAATTGCATCACGAAACATTTTTACAGCCTCGTCATAGTTGCCTTTTTTTAAGAGGGCATTACCGATGTTTGAGTATGCATGAGAATAATTTTGGTCGTAGTCCAGGGACTGAAAAAAACACGTTATAGCATTTTCATAGTCATCTTTCTCGAGAAACTTTAATCCTTTGAAATTGTATGTATCAGCTAAGGTATTTAAAGAAAATAAATTTTTGGAAATTTGAAGTGAATTTGGAGAGAGTTTTTTATCCATTTGCGAAATTTAGCAGACCTTAAATAAATTAAGGCCTGCCATAACTTTAACTAATTATTATCTTAACAGAGTTAAGATTGTTTGCATTGACTGATTGGCTTGGCCAAGCATAGCTGTTGCTGCTTGCTGAAGAATTTGATTTTTTGCAAGCGATGCTGTTTCAGCTGCCATGTCTGCATCTTCAATTCTACCGCGTGCTGACTTGGTTCCTACAATCACATTTGATAAATTATCAATTGTATGCTGCATTCTATTCATTGTTGCACCAAGGTCACCACGTTCAGCGTCAATTCTTTTAATAGCTCCATCAAGAGCAGTTAGAAATTTATGTGATTTTTCAACTGTTAAAACATCAAGATCAGAAACTTTGTTCAGGTTTGCAGCAGGAGGTGCCGCTCTGAACAATGAGTCCTGAACTGCTGGAACAACAGTAAATGTGTACGCAGATTCAAACTGAACTTCACCTGTTAATCTTAATGAGTTTTCATTTGGGATTACTTTTGTAAAATTACCGGTAGTACCGCCACCTCCTCCGGCACCATAAGTGGGGTCAGATCCATCCAAATTCTCTAATGTAAATGTTGTATCACCTGTTACAGCTTTTACTTTATAGAATTTTCCATCTGCTAATCCATTAATTAAAGTACTTGCGCCCTTTGTATATTTTACAATGTCTCCAACTTGAAGTCTATGCTCATTAGAGCAGGTAATAACTGCATTTGCAGCACTTGCAGCAACACCTGTCGCTACAGCTTGAACACCTGAACCTTGTAGTTCAATGTCCTTGTCCATTAATTTTACTTTTCCGCCTTTAACATTTAAGTCTCTGTCAAGAGATTGAAGGTTAAGAGTTTTTTCTAATTTAGTGAACTCGAGTTGCTTATTGTTGTCTACTGTAATATTGACAGTTGTTCCATCTGGAGAGCCTGTAGCTAAGGTAAAAGTATTAGCTGTTGGAGCAGTCTTAATAAAATATGTTGTTTCCATATCAATGCCAACAAGGTCTGCTTCACCATGAGCATCTGTCAATTTTATCATGTCACCAACCTGAAAACCATGATCCGAAACAGTTTCAATAGTATTACTAGTAGCTGCTTTAGTTGCGTTTACTAATGCTTGAGTTAGACTTTTACCAGTGTCAGTTGGCATATCAACATTATCGATCACGACATCGTAACCATCAGGTGATTTGATATCAATATAACTTTTGTCAGAGGATAACTTAGCGTAAATACCTGTAGTACCAGTAAATCCATTAATTTTATCTCTAAGATCAGTAAGATCTGCTGAGTGCACTTCATCACCTGTTCCAAATCCAATGGTTGCTGAAATTTTTACAGGAGATTCTGTATTCATACCGTATAAATCAAATGCAAGGACATGCTTGTCATCAGTATTATTGCTCGGTGATACGGTTATTCTAGCATTTGTAACTGCTGAAGCGCGAACGCCAGTGAGTGAGTCCTGATTTGATACTGCATTTGCGATTTCAAGAGCCGTCATTCCTGTTCTTAACTGAACTTCTGATGATCCGACGTGACCGTGAACCATTATATCTTCTGTTTTTAAAACCTCTGATGCTGGTGCCGCTTGTTCAGCTCCTCCGTCAATAGTGTAGGAAGCTTTTGATAATCCTACAGTTGGAGCAGCTGAAATACTTTGCAAATGAAATTTAGCATTTGATGGTGTGCCAAAGGGTGTAAGTTTGCCATATTTTACAGCTGATCCATCTAAGTTTGTAAGAGTAAATGAATCTGAGTCAACAACTGTCACTTTATAGCTTCTTCCGTCTTCAAGGCCAGGTATCGGAATACTACTTGCAGCAGGACCTTGCTCGTAGGTTACAATATCACCAGTTTCAAATAAGTGATCAGTTGCAGTGTCTATTTGTGCAGCTGCATCATAATTTGCCATGCCATTAGTTTTTAGTGTTGCTGTATTTTCCTGTTCTGTTGTGATTGTCCACATACCAAGATCATCTGGTTTTACAGACTCAATACTCAAAGAGTGTGTGTGACCTGGACTTTCGTCATAGCCAATAGCAAATGTCGTATCCTGGAATTGACCGTTTAATAGTTTAACGTCATTAAACTTTGTAGATTCAGCAATTCTTAGTAATTCTGTTTTTAATGCAACTACTTCGGCGTTTAGTGCAACTCTATTTGCGCCACTGTAAGTTCCATTAGCAGATTGAACAGCAATTTCCCTTAGTCTGTGTAAAATCTCTGTTGTTTCATCGAGTGCGCCTTCTGCGACTTGTGCCATAGAAATAGCATCTCCAGCGTTTCTTATTGCTACGGTCATACCCTGAACTTGAGATGTCATTCTATTTATAATTGATGCGCCCGCCGCATCGTCGCCTGCGTTATTTACCCTTTTACCTGAAGACACTCTTTCTACAGAAGTAGCGTATTCGCCTTCATTCTTATTTATATGGTATAACGATTTTAAAGCCGCTAAATTTGTTAAAATACTCATTGTTGCACCTTTTCTAATTTTTGAGGTCAGGACACAACGAGCAAATACCATGCCAAAATTTCGTCAATAATTTGAAACAAAAAAAAGGGGAGGGTAAAACCCCTCCCCAAAAATTGCCCAAAGGCTGATTGTTTTTCTTAACCTTGAAGAAGAACAAGCATTGACTGCTTAGCCTGGTTGGCTTGGGCAAGCATAGAGGTCGCAGCCTGCTGAAGGATCTGAGCCTTGGTCAGCGCGGAAGTCTCAGATGCAAAGTTTGCATCTTCAACAGATGATAGCGATCTCTGTATGTTTACAGATATATTAGTTAAGTTATCTGCTGTAGCTTCAAGTCTGTTATTAGCAGCACCGATTTCTGATCTTACTTCAGAAGTCATCGCAATTGCACCGTCAATAACTGATAAAGCGTTTGTTGCACCTAATTGTGATGAAACGTCAACGTCACCTATTTGCTTTAATGCAGCAGTCACTGTAGATGTATCAGCATTAAAGTGGTTAGCATTATTACCAGGTGTCACTGTAAAAGCCTTGTGGCTTGAAAGTGAAACCTGACCAGCTATACCCATAGAGTCATCAGTTGTAGCAGATCCAAGTGCAGTAATACTTCCGTCACTTAATAAACCAGTACTGTTACTTTTACTTACAGTGACTACACTCAACACGTTTACTTTTGTGAATTTGTCACCGGAATGACCGTTTCCACCACCGTAAGTAATAGCATTCCCTTGCATATCTTGTAGTGCAAATGTATTTGTAGCCGCAGCACTAACTTTGTAGGAAACACCATTTGTAAGACCATCTAGTGCGGTACCACCTGCTGTATACTTAACAATATCACCAACTGCAAATCCATGTCCAGCACTTGTAAGATTTTCACCTGGAGCTGATCCTGCAGGTTGAGTACCACCTGTAGTATCAGATGTTTTGTCTGCATGTGTCGTAGCAGCAGTTACGTCACCTATGATAATATCATAGCCTTCATTTTGAACGAGGTTAATACCAGATAAGTCTTCTGTCAGAGAAGCTGTAATACCTGTTGAACCTGACACTGAGTTAATAGCGTCCTTTAATTCAGTTAAGTTACTTGTACTTGAGATCGTAGCATTAACTGTCGATGCATTTGTACTTTTCCCTTGAAGTGTGAAAGAGTATGTATCAGCGCCTGATACTGCAGAGATCTTTGCTCTAGTTACAACAGTTGCTGAAACACCAGTTGTTCCTGATATAAGATTAAACGCTTTAGCTACGTCTCTTGCATCAGCTCCAGCGTCAACATTAGCTGTCTTTGTTCCAAAAGAACCTTTTACTACGTAGTCAGCCGCACCGTTAAACAAGTCATTAAGTGCAGTCTTTGCAGAAGCATGAGATCCTACTGCTCCCATTACTGAACTACTGTCTACTGCATTTGCTTCAGTAGTTGTTTGCATTTCATATGCGCCTAAAGTAGCAGCGTCAGTTGCGTTAATACCAAGCTTAAAAGTTTGGTTTGGACCAGTTCCTATCTGGATAGCCTTATCATTGTAAGTACCGTCTAGAAGTTTCACACTGTTGAATTCAGTCGCAGAAGAAATTCGGTTTAACTCAGCTGTAAGCTGGTTGATTTCATCCTGAATGAAAGTTCTGTCAGTACCTGTGTTACTGTCAGATGCTGATTGAACAGCTAATTCACGCATTCTCAAAAGAATTTCTTGAGATTCTTCCAAAGCACCGTCGATTGTTCCGATTAATGCTAACGCGTCAGAAGTATTTCTGCTAGCAGCATTTAAACTTGAAACTTGTGCTTTTAATTTAGTAGCAATACCAAGACCAGCAGCATCATCAGCGGCAGAGTTTATTCTCTTACCTGTTGATAAACGCTCCATAGCTTGGGTCATCATGCTGGAAGATTTTCCGAGGCTTCTTAAAGCCAATTGTGACATGAAGTCACTATTGATTGAGGTCATATTTA
>CACMFN010000020.1 GCA_902612965.1 uncultured SAR116 cluster alpha proteobacterium | reverse complement strand
TCCAAGTATGAGTAAAATTATTAATTGTGTAATTAAAGTTGGAGAAGCAAGAGCTGACTGGTGGAAAAAACATATGTCTTCATTGCTTCCTAATATAAATTTTTTCCTTATGAGAGAAAATTATGAAAAAGACAAAATTGACTTAGCAATAGTCTGGAAACCTGAAAATGGCTGGCTTAAAACATTCAAAAACCTAAGATGCATTATATCATTAGGTTCAGGCATTGATCATATTTTATGTGACCCAGATTTACCAAAAAATATCCCAATTATAAAAACCACTGGTGAAGACCTTAAAATTAGAATGAGGGAATATGTGGTTCTCCATGTTTTAAAACATCATAGAAATTTACCAACTGTTACTGAAGCTAGAAATACTCATCAATGGAAACAAATAATAGAACCCCCAGCTAATAAAAGAACGATAGGAATTATGGGATTAGGAAATCTAGGTTTGGATTGCGCTATTACATTAAAAAATCTTGGTTTTAAAGTGAATGGTTGGTCTAGTAGTAAAAAAAATATCGATGGCATCAATACATTTAATGGTGAAAAAGAGCTTACAAAGTTTTTGAAACAAGTAGATATTTTAGTTTGTATGCTTCCTCTAACTCCAAAAACTAGAGGAATACTTAACTTAGAACTTTTTAACAAGATAGAAAAAGAATTTTGTTTAATTAATGTTGCAAGAGGCGAACATTTAGTCGAAGAAGATTTGCTTAAAGCGTTGGAAAATAAAATTATAAAAGAAGCTACATTAGATGTATTTCATATTGAACCACTTCCAATAAAACATCCTTTCTGGAAAAATTCAAAAATATTCATAACACCACATATAGCAAGCCTCCTTGATCCAGAAGCTGGGGGAAAAGAGATAGCAAAAAATGTTAATGATTTTCTTGATGGCAAACAAGTTGAAAACCTAATTCCTCCTGGAAAAGGATATTAATTAGGCTCGTACTTTGTAATCTATTTTTTTTGAAAATTTGATTTTGAAGTCTTCTTGTGATTTGCCAGCAGCTACAGGTGAAGACTTGTCACCTATTGCATAATTTACTCCATTAGTATCTCTTAAAACGCCACTTGGGCATGAATATAGTTTTGGGAAAACTAAATTTTGAGATTTAATAAGCTTAAAATGTTTTTCTAACTCTTTTATAATTTGACTATCAATTGAAGCATCTACATTAATGACATCATTTTCATTAACATCTATTCTTGGTAGGTTAAAAGCATTTTCAATTGATAAATTATAATCAAGTAAAAAGCCTGCTATTTGCATAGTACAAGGTACAATATGATTTGCGCCAGAAGCGCCAATTGCAAAGTAAGCCCTGTCTCCTTCTATACAAATTGTAGGACACATATTTGATGAATTGATTCTTTTTTTACCTTTCATAGATGTAGGGTATCCTGGTCTTGGATCAAAATATGATACTGAATTATTCATAAGAATTCCAGTTCTTGGCAAGACAACTTTTGAACCAAATCTATTCAGAAGTGTATAAGTTAAAGCAACCATATTGCCATCGCTATCTACAGCACTCAAATGAGATGTACAGCCATGGTTAACAATTTTTTTAAGTTTCTTCCTATGAGTTTTAAAGGCAGAATTTAAAGCCTTAGCATAAGCTATATATGTATCAGCACCAATTTCTTTTGAACTTTTAAAATGTTTTTGAAGGTAATCAAATGTATCTTTTAACCGCATTCCACCACTATTTTCACCCGCTGTATATATTTTTTTTCCTTTATAATCAAAAGAAAGAGGCTCAATAAATTTTGGTTTATATGAGGCAAGATCATTTTGTGATATTTTGCTGCCTCCTCTATTTAAATCGAAACAAATATCATCAGCAATTTTACCTTTGTAAAAATCATCTGGCCCATTTTCAGAAATTCTTTTTAAAGTTTTTAATAAATTCCCTAACGGAATATATTGCTCAGGATTAGGTGGAAAATTACCAGGCAAATAAATTTTTGAGCTTTCCTTAAACTTACTTAAATCTTTACATTCTAGTGCTATTTGTAAAGTTGTATACCAGTCAACTGGCAGGCCTCTTTCAGCAAGTTCTATCGTTTTACTGAGGATTGTATCTATACCTAACCTTCCAAATTTTTGAAGTGCCAAAGAGAGACCAGCAACTGCCCCAGGTATGGTTATTGATTTATAGCCAAGAACATTTTGTTCATCCTTAACACCTGGAAAACCCATAATTGTGTCTGGTACATTTTCATCAAGAGGGTAATCATCAAATGAAATTTTTTCTGGAAGGGCACCTTGAAAATCAATTACTTTAATTTGCTTTTTTTCTGCTAACCAAATAAGAATATATCCACTGCCACCTAAACCACACATCCAAGGCTCGACAACGTTTAATGCATGAGCGCAAGCAATGGCAGCATCAATTGCATTTCCTCCTTTGCTTAATGCATCAGCGCCTACAGAAGAAGCTATCCAGTGCTGAGATGCAACAACGCCTTTTTTAGATGACACAGCATTTTTTGAGATATTCCATTGTTCTATATTTTCATTCATATTATTATGAGACTAAGAATTGTTTTTTTCTATATCAAGAAATAAAAATTATTAATTTCAGAAAGGGTGTAAAAAGTGTCATATACTGTTAATAAAATGCCAGATCAAATAGACGAAAGTTTATTAAAGAAATGTCTTAAAGCTGAAACCGCTACTATTGGTCATAAAAGACATATGGGTTTTGTTAATAGACAGGTTCAAAATATATTAAATGAAAAAAAGACGATTGCAGGCACAGCAATTACTCTAGCAATACCAGGCCAAGACTCAACATTATTGCACCATATAATTCAGTTTTTAAGACCTGGGGATATTCTTTGCATCGATAGACTAGGAGACGATAAGCATGCATGCCTAGGGGGCGGTGTTGCAGCAGCTATTGTAGCAAGTGGTTGTTCAGGAGTTATTCTTGATGGACCTTGTACAGATGTTCCTGAGTTAAAAGAATACGGGCTTCAAGTATGGTGTAAGGGCAATTCACCTATAACTACTAGAATTTATAATATTGGAGGTAGTTTTAATGTTCCTGTCTCAATTGGAGGCGTTGTAACTAATCCTGGAGACGTTGTAGTAGCAGACTTCTCAGGTGTATTAATTATGCCTAATGATGAAGCAGAGGCTGATATTGACTGGGCTTTAGAAAAGCAAAAAACTGAACCAGCTACACATAAAAAATTATTTAATGGAACCTTTATAGGCGATTTATCTGGAGCTTCAAACTACGTTAAACAAAAAGAAAATTAATTAATAGGAGTATCAGGACCTAGAATATAATTTGGTAACCACAGAGTTAGTTCTGGAATATAAGTGAGAAGGATCAATACTAACATCAATGGTATCATAAAAGGTAAAACAGCTAACGATACTCTTTCAAATGGAACTTTTCCTACTTCTACCATTATGTATAAACCAATACCCATTGGTGGGGTAGCTATTCCTATTAATAGACCAAGTTGAATAATTATTCCAAAGTGAACTCTATCAATACCAAAACTATCAATAACTGGTAACAGCATCGGTACGAGAAGTAACTTTGCTGGCACTCCTTCAACTACACAACCAACTAAAATAATGAAAACTAATAGAAGAGCTAAAAAAACATTTTTTGATTCAGTAAGAGCAAATATTGAGTAACCAATCATTTGAGGAACTTGCTCAATTGCAAGAAGCCAGCCCATGGCAATTGAAAATCCAATAATTATCATAATGACTGACGTCATTAACATGGTGTCAGTAAGTGCTTTCCAAAAATTGGAAAAAGTCATAGTCTTGTATATAAAACCCAGCATTATGGAATAAACACAAGCCAAAACACCCGCCTCAGTCGCAGTTACGAAGCCACCTAAAATTGAGCCTAAAATGATGCCAGGAGCGACCAATGCTAATATTCCGTCTCTTGCAGAAGTTATGACTTCTTTTGGGGACGCTTTTGGTTGTGTTGGAAAATTATTTTTTATAGCTAAAATTCTATTAAAGAACATTAATGATAATCCAATAATTATACCTGGTATCATTCCTGCTAAAAACATCCTTTCAACAGACTGCTGAGCCAAAAAAGCAAAAATCACAAGTCCAATTGAAGGTGGAATAATTGGGCCTACTACAGCAGAGCAAACTGTTACAGCAGCTGCAAATTCTGGTTTGTACCCCCTTTCTTTCATTGCCTTAATTTCAATAGCTCCTAAGCCAGCGCAATCAGCAACAGCTGCTCCAGAAACTCCAGCAAAAATCATTGAAGAAAGAACATTTACTTGTGCTAAACCAGCCTTAAAGTGGCCAACTAAAGAATTAGCAAAATTAAAAATTCTATCTGTCATGCCAACGACATTCATCAGATTTCCTGCCATAATAAAAAAAGGTACCGCAGCTAATGAAGGCTTGTTCACCCCCTCTAATATTTGTTGTGGAATTATATACAAAGCATCTGAAAAATCACTTGTCAGGAAAGTCATCAATACAGCAGCACCAATTGCAATTGATACCGGTACTCTGATCAAAATTAGTAAAATAAAACCTGCAAAAAGCAAAATAAACATACTAACTATTATCCTGACTATGTGATGAAAGTTCTTCAGGATAACCAAGATATGTTTTCATAAGCTCTACAAATGAATTTAAAAAAATGAGCAAACACGAAATACCTAAAGGTATTGACAGGGTATACCTCTCAAGTTCTCCTCCCCAAGGAGTAATTACACCATCTATTACACCAACTTGACTAGAAATTATCACAGGCATTTCTTTTAAAATAAACCCCATAATAATCATAATTAATAACGGAACCATATACCTTGTAGCAAGAACTGCTTTAGGACCAAGGCTTACAACCAAAAAATCAACCACAATGTCCTTTTTTTGTCTGTAAACAACATAAAAGCCAAAGAATGACATCCATACAAAAAATTGCATCGTCCATGGCCATATCCAGTAAAAAGATACCGTAAATAGTCTCAGAAAGATAGTTGCAAAAGTACCAACAAGCATTAAACCAAGACAAACATTTGCAATAACTAAAAAAGCAAATGAAAACTTTTCTAATACCATATCAAGATAATGGACCACTTTATCAAGTGGTCCATTTTTATAATGTTCATTCATAAGTTAAAGACTTATTTTGTTGCCTCAACTGCAGCTAGGAATCCTTCAGGCAATTCACCAGCTTGTTGCTTTTGAGCATAGAAATCAGCCATAATTTTTACAAAAGGACTTCGATCTACAGATCCAAATGTAACACCTTTTGATTTCATACGAGCAAGTGACTCATCAGCAGCAGCTCCCATTACAGTAAAACTGTACTCTCCAGCATCAGCATAAGCTTTATCCACAGCTGATTTTAGATCACTTGACAATTTATCATATGATGGCTGATGAACCATAAATCCTATTGATTGATAGTATTCATCATGTTTGATTATATGAGGCGCAACTTCATAAAACCTCATTGATTCAACTAACGCTATAGGACTGTTAACCGCATCAACAATTCCCTTATCAATTGATTGATACACATCTGTCCAAGCTAGTGTTCTGACATCAGCTCCAATTGTTGTCCAAGTATCTATCGCTAACTGACTAGGGTGCATTCTCAGTTTTAGACCTTTAATATCATTAAATGCTTTAACGTCTCTGGTAGTAACCATAACTCTGTAAGGGCCACGTAAAATAGCTGTTACATCACCTAGAACACCTATTCCAGCCTCTTCAGAAGCTTTCTGATACCAACCTTTCACCAAGTCAGAATTCATAAATCTAACCCAATGATCGCGGTCATCAAACATAAACGCTGCACTTGTCCATGTTATATCTTTAACCCACTTTTTCATGTAGGTTGAACCTTCAGCATACAGATGAACAGTTCCCATTTTAAGCTGTTCTAAAACTGCATTTGTTTTACCTAATTGCTCATTAGGAAACATTTTAATCATCATTTTGCCATTTGAATATTCATCAACTAAATCAGCAAATTTCTGGAATACTTTTCCTTCTGGACTATCAGGCGGCATCTTATGAGCCATTCTCCAAGTCACATCTGCTGCAAAAGCGATATTTAATGAAAAAATAAAACTAAATAAAGTTCCTAATGAAATCATTTTCATTACATTTTTAAGCATGATTAGATCTCCCTTTGAATATATTTTATATTTAAATAGTGACACTATAAAATTATTAGTCAATACAAATTAGAAACCTTTTAAAATGTAGTTTATTTTGATAATTTTCTGACTAAAAAAGGAATTTCATTTGTTAATTCAGACGCTGCAAAATTTCTATCTAATTTTATAGCTGATTGAGAGTGAATGTAACATCCATAGCTTGCTGCTTGAAAGTTAGAGTAACCTTGAGCTAAAAAACTACCAATTAGTCCTGCTAATATATCACCTGTACCAGCAGTTGCCAAAAATGGAGAAGTAAAATAATTAATTTTAATATTCCCATTTTTATTGGCTATTACAGTGTCACTACCTTTTAATAAAACTACACTATCTGTTTCCTTGGCAGCATTTAAACAATCATTAATTTTATTGTCTGAAACTTGGAAAACTTTTGAAAATTCTCCAAAATGAGGCGTTAAAACTTTTTGTCCTTTATGATTGCGTAATAGTTTTTTAAAATTTTTTTTATTATTACTCATGATTGAAAATGCACCAGCATCAAATACAATGCTTACTTTTTTTGTCAGAATATAATTCAAAATATCTTGATTAAGTTTTGTATATTTAAGGCCACATCCAAAAACAATAGTTGAATTATTTTTAATTAATAATTTCAATTCACTTAAAGTTTTATAAACTAATAAAATTTCTTCTAGAACATGATGTTTATAAATATCTAAATCATTTTCATGGACTAATAATTTTACTATTCCAGCTCCTGACTTAAATGCTGTCTGACTAGCTGCAAGAGTAGTTAATTTAGAGGCACCAAACATTTCACGGCTTGCTATAATTAATAATTCACCCCGACTGTATTTATGCATTTGAAGAGTTGGCAACTTAAGAGTTGGTCTTTCAATTAACTCGACAGAAGTATCTTTGTCTAAATTGGCTACTTTAATGTCTAAGAGAGCAATCTGACCTGAGTACTCTTTTCCTGGCAATAAGACATGGCAACGCTTTAGTCTGTGAAGTGCTAATGTTCTATTAGCTTTAAAAGCAATTTTATCAATTTTACCAGTGTCACAATAAATTCCTGATGGAACATCAATTGCTATTTTTACTGCGGAAGTTTTGTTTAACGATTTTATTAATAATTGTGTTCTTTCATTAAGTGGCTTGTTAAAATTAAAACCGAATAAAGCATCTATAATTAATTTATATTCAGATAAATTATTTATAGCTTTTATAACTAAGTCTTTATTTAAACTTCCGTATGCAATACTTGAATCCTGAGTTTTACTTACTCCAAGTGGAAAGTAGACATTAACTGAATACCCCTCTTCATAGAGCATTTGAGCTATTAATAATCCATCTCCACCATTGTTCCCAGGACCACAAATTACTAAAACTTCACAAACAGAATAATTTTGTGAAATAAAATTATAACAAGCTTTTGCAGCTCGTTTCATAACATTGAAACTACTCTCTTTTGTAAAAGTAATATTTTCGGATCTAATTATTAATTCTTTTGAATAAATACTGTTATTAAAGAATTCTTTAGACATTAATTCTTAGTTGATAATTATTCAGTGATAATCTTTCCTTGTGGATCAAGCTGAGGTCGTCTTTTTGAAAAGATATTCCCATCATTAATCACACCGTAATCCATATAGCCAAGTCTTCCAAGAGGTTTAGCTTTTCTAGTGTCAAAAAGACCGTCTCTGATATAACTGTCATCTATATGAATACCTAAAACATGGCCAAAAACAACATAACTGCCAGATAAATCTTTACGGTTTGAACCTGGCAAATCTATTACTTTCCACAATTCACACTCTAATATGGCAGGGCTTTCCTTTACAAATGGTGCTTTGACATATTTACCATCTTCAGGTGTTAATCCTGAGAGTGCAAATTCATCCACACCGTATTTTGCACTTGCAGATGAAAAGTTCATTTTATCAAATAGATTTTGTGTAGCCAAGGAGCATGAAAACACTTTTGTTTCTTCAATATTTTTAATTGAATCTTTATAGCCAGTTGATGAAAACATCACATAGTATGGCTTATCAGAAATTGCATTAAAAAAACTATAAGGCGCTAAATTTCTAATTCTGTCTGAGTTCTGTGTTCCAATCCAGCCGATTGGCCTTGGCGATACAATCGCCTTGAATGGGTCATGCGGAAGATTATGATCATTTTTTTTTGTACTGTAATGCAATTTTATACCTATGATTAAAATGTGATTTTCAAATTGTATTTATCATATTACAAATTTTTATGAAGACTTTTAAAATAAAATTAAAAAGTTAGTATTTAAAGATTATTTTTGCCATTAATTTTTTAATACTAAATTTGTATAATATGATTAACTAATATTTATGTAACTAAATATAAAAAACTGAAAGTAAAAGTTTATGTCAATTTGGGGAAGTTTAATCGGAGGATTTATTGGGTTTTCTTTTGGAGGCCCTCTTGGAATGCTTCTTGGCTCTCTTATCGGCGGCAGACTATCAAAGGTTAAATTTTCATCGCATCAAACTGGATCTACTGCACAACAACAACAGATCTTTGCTTTATCCTTAATTGTATTGTCAGCAAAATTAAGTAAAGCCGATGGGCATGTTAGCAAAGAAGAAATAATCGCTGTCAAAGACAAATTAAGTATTCCAAAATCTGAGATGAAGCAAGTTGGCAAGATATTTAACAAAGCCAAAGAAGAAAGTATTGGATTTGAACCTTACGCTGAACAAATTTCAACAATGTTTAGAGGCAATCAAAATGTGCTTGAGGAAGTAATAAATATTTTATTTTACGTTGCTGAAGCTGATGGCGAAGTTAGTTCCCCTGAAGAGAAAATGATTGAAGAAATTGCAAAAATTTTTGGCCTAGAACAACACCAGTATCAAAGTATAAAAGAAAGCAGAAAATCGTCTGATAAAGTAAATCCATATATTGTTTTAGGTTGCTCCCCAGATGACACACTTCAAAACATTAGAAAAAAATATATTAAATTGTCTAAAGAGCATCACCCGGATTTATTAATGAGTAAGGGCGTACCAGAAGAGGTCATTAATGAAAGTAAGAAAAAAATGCGTGCGATTAATTCTGCTTGGGATCAAATTCAAAAATTAAAATCAACCTAAACCTTTTCTAAAAACTAAAAAGGGAGAATTCCTCTTATTGAATTAATAATGGGAAGGAATTTTTGTAAAATTACTTGGAATAGTTGCATTGGACTGCTCAATAAGGGAATAAATTTTTGAATAATAAAACCAACCTTAGGTAATAGAAAATACCCGCCTAAAAGAATTAATAATAATAACAAAAAAATTAATAAAGGATTTATTCTGCTTTTTGATTGTCTATTTCGATTATTTGTAAAAATCCTGTAAACAATCCAAATTAAATAAATGCCTAATAAAATTAAAAATATTCTAATCATAGATCAATAAATCTTTTTACTTTTAGTTACCAACTAAGTTTTTAATAATATAAACAGGAGAATTTGGTTCTAGAGGGCTGTCCCGGCCGCTTACATTCCCTTTTATATTAGATGAAAAGTCTTCATTTTTTTTGTTAAAAAAATTCATAACAACATACAAAAAAATGATAAAAAATAATCCAAAAAAAATCATTAATCCAAAACTTCTCACTTAATAACCTCTAATTGCATTTACTGGTTTTTGATGACATTTCATTTTTTCTCATAGGCATACTATCTATAGTACTGAAAATATTTTTGAGAATACTTATTTCTTTTGAAAATAACTTAACGCCACCATCATAACCAACTAACCAAAATCCAAATTTATTATTAACATATGATGGAGTTTGATAATTAGAATTTTTATAATTTTCAAAAAAAATCACCTTTAGATTTCTATCATCGAATTGGCATTGATTTTTCTTAATGTATTCATTTGTAGAATTTTTAACTTCATTATCTCCTTTTTCAAAAGAAATAATAAGCAACCTATTTTCCCACAAGTAATTTGAAAGAGATTTTTTTTCAGCCATAGCGAAGTTAACACTCATAAATAGATAAAAAATGAATAAAAAGATTAATTTTTTAATCATAAAAATAAATAAGAATTTAGATATAATATTAAATAAATAATGTTTATAGCTTTTCAATTCTGATGGAATTAGTTGACCCCTCTAAACCAAAAGGCATTCCAGATACGACTATAATACTATCACCACTGGACGCTAAATCTAATTCCTTAATTTTTTCTATAGACTTTGACAAACACTCCTCGAATTCACCTTCGCTAATAAATAAAGCTTTAATTCCCCAAATTAAATTCAGTCGCCTCCTTACAGAGCTATCAGGTGTAGCAGCAATAATTGCCATTTTCGGTCTTTCACGCGCAATTCTGATTGCAGTGTTACCTGTTTTAGTGAAACCTAAAATCAATTTAGCGTTAATTTTTTCAGACAAATCAACAGTAGCTTGAGCCACAGCGTGATAATTAGATTCCTCAATATCTAACTTACTCGGCCCGTCATTTGGAAATTTTTTAATATGATCTTCCGATGATTGAATTATCGAATTCATATAAGTAACAGCTTCCTCGGGATAATTACCAATTGAAGTTTCCGCAGATAACATTACTGCATCAGCCCCATCAAAAACTGCACCTGCAACATCAGATGCTTCAGCACGCGTTGGTGATGGAAGGTTTACCATAGATTCAAGCATTTGCGTTGCCACAATAACTGGCTTTCCAACTTTTCTACAATTTTGAATTAATTGTTTTTGAATTGTAGGAACTTCTTGAGGTGATAACTCTACACCTAAATCTCCTCTTGCAATCATTACGGCGTCAGAGGCTCTGATTATATTATCTATGTCTTTTAAAGCTTGTGGTTTTTCAATTTTAGATATGATTTTCATATCAGAACTGATAAGAGATCTTAATTCCAATACGTCTGAAGTCTTTTGAACAAAAGACAAGGCAATGTAATCAAGCTTTTGTTCTTTTATAAAGTGTAAATCTTTTTTATCTTTTTCAGTTAACGGTGAAATATTAAAGTCAAGATTTGGGAAATTAATCCCTTTTTTGCTTTTCAGCATTCCTGAATTAATTATCTCTGCCTCAAAGTTCTCATCAAAAACTTTCAAAATTTCAAAACCAAGCTTTCCATCATCAATCAAAAATGTTTTACCAGGAATTAAATTTGAAAATATAAGCTTACTCGGAACGGGTATACTATGAGTGTCATTTTTGTGATAATTTTTACTTTTATTTTCTGGGTCTAAAAAAAAATTTACTCTATCACCTTTTTTTAAATCAATATCATTGGTTAAGTTGCCAATTCTAAACTTTGGGCCTTGCAAGTCTCCAATTATTGGTAAAGATAACTTTAGTTTTTTTTCAATGGCTCTTATAATTTCAATAGAATGCAAATGTGCGCTTAAGTCCCCATGGCTAAAATTTAGCCTAAATGCATTCACTCCTTTTTTAACCATTGATAATAAAATATTTTCATGATTGCTTGCAGGTCCAATAGTTGCGATGATTTTAGTAGCTTTGTTTTTAGACATTAAATTTTCTTGGTAATTAATTCTGACTTAAATTTTGAAAAAGGGTTTTTTGGCAATTCAAAATGTGTTGTTAAAACATGGTTATATAATGATCTGTAATCAACTTGAAAGGCTAGATTGTTATTATTCAAATTATTAAAATTCAAGTCTCCACCAAATATACCTCCTTTAATAGATCCTCCCAGGAGAAAGTGTGGTGCAGCCATTCCATGGTCAGTACCCCTAGAACCATTTTCGTTAGCTCTTCTTCCAAACTCAGAGTAAGTCATAATAATTGTATTGTCCCATAAACCCATTTGTTTAAGAGCTTGAGTAAAATCAAATATTCCCTCACTTAATTCTCTTAACAAATTCCTATGTTTCCAGAATTGATCAATATGAGTGTCAAAACTTCCAATTGAAACCTTAAACACTGGAATATTTACTTCAGCATCTAATAAATTAGCAACCTGTGATAATTGAGAACCAAGGTTATCTCTTCCTATCCTGAACCTAGAATTTTTTCTTGAAAGTTTTTCTTTCATGGATTTAATATTTTCGTGATTTTCTTCTCGTTTTTTTATTAATTCTCCAAGTAAACCAATGTTAGTGTTGCCTAAGTCAGGTATTGTTGAATCTCTAGACTCAAGTTCAGTAGGATTATAGTCAATTGAATTAGGTCCTAAAAAACCGTCGAGGCCTCCTTTAAAAACACCTGGAGAATTATCTAAATGGATAGCCTTTGCATCAAATTTAGATTTTTTTGAGATACTATTTAAAGATTGTATAAGCCAACCATCTCTTCCTTTTGATGTGCCGTCCCCGCCTGTCTCCCATAATTCAATAGATCTAAAATGAGATAAAACTGGTTGAGGGTAACCTAAATTTTGAATGATTTTTAATTCACCCTTTTCATATAATTGGGCCAATCCACTTAAACTAAAATGCAAGCCTATATTCTTTTCAATAGTGAGAATTTCTTCTTTTTTGATGGCTATATTTGGTCTTAGATTATAATAATATGGATTACTGTAAGGAATTACGGTATTCAAACCATCATTTGCACCTTGAAGTTCTATTAACACTAAATATTTATCTCTTATATTTGCAGACTTAAGAAAATTTGGGTAAAGGCTAAACAAAGAGGCTGAAAATAGAAAGCCATTAAAATTTCTTCTACTTATTTTCATTTTAACTGATACCCCTCATAACTAAGTATTGATTGAAAATCTTCATCATTCAAACCAAGATCTAAATCTGGAAGTAATAATTTATTTAAACTAAAGTTTTTATCCTCTAGGAATTTTGAAGATAATAAAAGTCTAAAATTATCACCCACAGATCTAACCGCTGCAAAATCAATGCCTGCCCTTTTTGGTCCACAATCAAATTTTTTATATTGAGTATCATAAGCTGGATAAAGAAGACTGTAGACTTTTGTATTTTGAATATTATCCTCTAAATTCCATTTTTTTATTTTTGTCTCAGAAATTCTCGCTTTTAACCATTCTTTTACATATACATTACTATCTAAGTAGGGGGAAAAAGTTTCATTATCTATCAAGTGTTCCATAGTTTGCAAAAGCCTTATCAATAACAATCTTTCAGACTTTGATTTTGCATTAAAATTTTGAGTTCTAGGACCTTCAGGAAAAGATGAATTCCAACTGTAATGTCCATTCCATGACGATATCCAGCTCCCTTCCCAAGATTTAAAAATATCAGGAAAACTATATCCGTGGTGTAATTCTACACGATTTAGGTGCTTGTATTTTTGTTTCTTTTTTGAATTTATATCTGTACCAAATCTTATATTTATTCCATCCCAAAACTTATCATTTAATTTGACACCATAAAAACCAACGTTTATTTCAGCCCACTTTCTAGTTTCAAAATCCTTTGGTATCCAATTTATTACAATCGTTTCAACTGCCAACTGATCTTTAAGAGTATTACTATAAAATTTTTCTAAACCGACATTATATTCATATTCATCTGCAATTTTTTTTGAATTGATTTCATTACCTATTGCTGTCTCAGTTTTGTAACTTTTCATTAAATTTTTATAAGAGAAATGAGTTTTTAATTTTGACATTCTTTTTTCTAAAAATTGACCACTCAACCATTCTTTTCCAGTTGGCCACCCAGCAATATTGGGAGGGTTAAAAAGATCTTGTCCAAAATCTTTAGATAAGAATAACAGCCAGCTTAAATTATTTTGTTTTTTCCATCCTTGAACACCTGTAGTTCTTGCGGTTCCATAGACTAATTCAATAGGACTTTTTACTAAAGTTAGCCGATTGTTGTTATCCCAAAATTTTCTAAGACTAATTGTTGCCTTTAACAGTTTGATAATACTAAAATCGTATTTGCGAAGAGTTGAAACTAAAATTGCTAAATCTTCAGCGCTTGGATCATTTAAATCAACAAACTCATTATAGAATTTTTTGGAAATAAATTCTCCAAATGCAGGATGACTTATCACAAGATCTATAAATTCATCTGCTGATTGAAAATCCTGACCAAAAGCAGAGAGTGTTTGACCCGAAATTTTATATTTAAAAAGTTGGAAATTTTGAGATACGTGATTAATGCCATTTCCAGGCAATTTTTTAGCAAGGTTTTTTATTTCATTTTCAGAATAGTTACCTTCACCTAAAGAAAATAACTCTAAAAATTCTCGAGCTAAATTTTCATTTGGTTTTTGTGTAGTGCTTTGTTCATTATTCAAGTAAACGATTATAGCTGGATCCATAATAGACTGTCTTAAAAAATCATCAAATTTTCCAATTGAATTTTTTCTAATAAATTCTAAATGCTGCACAAATGAGTGGGTTTGATTGTATTCATCGAAAGCGACTGAAAAATGGTCTAACCAAAACAATGCTAATTTTTCAAACTGAGGTACTTTATTTGATAAAATTGCCCTACTCCACTTAAATTCTAAGTCAGTTCGGAATGAGCTAATTCTGCAACTTCTTTTACTTCTTTCCAAACCCTGTTCTATAAAAGATGTTGGAATATAATTATCTTTCCAATTAGGCCATTCAAAATTATCTTGGTAATTTTCAAGCTCATTTATTACTAAATCTATCGCCTCTTTTCTGGTTTTGCCTATATATCTTTTCACTCTATCATATGGCGCACCAAAGCCAATTCTGTTTTCAAATCTGATTGCTTCTTCAAGTGTAAGCTTTTGTTCTAAGTGAGTTTTATCAAAATCATTCAAGTTAAAAATTAAATCATTTCTAGGCTCTGGTTTTTGAGTTTTTAAAATTTCTGCAGACGTTATAACTCCACCTTTAATTTTCACTGCTGAAAATGTTGGAAAACAATAAATTAAAAAAACAAAAACTGTTAAAATGGAAACTATTGGAGATTTTATATGAATATAGCTCATAACAATTATATAGAAATCTATATAAAATTTATCTTAAAAACAATTTAATAAATGGCAGGAGCGATAGGACTCGAACCTACAACCCCCGGTTTTGGAGACCGGTGCTCTACCAGTTGAGCTACACTCCTAAAGTAAGTTCTACTCTGGAATACAGGGATTTCTTTAATAAATCAATAGAAGATATATTAATTTCCATTGCTTAATTGGAAAATTAAATTTGAATTAATAATAAATTAAACACTTTAACTTAAAAGTTATTTTGAATAATACGAAATTATTTCTCGAATTTTATCTGCTACCACCTTTGGCTTATGTCTAAAAAGAGAACAATGTCCTAATCCATTCAATAAATGAAAATGTCCATCTGAAGCAGCATCAGATACTATCTTACCTCTTGCTGGAGGTGTTTGCATATCTTGATCAAAAGCTATAACATGAAGGGGTCTTTTACAATTAGGCAATTTCTCCAGAGCAGAATATTCCAAACAGGCTTGCCATTGCGCAGACAGCATTTCGCTATTTCTTTCACTGTAAGCCTTCTCAACAATAGGCTTACACTTTTCCCAAAGTTGATCGTTACCTAAAACTTCAGAAGGATACATAAGAAGAGCATAGTGGACTAATGCAAACTCTGGGGGCATTTTTATTCCACTGTTACGAAGATTAATCTCTGCCTCTTCCCATTCATGAATGTAACCACTTTTCGCTCCAGATGTCCCCATAGCAATCCCAAATTCACATAGTTCAGGATACTTAAGAAGCATTTCTTGTACTATAAGTGCACCCATGGACAGACCTATAATTATTACAGGTGGCTTGCAAACCTCTTGAATAAGTTTTGAAAGATCTTGCGCGTATGTATTGATTGACCATGGAGGATCTTCGTAGCTTATTGTTTTTCCTGCTCCTCTTGGATCAAAACTTGTATTTCTAAATTCTTTAAAAAAATCAAATTGCTCCTCCCATTCCTCTCCGGTTTGATCACCTCCAGGACACCAAACAATGTCCTGCCCAGTATATTTCTGTACATAATGAATACTTACATTTTTTGTTTTAAATGAAGACTGATACATATTAATTAAGTAATACTAAATTAATTATTAATTTATAAAGATTACATTAACAAAGGTTCCTGAAAAAGATATAAATTCAAAAAGCATTTAAAACTATGGATCCTTCCAAAAAACATCAACCTCTTAAGGGTATATTATACTTTGTAATAGCAATATTTTTAATTTCAGTTGTTGATACAATATGTAAATTTTTTACAAAAGACCTTCACGCAATCCAAATAGTCTGGGGTTATTTAATTGGAATTAATATAACGCTATGGATTTTCTTTTTACTTAAGGGTGAAAAAATTTCTAAATTAGTAATAACTGACAAACTAATTCTTCAGATAATTCGACCAGCTTTTTTGATATGCTCAATATCAAGTTTATTTTTTGGACTGACATACTTGCCAATAGCTGAAGCTACTGCGATTGGCTTTGTGGCTCCATTATTTATAACAGCTTTATCTGTTCCAATTCTAAAAGAAACAGTTGGCATTCATCGATGGTGTGCAGTTATAATTGGCTTTTTAGGTGTTTTGATTATTGTAAGACCTGGGAGTGAGTTTTGGCAATTAGCTTCATTGATGCCTCTTTTGGGAGCTTTCTTCTTTGCACTTTTTCAAATTATGACAAGACTTTTGTCATCAACTGAAAACACATACACTACTCTCTTCTATACTGGTCTTGCTGGTCTTGGATGGTCAAGTTTAATGGTTCCATTTGTTTGGGTTCCTATGTTGCAAATACATTTTTATGTTTTTTTCTCTATCGGAATTATGGGTGCAATTGCTCATCTGTGCATGATAAGTGCTTTTGATAAAGCAGAGGCATCTTTCTTGGCACCTTATAATTATACAAAGTTATTATGGGTAGCAGTTTTAGGGTACTTAATATTTGGTGACATTCCGAGTTTGGAAATGTGGATAGGTGCTTTCATTATAGTGTCAGCAGGCTTTTATGTTTTTAGTAGAGAAAAAATAAAGTCAGGATAAAATTATTTGTTTAAAATAAATATTATTTAAAAGTATAAATATTAAACACAATAATTATGAAAAGGTATACTAATTAATGAATAATTGTGAAGAATGCGGCCAGCCATATAAAACTTTATATAGAGTTAAATATGAATTATTTCATTTAAGGTGGATACATATTTGTTTCAATTGTGGAAAGCTGAACAGAATGATTTATGGCGACCAAATGATATTTGGTGGTAATGCAAACTATCCATTTGGCTTCTTTAACCTTAAAAAAAGAATTTTCAAACCAAAAGAAGATCCACCAAAAAAATATTTCTTAATGTATAAGGTAAATGCGAACTCGATTTAAAGAATGTCATTTTTGTAAAATATCAAAGGAAGTTTTTTATCGCTGTAAATACAAAAATTCCAGAGAATGGATATTTTTATGCGGGAAATGTCTTAACCAAATTAAATCAGATTATCAGGATACTTATAAATATGGTGGAACTTGGAAAAGCAAAAAGAGTAAAACTTAAAAAAATATGACTATATGTTGCCAATTATTGAAATTATTCAATAGTCTTTTTAGTTTCCAAAATTTTATATACAATGAAGATTGAGGTTAATTTTTTGATCTATAGGATAAAGAGCTTAATGTTTAATATTAATATTAAAATATGATTTAGGAGATAGTAATGTCAGTTTATAAAAAATTACAAAAAACGATTAATGAATGCGATTTAGAAGGTTATCTTGATTTGCTACACTCAGATTTTATATTTGTCAGACATCAATTTGGTATAGAAGTTTCCAAAAAAGAATGGACACCCACAATCTCAAATATGTTTAAATCTATGGCTGAGGGGCGATTAGTTTTTGAAAAGGCAAGATGCATTTTTGAAAATGATGAAGTTTTAGTTTTACATCAGATGGGAATATTTCCAGATAATACTAGAGAAGCAATCTTAGAGGTTCATACTATAAATAATGGTAAAATTATTAGAACTGAAACTGGTGCTACTCGAATTGATAGAAAAAAGAAATCAAGATAAGAAAATATATAATTTTCGGTTTCATTATGAAAAAAAATGCTTACTGGTGGGAAATTGATGAAAAACTCTCTCCAATAGGAGAGCAACCTTTCCCTAAAAATTCTGATTTTGTTGTGGTGGGAGGTGGTTACACAGGCCTTTCAGCAGGCCTTACTTTAGCCAGACAAGGAAAATCTGTTGTTGTAATAGATAGTGGCAAGCCAGGATTTGGTGCTTCTACTCGAAATGGAGGTATATGCAGTGGTCAAATTCGACTTTCTCATAGCGATTTAACTAATATATACGGCGTATCATTTGCAGATGAAGCATACGCTGAAGGCATTGAAGCTCGTCTCGATCTTACAAAGTTTTGCAAGGAAGAAAATATTAACTGCCAGTTTCAGATGACAGGAAGATTTACTGGAGCAATGAGTAAAGGTGACTACGATTTACAACTTAAAGAAACTGATCGTCTTAATAATATAGATGGTCACAAGGCTTTCATGGTGTCTAAACAGAACCAAGGAAATGAAATTGCTACTAACTTGTTTTACGGAGGCATGGTAAGAGATGAAATAGGTGGCTTTCATCCTGGCAAATTTTTTGCTGGGCTTCTAAAACGCGCTGAAGAGGCTGGTGTAATTGTAATTTCAGACCTTCCAGTATTGGAAATAAAAAATGAAAAAGAGGGTAAAAAAATTGTAATTACTGGTAAAGGTCAGATTTCAGCTGGAAAAGTTATTATTGCTACAAACGCTTACACAGGAACGGAATATAAAGTTGGGAAATTTTTGAGAAAAAGGCTGGTCCCTGCAAAAAGTGCAATAATTGTTACTGAAAACCTTGGTGTTGATTACGTAAAAAAATTAATGCCAAAACTTAGAATGTATGGTGATACTTCAAATTTATATAGTTATTTTCGGCCCACTCCTGACCGTAAACGTATTCTTTTAGGATCACGAGGATTTGATAAAATTGAGGTTACTGATCGCACAGTGAATTACCTAAAGCGAAAACTATGTTTAATATTTCCAGAGCTTTTTAATGTTAAAATTGATTATTGCTGGCAAGGAAACGTTGGTTTCACAAGACCACAACTACCTGTAATTTTTGAGCATGATGAAATTTATTATGCTGCTGGCTATGCAGGCTCTGGTACAGTATGGGCTCGCTGGCTTGGAAAAAAAGCTGCAGAAATTGCTATGGGAACAAGTAATAGACAAAGTATTTTTTATGCTTCTCCACCTCAAAGTATTCCATTTTATGACGGGAACCCATGGTTTTTACCGATATATCAATATTACTTTGCATTAAAAGACTGGATAAAAATAAATCGTTAAAATTTAAAAACAATCAAATTTGATTTGTCAATTAGTTAAATATTCTTATTAACAAGACAGTGTAATTTTAAAAGGAAAACTATTTATGATAAGCAATTTAAAATGGATCAGTACTTTTTTAGTTTTGAGTGGAATTTTACTAACCAATTTAAATATTTATCCACTAAATATATTTATACATGGTAGTGGAGCAATAGGTTGGTCATTAGCAGGATATTTAAGTTCTGATAGAGCTATACTTACGAATTTTGGCCTTCAAATCCCACTGTTTTTAATTGGATATTTTAATTTTCTAATATAAATCAAAATGATAAAGATAATTGTTTATTAACTTTTTTTTTTTTTAATTTACTATCAACAAAATTAACATCTCTATTTGAATTTCGACTACCGTGTTTTATGTAAACCTGTTTTGCAATAGTTTTAAAGTTTGCTCTCTTTCTAATTTCAGCAATTTTACTTTTGGCTAAACTAACAGCTTCTTTATGATCTACTATAGGATGTGGATAATCTTTTCCAATAATACATTTGAGTTTTTTTTGAGTTTCGAAATCCATTTTCCATGGTTCATGAACCCAGATTGAGTTTAGTTTCTGTAATTCAGGAACCCATTTCCTAATAAAGTCGCCATTATCATCATGCTCTTTTGACTGCTTTACAGGGTTATAAATACGATATGTATTAATCCCAGTCACGCCGGACTGCATCTGTAACTGGCTGTAATGAATGCCTGGCTCATAGTCTGTAAATAATTTTGCTAAATGATGAGCAAAATCTCTCCAATCAAGCCACAAGTCATAGCTTGCAAAACTCACAAGCATAGCTCTCATTCTAAATGTGATCCATCCTTGATTTGTCAGATTACGCATGCACGCATCTACAAATGGGTATCCAGTCTGTCCTAATTTCCAAGCATTAAAAAATTGATCATTGTAACTATTTATTCTAAGGTTTTCAAAGGATTTATGCATACACAAATTTTCAATTGTTGGATCATCCTCTAATTTCTGTATAAAATGACATCTCCAAGACAGTCTTGATTGAAATGAAGATAAATTTTTCTTCCAATATGTATCTTCTTTTTTGATTAGGTCTTTAGCATATTTAACTTTTTTAATCACTTCTTTTGAAGAGATAGCACCCCACGTTAAATAAGGTGAAATTCTAGAACAGTATTCTGAGGAAAATTTTGGACTTGAAATATTTTTTAAATAAGATTTACTCCTTAAATTAAGAAAAGTGTCTAAAATTTTTAATCCAGTTTTTCTCCCCCCTTTTTGAATATTAAAAGTAAAATTGTCTTCAAAAATGATTGACTTTCTAGAGATTAAATCTGATCTGAAGTTTTCAATTTTTTTTACCTTCATTGGACTAGGCATTACATCAGAAAGCAGCCTCTGATTTTTAATCTTTATCCATTCATCTCTTGACTTCAGCCCTCTTACTACACCGTTAGTGGGGTATTCTATAAATTCAATTAGGTTTTCTGCAAACCAGTTTTTAACTGATAAATTTTCTTTTCTAACCCAATCATTACTTGTCTCTTCATGAGCGTACACTTTGTTTATTTTAAAATTACTTTGAATGTCTTTAAAGATATTAACAGCACTTCCTTTTTTTATAATTAAAGGCTGTCCAATGTTTGACAATTCAATATTGAGTTCTTCAAGACAATCATAAACAAAATTCCAATGCCTTATAGATGAAAAACCTTGCGACCAATAATTTTGATCTAGAACGTATAATGGAATAAAAGGTATATTCTCTTTAGAAGCTATATAAATTGGTATATGATCTGTAATCCTAAGATCTCTCTTAAACCAAACAATATTTATTTCATCAATCATGAAGTCTTAAATAATGATAAATATTTTGAAGTCTAAATTTTAGAGATAAAAAAAGCTCAAAATAAAATAATTTTGAGCTTTTTAGTCTAAATTTGAAAATCCTAAGCAGAGATAGAAGCCACAACTCCTGCGCCCACTGTTCGTCCACCTTCACGAATAGCAAACCTTAGCCCATCATCCATAGCTATTGGCGCTATCAACTCAACTTCC
>CACMFN010000019.1 GCA_902612965.1 uncultured SAR116 cluster alpha proteobacterium | reverse complement strand
AAAGCTCCAATTTTTCGAATATCTAGCCTTAAAAAAAATGGTATTCAAGAGCTACAAAAATTCCTAGAAGATAAAGTCTTAGATCAAAACAAAAAAGATAGTTCTGGCGGATTTCGTCTTGCTGTAGACAGAAAATTCTTTTTGAATGGAATAGGCTTAATCGTCACTGGTTCTGTTTTGTCAGGAAAAGTTAATATTGACGACAAACTTTTAATTTCTCCAAAAAACTTAAAAGCAAGAGTTAAAACAATTCACTCAAACAGTTGTAATTCTGAGACTGGTATTTCAGGACAACGTTGTGCTCTTAACCTTCAAGTTCAAAAAAATAGTAAAGACCTAATTCAAAGGGGTGACTTACTATTGTCGGAATTTATTTACAACCCATCAAAGTGTGTAGATGCTATAATTAGTGTTTCTTCTTTTATACATAAACCTCTAAAAAATTGGTCTCGAGTTCATATGCATATTGGAACAGCTAAAATTGTTTGCAGGATTATTGTGTTAGAAAAAAAGGAAATTTTTCCAGGTCAGAAAGGGCTAGTTCAATTAAAGCTTGAAAAAGAAACTTCATTAGTTTTTGGAGACAGATTTATACTAAGAGACCAATCAGCTAAAAAGACTATTGCTGGAGGACAAGTTATTGACCCCAATTCATCAGTAAAAGGTAGATCAAAAGCAAGTAGAATTGAAGTGCTTAATTTTCAAGTCAATAACAGTTCCAAGGATGTATTATTACTTTTAGTATCTAAATCAACTTGGGGCATAGATCTAATAAAATTTTCAATTTCAAGGAACTTTTCAAAAACTGCGTTAAAAAGCTTTTTGAAAAATTTACAAATGAAAATAATCATCCACAAAGAAGAATTATGGGGAATATCTGAACAAAACTGGCAATTATGCAAGAAAAATATTTTTGAGTTTATTCGTAAGTCTATTGCCCAGAATCAAAATGGCTTGAATTTGAACAAAGAAAATATATTAAGTGCGTTTTCACATAGAGCAAAGGGGTTTTTAGTAGATAAGATTTTAAATGAACTTATTGAAGAAAAGCAGATTTTTAAGAGTGGGCAAAAAATTAGTATTACAAGTAATAGAAATACCTTTAATTCAGATGAAAAAATTTTATGGATTAAGATCAAGGAAAGTTTAAATGAAAGTAATTTTAATTCTCTAACAATTAATGAATTTGCAGAAAAGAATAGTATAAATATAAAAATAGTAGAAAATTTTTTTAATAAATTAGTTTCTCTGAAGCAGTTATGCAAAATTTCTGAAAAACGTTACTTTTTGCCAAAAACAATATTAAAATGTGCTAATATTGTCGAAAAAATTGCTTCTGAAAATAACAAAGGTTTAGTTGACCTAGGTGTGTTTAGAAACGAAACAAAAATTAGCCGAAACATATCAATTGAGTTACTAGAATTTTTTGACAAAAAACTGTTTACATTACGGTCAGACAATGGGCGCATTGTAAAAAGTGATCCATCAAACATTTTTAAATAAATTTAAATTTTTATACCATTTCCTCCATGTTTATTTTAAAAATAATTTGGAAGGAAATCGTCTCCGGTGAGGCGCCTAGACTTCAAATCTAGCGAGAGGCGTTATATACGTGTCTGGTGGGTTCGACTCCTGCTCCTTCCGCCAAAGTGTAGATAATTGAAAAAATTTAAATTTTAGAAATGAAGCAAAGAAAAAGCCCCTGTATTGATATATGTAATTTTACTGGACCCAAGGGATGGTGTATAGGATGTGGTCGCACTAAAGAAGAGTCAAGAAAATGGAGGAACTTAAAACCCTATGACAAAATAAAAATTTTGAAAAATCTTAAAAAGAGAATGTTAGTTTTAGAAAAAAATTAAGTTTTTAGATTATTAATATCTACTTTTTGGACTTCGTTTATTGGTTTGTGAATGCGCCAATTTGTTACTCTTCCATCTGCTTCACGAGCTGTAATAACTGTCTCTGTAGGAGGGCAACCTGGCTCATGACAGCTTAATTCAGCAATGCTTAAAATTGTGCTTTCGGGCAGGTTGAACTTTTTTAGCACCAGCTGCTTTAAATCTCTTATGATGTTTGGGTCTGGTTTTTTTCTATTAAACATTCCCTTCATTATTCTCTACCTGCCCAAAGTGTTGACCATAAGATGCTTCCTTTAGAGTCTCCAATCAAAATATGAGATCTATCTGATGTTAACGCAATGGTAGTAACCTCAGCACCAGTTGGATTACGGATAATATTTGCATTCTTGTTTTCATCTATTTCTGACAATAGAACAGTCCCATCGCGAAACCCAGTAAAGATTGCTTCTTCGTCTGGTAAAGATTTTATAAAAGTTGAATACTGTTTACCACCATCTGCAACACAAATTGGCTTGCGACCTTTTGGACCATCTTTACCATCAAATGGCCAGCAAATTGCTTGGTTTGCTCCAGAAGTTACTAGGTAGGGAGTGTTTCCAACCCAATCAAAGCTTTTAACCTTAGCAGGGTAACCAGACATTTTAAGATTATCCTTATCCCTCAAACGCCATGCGTGAATTTCGTTTTCTTGCATTGCAGTAATTAAGTACTTACTATCGGGGCTAAAACTAACCAAACCATGAGAACCTTTATATATAAATCGTGATGATTTCCATCGTCTATCTAGACGTTCCCAAACTGTAACTCCTCCATAACAAGAAACTGCAAGATATTTTCCGTTAGAACAAAATGCTAAACCACCTACTGTACTTGGGTGATCAAGTATTTTTTCTTTTTTTTGGCCTTCATGCCATACGTAAACTTTATTGCCAGATGAGCAAACTTTATCGTTTTTATAAACAGCTACAGTATCTACCCAACGAGATCCGAAGTCTGCAATCTCTTCAACCTCGCCATCAAAAGATATTTTTAAAAATTTTCCATCATCACCTCCAGTTAATATATAATTTCCATTAGAAACCATACATAGAACAACACCTGAATGAACTTTAAAAACTCTTGGGTCAGTTAGACCAGGATCAAAAAACCTAATAGTCCCATCACCAAAACCAACAGCAATTGAATTCTTTATTGAAACAGAAGAAGTTACAGGCAACCCAATGTCTAAAATCTTTCCTCTTATTTCTAAAGCTGTTTGTTTAGTACTTTTTAATTGGAGGCTTTCAGCAATCATGCTGACTTACATCCCTCAAACCCTCTTTCAAGATCCATAGTATCAAGATTCCGACCAATAAAGACAACCCGTGAAGTTTTTTCCTTATCTTTCGGCCACGGACCCATTGGAGAAGCATCCATGAGCATATGAACTCCCTGAAAAACATATCGCTCCTCTTCACCTACAAAATCTAAAATTCCTTTTGATCTTAAAATATCTTGCCCTCTTGTTTGAAGTAAGTTACCAAACCAGTCTTGAAATTTTTCTAAATCAAGTGGAGTTTCAGAAACAAATGATACACTTGTTACATCGTCATCATGTTCATGGTCATGATCAGAATCTAAGAAATCAGGTTCCACCTCTAAAACGCGGTCTAAACTGAAAGCATTTAATCCAATTATATCCTTAAGGGGTGTTTCACAACGATTAGTTTTAATAATCTTTGCATAGGGATTTATCTTCCGAATTCTGTCTTTGACAATGTCAATTTCTTTGTCTTTTACTAGATCAATTTTGTTGAGCAAAACAACATCAGCAAACGCTATTTGCTCTTCAGCTTCATGATGCTCACCTATCTGAGAACTAAGGTGTACCGCATCAGCTACTGTAACGATTGCGTCAAGTTTTGTACGATCTGCTACATCCTGGTCAACAAAAAATGTTTGAGCAACTGGAGCCGGATCTGCAAGTCCTGTTGTTTCAACTATAATTGCATCCAATTTATCTGCTCTTTTCATGAGACCACTTAGTATTCGAATTAAATCACCTCTTACAGTACAACATATACATCCATTATTCATTTCAAATACTTCTTCATCAGCATCCACAACTAAATCATTATCAATACCTTGTTCTCCAAACTCATTAACTATAACTGCATATTTTCTTCCATGCTGTTCTGTAAGAATACGATTCAATAGTGTTGTTTTTCCAGCGCCAAGAAAGCCTGTTAAAACAGTAACTGGAACTTGTGAAGTATTACTCATTTATTTATCCTTTCAGTCAAAATATAATCTGGCATAATTTAAATTTTTTATAAAAAAGTTAGAATTTTTTTTAAAAACTTTTCTAATAGAATATGCATTAATCAAACAATTGAAATGTTATAACATTACACTTTTTAGTTGACAATTATTTAGTTAATAAATTATCAAAATGTTTCAATATTCAATTTTTTTATTATGGCTAACAAAGAAACAATTATATCAGGTTGTATTACATGCAAAGATGGTAAAGAAAGTATTTTAAAAACACGTGGTGGAAAACGTTTATCCGAAGAAGTTTTATCTCAAATTAAAAAATAGATAATATTAAATTTAGAGAAGTTAGTTGCATGAGCCAATGCAAACGTGCATGCGTATTTTCAGTCACAGCTGAAAATTGTTTTACTTATGTCTTTGGAGATATCGATCCTTGTAAGAAAAGCTATTTGGACGAATTAATTAATTTAATTTCAATTTATTCATCATCTGAAGAGGGTTTTATGAGGCGAAGAGATAGACCAGAAATTTTTAGATCCAATATTCTTGGTAGATTGCCTTCAATTAATACTCAGTCGAAATTAGTAAATTATATCAAAGTTTAAATCAAAAATAGAAAAACATTTTTATAAATTTTTATTCCTATAACAATTTATTCTTTTAAAAATTTATTAATATCTCGAATTTAAAATAATATAAACTTGCTAAAAACTTTTTTTTATTTTTAAATTTTTACATGGAAGTAATTGATCATGAATTAAATAGAAGAGTTTCTGGGTTTAGAATAGTTTCTATAGTTATTGGAGCTATAAGCCTCTTAAACCTTATTAGGTGGATGCTAGCACCAACTTCTGAAATGGAGTTTGTAAATAAAGCTCAAATGATAGTTAATTTATGCTATTTTTTATACTCATTATATCTGTTTCAATATCTCAATAAATCAAATTATTCCATTCTTTTGAGCTCGTTTATAATTCTATACTTTTCCTATTACCTGATTGGAAATTATCTATCCAATATGGATAATAATTTCAGTAATCCAGATCAAATTGGTTTAGGTAGAGCAATTGATTATAACTTTCTTTTTCCAATGACAATGATAGTTATATCTCCTTTATTTCAAAGGCAATCACTTGTTATTTTATCTATTTTATTTTTTACAGGCGCTTTAGTTTATGAAAATTATCCAGATTTTGTTAACGCCAAAACATTTATTTCTAATGATTGGGAAGAAATTATAACCAATGGTTATGCAATAAACTTTAGCTGGTTAATAATTACAATTAATGTTTGGATTATTATTTGTGTAGTCAGTTGGGCTGGAGTGTTCTTACAAGACAGGTCTTTTTCTGACGCAGTAAAATTTGAAAAATCAACTGCTCAATTAAGCAAATACTTTTCACCTGACATAAGAGACAAAATCCAAGAAGCTGAGATTGATATTGAAACTGAAAAAACAAATAACCAAATGGTCGCTGTTTTATTTACAGATATTCAAGGCTTTACATCTATTTCAGAGAGCTTAACAGCTGATGAAGTTATTCAATTATTATCAGAATACCAAGATAAAATGATAAAGCCAATTTTTCAAAACTCAGGCACTGTTGATAAATTTATTGGTGATGCTGTAATGGCAACCTTTGGCACTCCAGTATCTCAAGGAAATGATGCACAAAATGCATTTAATTGTGCAAGAGAAATGCAAATTGCCATGAGGCAATGGGCTAAAGAAAGAACTGAAGCAAAACTTCCAGTCATTAAACATAGAATAGGAATTCATTTTGGAAATTGTATTGTTGGAAATGTAGGGAATGATGATTTAAAAGAGTTTACAGTAATTGGTGACATAGTAAATGTAGCTAATCGTGTTTGTGATGCATGCAAAGAATTGAATGCTGATTTTGTCATCACGGAAGAACTTAGATTAAGGCTTAATGAAGAAATTCAGTCAAAAAATGTAAAAGGATTTGAAATTAGAGGTAAGAAAGAAAAGTTAGATCTTCATATAATAAATGTTTAGTTTTTAAATACTAATTTTGAAAAACAAAATAAAATCACTCTAATTTTATAAAATAAATAACTTATAAGTATTTATTACATTTACTCTAATTGCATTTCAAATTTAGGATAATTTGTGAAAAAAGTTTTTGTAGTAGCTGGAGTAATAATTAATAAAAAGAAAATTCTTTGCGCTCAAAGATCTAAAAATAATTTAAATTATATTTCCAAAAAATTTGAATTTCCTGGGGGTAAAATTGAGAAATTTGAAACTGATGAGCAATGCTTAAAAAGAGAAATTCTTGAAGAGCTTTCTCTTGAGATAGAAATTAATGATTTTTATATGCTAGTTAATCACATATACCCTGACTTTAAATTAAATATGAAAGTATATTTATGTTCTAGTAAAAATAGAGATGTAATTCTTAAAGAGCATATTAGCTGTAAGTGGTTGAGCCTTAAAAAAATTTCCAACTTAGATTGGGCTGAAGCTGATTTACCTGTAGTAAGAAAGTTATTAATTGATAAAATTATTTGACATTAAGAATATAAAATATACCAATTATATTAAACTTATCTGAAAGGTTTGAATGGTTTTAATTCCTGAAATGCCCGCTATTGGTAGAGGATTTATTTCTCGTCTTGAGAAATACACTTTCGATAATCCTGCTTGGACAATTCCTAAAGAAAAAAGTAGTCGCAGAGTGTCTATTGTTTCTTCAGCAGCAATTTCTAGAAGAGGGGATAAACCATTTTCATGGCTTGCTAATAATCACAGAGTTATAGAAAAAGATAATCTCGATTTAGTAATGACACATGTTGCAGTAGAATATGATCGTACTGCCTGGCAACAAGACATTAATACAATACTTCCAATAGACAGATTAGAAGAAATGGCTAAAAATGGAGAAATAGGTTCTGTTTCAAATGAACATTACTCATTTATTGGTTCGTCTGATCCTATCAAAATGGAAAGGTCAGCAAAAGAAGTTGCTGAAAGAATGAAAGATGATGCAGTCGACACTGTCTTTTTAGTTCCTGTATGACCATTCTGTACGCGCGCCGTGAGCGTGCTTGCTCATTTTTTTGAATCTTATGGGTTTTCAACAGTCTTAGTTGGTTTTGTAAAAGAACATATTGAAGCTATCCAACCTCCAAGAGCCCTTTGGCTGGATTTTCCAATGGGTCGCCCGCTCGGAAAACCAAACGACCCTGAATACCAGAAAAAAATAATCAGATCAGCTTTTGATTTATTTAATGAAAGATCTGGACCTGTTTTAAAAGATTTTCCTGATATTATACCCGTTAAAGATGGACGAATGGGTTATGCACTCCCTGTGGAACTAGTTCTGAAAAAAAATGAAATTGGTGATATCAACAAACTAGTAAAAGAAGTAAATGATGAAATTAATTCATTAAAAAAAGATTATGAAATTGCTATATCAGGCAGAAAACGAACAACAGTCGGTGCTAGTGAGATGCAAATTTCAGAATTCACTAATTATATTTCAGAATTTGTAAGAGGTAATATTCCACCAAGCCCAAGAAAAGGTATTGGGCCTATACCACAACTAAAATTAGTTGTTGAAGATTTACAAGCTTTTTACACAGAAACAATCACTTACCGAGACAAAGTAGATGACTTTGAATATCTGGGTACTTGGTTTTGGGAAAAAACTAAAGCTGGAAGATTGATTTTATGTCTTGAGGCGGTTTCACTTGAAAGTGATAATAAGATCTTAAAACAAATTGTTGATATGTCTTTGATAACACCTAGATTTTGGTCAGAAGGTCCACTTCCAGGCACATCAGGATCTGGCTGGTAACCTCTAAATTAAATATTGATTTATATTATTAGAAATATCATTTCATTGGTATGTCATTTATATATAACAAAAAAGATGCAAAATGTATGTGGTGTAAAAGAACAAGAAATCCACATAAAGATTTTAATGAAACTATATCAACTAAAATCTTTATCTCTCATAAAAAAAGAGAAATAGAACTATGTTTTTTTTGTTATGAAAATGAATTAGATTTTTGTAATAATAATAACATAAGTTTTAAAAGAATTTTAGATGATAGGTTTGACACCTTAAATCTTTTAAAATTAGTTTGATTTATTAGGTGGTTATATGGTTAAAAAGTGGATTTTTTTATATTATTTTCTAGTTTACTGCTTCATTATACTAGTCGTTTTATTTTTAACATAAGATTCATACAGCAGTATTAGATGTCCAAAGATATTGAAAGAAAGATAGCCGTTATTTTTGTCACAGATGTTGTGGCTTTTAGTAAAATGATGGAAAAGAATGAAGATGAAACACTTCGTAGTTTCCGTTCATGCAGGGACATACTTGATAATCTTTTTAAAGAACATGGCGGGCGTATTTTTAATACAGCTGGAGATTCTGTTTTAGCTGAATTTCAAAGCGCCGTATCAGCAGTAATTTGTGCAAAAGAATTCCAGAAACTTGTTCGAGAAAGAAATGCAAATGTATCTGAAGACGCGGCTATGGAATTTCGAATTGGCTTGAATATGGGTGATGTGATTGTTGAAGGAGAAAACCTTTACGGTGAAGGTGTTAATGTAGCAGCAAGGCTGGAAGCATTATCACAACCAGGAGGAGTATGTCTTTCCAAGAGCATATTAGATTTTGTAAATAAGAAGACTGAACTTGTATTTAATAATCTAGGAGAACAAAAGGTTAAGAATACAACAGTCCATGCATATGACCTCGCTGACCCTGAATTAGAAAAAAGATCAATAGATAATCAAATTCAAAATAGTGAAGAAGGAAGCAAAGCTCCAACGATTGCGGTATTACCCTTTAATAATTTAAGTAATGATCCAGAACAAGATTATTTCGCTGATGGTATAACAGAGGATATTATATCTCATTTATCAAAATGGAAGACCTTCCCTGTGATATCTAGTAATTCCGCTTTTGCTTATAAAAATACTAAAGAAAATTCTAAAAAAATTTCTGAAGAACTCAAAGCTAGATATCTCGTGGTTGGTAGTGTTAGGAAAGGTGGAAATAAAGTAAGAATAAACGCCAAACTTATTGATGCTGATAAAGATACTCAGATTTGGTCTCAAAATTGGGATAGATCTTTAGAAGATATTTTTGAAATCCAAGATGAAGTTTCACAAAAAGTTGCTGTAATTATATCACCTGCACTAAAGGCAAATGAAATACAACAATTAGAAATTAAGAAAAAAGTAAATTTAAGTGCTTGGGATGAAAGTCTGCAAGCTCAGTCATATTTAAGTCAAGCAAATTATACTCAAGGTTTGGACTTAAAATCAAAATTAGATTTATGTTCGAAAGCTATTGAGCATGCAGAAAAAGCTATTTCACTTGATGATAATCTAGCTGAAGCTCATATCGTTCTTTCTCAGGGTATAATGGAAAAAGTATTCGAGCCATCATTAGATTCCGAAAGAAAAGAAAATCAGGAAAAGTTTTTTAAGCATACTGACAAAGCCTATTCCCTTGATCCAGATAATCCTGATGCAATTATGGCAAAAGGTATACAAAATTATCTTACGCAAGATATAGAAAGATTTATGGAATTAATGCAAAAAGCCATAGACGTAAATCCAAATCACCCTCGATCACTTCAAATGTTTTCAATGTCACTTATGAGGCAAGAAAAGTATGATGAAGCTATTAATTGTGTTAAGAAAGCAATTGAAATTGATCCAGTTGGAAGAATGGAATGGGAGGGGTGGCTGATTTTTTGTTATATAAGTAAAAAAGATTTAGACAATGCTCTAAACTCAATTAATAGAACAATTCAAGATGCACCACATAATAGACTTTTTGGTTTCAAGGCAGCTGTGCTAGCACTTAAGGGTGATATAGAAGAAAGTAAAGTCTGGCTAAAAAAATACACAGACGAACGTCCTGAGGTTAAGACAATTGCTGATTACAGAAAAGTAGCGCCTGAAATGAGTGAAGCCTTAACAAATAATCTTATTGAAGGAATGAAACTTGCGGGTCTTCCAGAATAAATTAAAGGCCACCTTCTAAAAAAAGAAAGTCTGATATATTGTCTATACCTTTAAAGTTTTTCATTTCGCCAAACACATAAGGCAATTCTCTTCGAGCATTTTTAACATCTTTTTCCATGGCTTGCAGATCAACCCCTACATAAGGAGCAAGATCAGCTTTATTAATTATTAATAAATCTGATTTTTGAATTGCAGGACCACCTTTTCTCGGTATGTCACTTCCCATTGCAACATCAATAACATAGATTGAAAGGTCAACTAACTCTGGACTAAATGTAGCTGCTAGATTATCTCCTCCTGACTCTATTAAAATTATATCTAAATCTGGAAATTTAGATTTCATTTCTTCAACTGCTAATAGGTTTATTGATGCATCTTCCCTAATTGCTGTATGTGGGCATCCACCTGTTTCAACACCTTTAATTCTTTCTAAAGGAAGCGCTTGAGCTCTCATTAAATACTCTGCATCCTCAATGGTATAAATATCGTTAGAGATAACTGCCATTGATAATTTTGGGAACAGATGTTTGCAAAGGGCTTCAGTTAGACTTGTTTTTCCTGCTCCAACTGGGCCTCCAATACCTACTTTTAATGGACCATTAACTTTACTCATGAAAGATAAATCCTAGTTCTTAAGTTTTCATGTTTAATACTATGGATATCTGAAACAAAGTTAATTCCTCCAATGTCATCCATAGAAAAATTCTGCATGTCTTTTATAAGTTTTTCAATTTTAGGCAAAGTTTCAATTATACAATCTTGACCAACCTTTTGACCTAATGGGATATGTTTAACACAAATATTAATTAAATTTGAAATAAATGACTGAATATAAAATAGAGATAAATTTTGTAACGAAATGTTAAAATTTATACCAGCTTTAGCTACTGCAATAGGGTAAGCAACATTATCTGAAATTTCAAATTGCCAACTATCTTTTAAAATTTTTGCGAACGCGTTTCCTAATGCAAGTGTTTCTATTTTTCTCTCTTTTGATGCGCAAAGTGCAATTATGTAATCATTCAACTCTAAACCTTGATAGGTGTATTTGATAAAAATAACATCATTTTTACATGAGCCATTAAAAATAATACCTACTAGATAATCGATTACATCGGATTTATTTTGTATTATTTTTTCCTCTATAAGTGATTCAAGACCATGGGAATAACCATAAGAGCCGATAGGAAATGAAGGTGAGAACCACGATTGAAGTAATTGAAACTCTTTAAAGCTATCACTTTCAAAACTTTTGTCAGTGTTTGTGACCATGGGTTCTTCCCATACCATAAGCACCACCTTCTGGATTAAAGGTTTCTTTAACTTGATTAATTTTGCCACCCAGTCTTAAGATCATATCACCGATAACCTTATCAAATTGTATTAAAACTCTATCTTTTTCAATTTGACATGGAATATGCCTGTTGCCTATATGCCATATTAGCTGCATTAAGTTATTGCCTTTAATCTCCAAGAGATCTTCTACTTTTGCAAGAACTTTGATCAGATCTAAATTATCCAATTCAAATGCTTGACCAGGGTTAAGTGATTTTGTTTCAGGCAAGTTGACTAAGAATTCTATTCCATTATCTGACTTAACTTTTTTCCTTCGAATAAATCTTTGATCGTAAGTTAAAGAGATTATATCTTTAATATTTTTATTATAAGTTTGATCAATAATATTAAAACAATTAAGCATTTTTAGTATAGGAAATATCTTTGTGCTAAAGGGAGTTCCGAGGCAGGTTCACAAGTTAATAACTCACCATCTGCTTTGACTTCGTATGTTTCAGGGTTCACTTCTATTTCAGGACATATATTATTTAATACCATATCTTTTTTTGAAATTTTACGGGTATTAGCAACAGGCAACAGTTCTTTTTTAATTTCAAGATCATTAAATGCGTCCTCTTGAATAGAATTATTACTTACAAAAGTAACGGATGAACTTTCTAACGAACGACCATATGCAGAAAACATTGGGCGTGAATGGATTGGTTGCGGCGTTGGAATTGAAGCGTTAGGATCTCCCATTTGAGCACATGCAATACTTCCACCAACTAAAATCATTTCTGGTTTTGCTCCAAAAAAAGCTGGGTCCCAAATAACTATATCTGCTCTCTTATTTTTTTCTAATGTTCCAATATGGTTAGATACACCATGTGCAATTGCTGGATTAATTGTATACTTTGCTATATATCTTTTGACCCTTAAGTTATCATTTTTACCTTGTTCTTCTTTTAGTCTACCACGTTGGATTTTCATTTTATGAGCTGTTTGCCATGTTCTAGAAATCACTTCACCAACTCTTCCCATAGCCTGACTATCAGATGCTATAATTGAAAATGCACCCATATCATGAAGAATATCTTCAGCAGCAATTGTTTCTCTTCTAATCCTGCTTTCTGCAAACGCTACATCCTCTGGAATAGATTTATCAAGATGATGGCATACCATTAACATATCAAGGTGTTCTTCTAATGTATTAACAGTGTATGGCATTGTTGGGTTTGTCGATGATGGTATGACATACTCTTCTCCACAAACTTTAATTATATCTGGGGCATGACCTCCACCAGCTCCTTCGGTATGAAAAGCATGTATTGTTCTTTTATTGATAGCCTTTATAGTATTTTCTACAAATCCACTTTCATTTAATGTATCAGTATGGATCATGACTTGAACATCAAATTTATCTGCAACATCCAAACAATTATCGATTGCACCAGGAGTAGTCCCCCAATCTTCATGAAGTTTTAACGAGCATGCTCCAGCAGCTATTTGCTCCTCTAAACCTTCTGGTAAAGAAGAGTTTCCTTTTCCAGCAAAAGCAAGGTTCATAGAAAAAGCATCTGCTGATTGTATCATTCTTTTTATATGCCATGGCCCAGGAGTACAGGTCGTTGCAAGTGTTCCGTGGGCAGGTCCAGTACCACCTCCCAACATTGTAGTTATCCCTGAGTGAAGAGCATCATCTATTTGTTGTGGACATATAAAATGAATATGACTATCAAAACCTCCTGCCGTAATAATTTTTCCTTCACCAGCAATAATTTCTGTTCCAGGTCCAATTATTATATTGACGTTATTTTGAGTGTCAGGGTTTCCTGCCTTTCCAAGTTCACATATTTTACCATCTTTAATTCCAACATCAGCTTTAAATATACCTTTAACATCTACAACTAAGGCGTTGGTAATTACTGTATCGACTGCACCTTGCGATCTAGGTATCTGAGATTGACCCATGCCATCCCTAATTACTTTACCGCCACCAAATTTAACTTCCTCTCCATAGTTGGTGAAATCATTTTCAACTTCGATAATTAAATCAGTGTCTGCCAGCCTAATTTGATCTCCAACTGTTGGTCCATACATATCAGAATAAGATTTTCTAGAAATTTCTTTCATTAGAGAGACCCCATAATTTTTTTGTTAAATCCAAATATTTTTCTTTTCCCTTGTATTTCTATTACGTCCACGTCTCTGGTTTGACCAGGTTCAAATCTTACAGCAGTACCTGATGGTATATTTAGCCTTTTTCCATGAGCAGTTTTTCTATCAAAATCTAGTTTTTCATTTGCTTCTGCAAAATGATAATGACTACCAACCTGAACAGGTCTGTCACCTGAATTAGATACAGTCAATGTAAAAACTTTCAAATCTTTATTGATTGTAATATTACCTTCTTTAGTAATTATTTCTCCTGGCTTCATTTTTACCTCTTATCGAATTGGATGATGAACTGTCACTAATTTTGTTCCATCAGGAAAAGTTGCCTCAACTTGGACCTCTTTTATTAAATCAGGAATACCTGACATACAGTCTGATTTACTTATTACTTGAGCACCTTCCTCCATAAGATAAGCAACTGATTTACCATCTCTGGCTCCTTCAATTACGAAGTCAGTTATTATCGCTATAGCCTCAGGATAATTCAACTTTACACCTCTTTTTAATCTATTTCTTGCAACAATTGCTGCAAGACTTACAAACATTTTATCTTTTTCTCTAGGTGTTAATTTCATAACTACGAGTTCCAAACATTAGGTAAATTATCACCTAAAAAATAAGTTAAAATTTTAATTATTGCAAATTTTAGATAGTAACTGTTTTTACCAATACTTCTAATTAATATTTTATTGTCCCATTGTGATATTGCAATTTTAACATTTTTGTTTTCGTATTTGTTTATATCTAATAATTCAGTTTTTTTTACAAATTCCGAGCCTGTAACTAAAATAGTATTGACAGCAAATTGATCGTCTAGGTTTGTTTTATTAGTAATAAACTCTTTAATCTCTCCAGAAAAATTAATTGCTTCAGCATGTATAATTTTTTCATCTAAGTTTATTTTCCACAAATCACTAAAATATCCTCTCTCGACAGTTTCTTGCATAGATGTTCTGCCAAAAATTGTTGTTTCACACATAACTACGTTTGAAAAAATATCTAAGTTTAGATTTATTCTCCGAGCAAAATTACAATTATTAAAAAGAATTATTTCTTGAGGCAGCCATAAAACATCGCTCTTAACAATATTGATGTCTATTTTTAAATTCGCACATTTTCCTAACCCGCTGTAAATTTTTTCGGCAGCCTGTGTCGAAATAGACACTCTTGAGTCTTTTAAATTTAATTTATAAAGGTATTCATCTCCACTGGTAATGCCACCTGAAGTATTAATTAATACTAACTCTTCATATTCTCGATAATTATTTGGCAGTAACGCTTTTGAAGCTCCTTTTTGGTAAAATTTAGATACTGAATTTTTATTAAACTCAATATCAATCTCACCAAATGATTTTTGAATAGGACTGTCCATAAACTTAATTCTAAACTACCTTTGCTATTATCTAATTGTTAAGACATGGTTAATATAAAATAAAAGCATATAATTTAAAAATATATACTGTTGTAAGGATTAAAATTAATTTGCAATAGATATAAAAAAATTGTTTATTACTAATATGTTTGAATTCAATGCTGGCAAATTTATAAAATTTATTGAAAAAACACTCTTAGCTGTAATAGCACTATTAACGATTGTAGCTACTCTTCAGGAAATAATAAAAATTTATGAAATAGGTGAAGTAAATCTTGCTGATTTATTACTTTTGTTTATCTACACGGAAGTTTTAGGGATGATTGGTGTATTTTATACTAGCAATAGAATACCTATAACACTGCCCTTATTTATTGCAATGACTGCTATCGCTCGTCTGATAATTTTACAGGGCAAAGGAATGGATGCTTCAACCTTATTATATGAAGCAGGCGCAATACTTATAATTGCAGTTGCTTGTTTAGCTGTAAGGTATCGACCTAATAGTGCTTACAAATATCAAGATGAAGACGAAAATAATCATTAATCTCTTTAAAAATAAAAATTTGTATATTTAAGAGTCTAAAAAGATTTATGAATTGAAATATAAAAATTAATTCATAATTAAATATTATAAATATTCAGATGAATTTAAATGAAAAAAAATAACATTGATATTTTTATTACAGGCGCTGGTCTTGCTGGTTTACTTGCTTCTATAGCATTTTCAAGAAAAGGGTTTTCCGTAGTTTGTATAGATAAGATAGATATCAAAAATCATATTGATAATAACAGTAAGAGTTTTCGTACAACTGCTTTTCTAGAACCCTCAAAAAAATTTTTTGAGGAAATAGGCATATGGGCAGAAATCAAAAAATATTCTTGCCCTATGAATTCATTAAAATTGGTGGATACGAGATTGTTAAATAATCATCTGGCAATTGAAGCGACCAAAACCTTTTCTAATGAAAGTTCTGATACTCTTGGCTGGAATATAAAAAATAATGAAATGATTAAAACTTTATTTGAAATTGCAAAAAAAGAAAAAAACATATCATTGTTTCCAAATACAACTATTGAAGCTTTTGAGATTACTGATGAATTTGTAGAAGTTAGTTTGAGCAATAAAAAACAATTTAATGCCAAACTTATTGTTGGGTCAGATGGCAGAGACTCTTTTATAAGAAATGAACTTAATATTAAATCAACTACAAAAGAACTAAGGCAAAACGCTCTTACTTTCGGTATTCAACATGAGAAGTCACATAATAATATTTCTAATGAAATTTATTATTCAGGAGGTCCTTTTACTACAGTCCCTATAAAATATAATTCAAGTGAAAACTACTCATCTGTGGTTTGGATGGATGAAGAAAATGCTACTAATAATTTAATGAAATTAGACAAAGCATCATTTGAGCAAGAGATCAATAAAAGATCTGCTGATATATTAGGACATTTAAAATTAGTTTCTCAACCACAATTATGGAAAATGCGAACCCAAGTTGCTAAAAGATTAATATCTTTTAGGGCTGTCATTATAGCTGAGGCAGCTCACGTCTTGCCTCCTATAGGTGCACAAGGTTTTAATATGAGCATTAATGATATAAAGTGTTTGTTAAAAAAATCTATTAACAATAAATACAAATTAGGTGAGCCACGGATGCTGTTGTCTTATGAAAGAGAAAGATTGGTAGATATGAACTTCAGAGTTTCCAGTGTAAGTTTACTTAATTACTTTTCAAAGACAGATAATCCTTTTTTAAAAATAATTAGATCTTCATCAATTAAATATTTATTCAATTTTAATCCCTTAAAATCAACTATTATGAAATTAGGTTTGGGTTCACAGTAACTTAACTTAGTAAAATATTGCTTAGTTTTTTAAATTCTAATAAATTTAGAAATATATTTATTTTAAAGAAAAGGAGGTGGTCTATGTCTATAATTTTATATACAAGTCCTCCCCAAGAAATGTTGGGAAACTTGTAAATTAAATTTGAAAAGGGAGACAAAAATATCTCCCTTTTTTTAATAATATGAAACTTAAAAATCATTTAAAATATATATTAGTATTTTTTGAGACTTTGTTTCTTGTTTTGGGAGTTACCTTTCCGATAGCACGTATTGATGAATTTTGGTTCTTTAGTTCTGAATTTTCAATTCTATCTGTAAGTAAAGATTTATTTTTAAATTCTGAAATACTATTATCAACAATAATCATAACTTTTGGTTTCTTCTTTCCACTATTAAAAATTTTCTTAAAAGTTTTTGAGGTTGAAAAATTTAAAGAATTAAATCTTCATAAGTTTTCAATGGTAGACATTTTTTTGCTAAGTTTTATCGTTTTTGCCAGCAAGACGTCTAATTATTTTGAAGTGCATTTACTGCATGGTTTCTATTTTCTATTCAGCTCTATGATTTTGAGTTTTCTTTATGTAATAATTTATAAGTGAAAAAATTTTATTACTATCAAAGAGGTAATTATGAGTAAATTTGCAATTTATACAAAGTGGCATTGGCCAAATGGAATACCAAGCATTGAAGATTCTGAAAAAAATATGAAAGAATTTTCAGATAAAACAAACGCAGAGGATGTCCTATGGTGGAAAGCAGATGATAATCATCACCAATCAGTTATTATTTTTTCTTCCGAGGAGATAGCAAATAAAGAAATGGAAATGAGGCAAAGTCATCGAAAGAAAAGCACAGAAGATCACGATATTAAAATGGTGGAGGAATTTGTCGGACCAGTGCTAGCTCAATTGTCATCTATTAAGTAGATAATTAATTACTAAATATTAAAATTTTTTAAGATTTAAATTTTTAAATTTTTTTAAATTAAGACTTTTAAATACCTTGGCTTTAGGTTTTATAGGAACCACAGTGACACCAATGCCATTCTCTCTTATATGGCAAATATTAAAGCTTTTCCCCTCAATAATTTTCATTTCATCTTTATTTGAAAGGTCAATTGTAGAATATAGTCCATTTGAAATAATTACAGGTATTCCATGCCAAAAATTAGTTTGGTTTAGGTGTATGTGCCCGCATATTATTGCAAGTATATCTTTGTTTACTAATTCAGATGTTAACTTACTTGTTGATTCCTCGTCTAAACTAATCCAATAGGGACTATTCTTATTAAACTTAGGTGGATGGTGCATCATTATTATCGAAGGAAGGTTTTTATTTTGACTTAAATTTTTATTTAAAAATTTAAATTGTTCTTCGCAGATTTCACCAGAAATCTTTCCTTGCACTGAAGTATCTAAAACAATTAAATTTAAACCTTTTAGAATTTGATTATAGAATAATGGTTTTTTAGAATTTATTTTTTTGAAGACTTTATTAAATGAAGATCGTTTATCATGATTTCCTAAAGCAATATAAATAGGGATGCTAATTTGTTTTAATATATCTTGAAGAGCCTGATAACTCTTTACATCACCTGTGTTTGTCAAGTCTCCACTAATGAGTATAAATTCAGGTTCCGGTTTAAGTTTTTTTATTTTTATTAATACGTCTAATATTGTTTGTCTTGTCTCAAAGTAAATTTCATTTTGAGTTTTATCTTTATGAGAAAAGTGAAGATCTGTAAGGTGAATAAATCTCTTCATTTAAAATTATTCAAAGAATTAAAATATGAAATTAATTATTTGTCCTTAAAGTACTCCACTAAGTCTTCATATCCACCAATACGTTTTCCGTCTTTGAAAATTTGAGGAATTGTTTTAATGCCTGGAGCTTTTATCTTAAGCTCTTTTCTAAGAACATCATTATTTATGTCAAGGTCTCTGTAACTAATTCCCTTACTTTCAAGTAAATGCTTGGCTCTTACACACCAAAAACAAGTTGGTCTAGTATACATGTCAAACACTTAAACTACCTCAATTTTCTAATAATTTTTTGAGTTAATTTTTTGTTTAAAAGATATCACATGTGTAAAGAAGTTAGATATACGTTTTCTGTAAGACCAAGCTACGTTAGCTAAGACTTGTAAAATTAATATATAGAAGATTAAAGAACACATGTGAAAGTTTATAGTTTTAAATTAATTCGAAGTACAGCGCAAAATGAAAAATTTTAAGTTATAAACAAAAAAACTAAATGATAGATTAAATCTACCATTTAGTTAGTTCGGGAGGAAATAATAAATAATTTAAATCTTAAGTTCGGTTTGTTGTTTCAAACTATTTGGATCCAAAAAAACATATTTCGTTTGAGTTTTTACAAAGAACGAAAATACTAAAATAGAAAATGTAACTATTAGAGGTGTGAAATAAATTTTATTTTGCATCAGGACTCCTTTTTTTATATTTACAAAATTAAGAAGTGATGATGTTTGAAATTAGATTGAAAAGTGACAAAATTATGGAATCTTTTATTTTTAATAAAAAACTACTTACATGTATTACAAAACCCAAATATCTCAAGATTGTGATCTGAATATTCAAAATTCAATCTCTCACTAATACCACCGAAAAATGATTTCAAATTTTCTTTTTCAAGTTCAGTAACTTTTTCGCATTTTTCACAAATTAGAAATGAGGTAGAAGTCATTGCAGTACAATTAGAAATATTACAGGCTACATACGAGTTTTTACTCTCAATTTTATGTACTTTACCTATCTCAATTAATTTATCTAAAGCTCTATATACTTGAGTAGGAGCTTTTATTCCTTTTTTTTGTGTATCTGACAATATTGTGTAAGCTTTTAATGGTTCTCCTGAGTTTTCTAATAAATTTAGAACAATTTCCTGATTTCTAGTTAATTTTTGGTTTGTAATTTTCATAATTTATAAATATCAAACAGTTATCATTTTTTCAACTTACTGTCTAAGTTGGGGGCTAACATTGATAATATAAATAGTACTAATGCTACTACAATTATGGTGGGGCCAGAGGCAGTATTAAATTCTAAAGAACTAAACAAACCTAGCACTACTGATGCAACACCACCAAGAATTGATAAAAATACCATTTGAGTTGGATTATTACTAAGGTTTCTTGCCAAAGCTGGTGGTATCAAAAGCAATCCTGTAATTAACAAAACACCTATCATTTTTATTGAAATAGCTATCACGCCTGCCAAAAGTAAAGTGAAAATAATATTTGATCTATCAGGTTTCATGCCTTCTGCAGCGGCTAAATCATAGTTCACAGTAGCAGCAAATAGTGAAGACCAAATATAATATAATATTATTAAAATTAGAGAACCACCACACCATATTATAAAAATGTCGTTGATTGTAACTGAGAGAATATCACCAAATAACAAACCCATTATATCAAATCTAATAAATGTTAAAAAGCCAATTAAAACTAAACCAACCGCTATGCTCGAATGTGCAAGTAAACCTAATAATGCATCGCCTGGTAATTTAGTCCTCTTTTGTAAACTTAATAATAATAATGCAATTATTCCTGAGACAAAAAATACAGATAGAGAAATATTGATACTAAAAGAAAATGCTAATGTAACTCCCAAAAGTGCTGAATGTGATAAAGTATCCCCGAAATATGCTAAACGGCGCCAAATGACAAAACATCCTAACGGACCAGTAACTATTGCTACACCAATACCTGCAACTAAAGCTCTAACAAAAAAGTCATCAAACATTATTTTTCTATTCCTCCATCAGTACCATGGGAATGATCATGATGATGCTTATATAAAGAGAGGGTAGATGCAGTATGCTCACCAAATAAATCTATATAGGCTGGGTTTTTTGCTACAGAACTAGGCGAGCCCGAACAACAGATATGTCCATTTAAACAGATAACATGGTCTGTTGATGACATTACAAAATGGATGTCATGTGAAATTAATAAAATACCACAATTTAAACTATCAGATATACTTTTAATTAAATTATATAAAGCTATTTCACCATTAAAATCCACACCTTGAACTGGTTCATCTAAAATTAATAACTCTGGCTTTTTAGCAATTGCCCTTGCAATCAAAACACGTTGAAATTCTCCTCCAGATAAATTTTTGAGGTCTGCATAAATAAGATCTTCAACTCCGGTAAGTTTAAGGTTTTCAATCATTTCCAATTTAGAAATATCACCTGTGATCTTCATGAAATCGAAAACACGTAGTGGTAGTGTCCAATCAACATTTACCTTTTGTGGGACGTAAGCAACTCTATTAGTATTCCTCTTAACAGACCCTTCATCAGATCTTAATATGTTCAATACCATTTTTGCAGTTGTAGTTTTGCCTGAACCATTTGGACCAATTAAAGTTACAATTTGCCCTTTTGAAACCTCTAGGGAAACTCCTCTTACTAACCACTTAGAAGATTTATATATTCCAGCATTTTCTAATTTAACTAAATAGTCAGATTTATTTGTCATTTTTTTATTTACATTCATAAATGTTATATTATAACATTGTTACTTTATAACACTTTAATTTCGGGGTAAACATTAATATGAAACAGATTAAAACATTTTTTGCGAGATTTATCACTTATATTTTTATAGTTTTATTTGCTGGATCTCTTACAGCAAATGCAGAAATAAAAGTTGTAACAACTATTAAACCTCTACATTCATTAATTTCAAATGTTATGGACGGTGTAGGCGAACCTTCTTTAATTATCGAAGGAAGTACATCACCACATAGTTTTGTATTAAAACCTTCACATGCAAAAATGATAGAACAGGCTGACATAATTTTCTGGATTGGAGAAGACATAGAAACATTTATGGAAAAACCTCTAGAATCAATTGCAAAAAATGCAAAAAAAATCTCTTTTATGGAGCTTACTAGCATTGAA
>CACMFN010000018.1 GCA_902612965.1 uncultured SAR116 cluster alpha proteobacterium | reverse complement strand
CAGATATTTGCAAAACTAATAATTTGGCAAGACCACTTTTAGTTACTGATAAAAGTTCAAAAGATTTACCTTTTATGAAAAAAATTCTTAAAGATTTAAATAGATCCTCTATCAAGAGTGACATCTTTACAAACATAAGTCCAAATCCAATAGACGATGAAATATATAAGGGAAGATCTTTTTATAAAGAAGGAAAACACGATTCAATTATTGCAATTGGTGGTGGTTCTGGAATGGATGGAGGAAAAGCTATAAGCTTAATAGCCAATAACAGTGAAAATTTATGGGACTTTGAGTATGAAAAGTCTCCTATTAAAAAATTATCGTCTTTTCCACCTTTGATTTGTATTCCAACAACAGCTGGTACTGGTGCGGAGACAGAAAGCACAGCCATGGTTACAAATTCAGAACTTGGAATGAAATTATGTGTATGGCACCCAAAGCAAAAACCAATAATGGCTTTACTAGATCCATGTCTCACTGTCAGTTTACCCAAAAATCTTACTGCTTGGACTGGCACTGACGCCTTGGTGCATGGAATTGAGGCATTTTGTGTTGACTCACTTTATTCAGTTGCTGATGGAATGGCTTTACAAGGATTGAATTTAATTGGAAATAATTTATTAGAGGTTTACAAGAATCCAGATAACCTCAATGCTAGGGGAGCAATGTTAATTGGCTCTTGTCTCACTGGGATTTCATTTCTTAAAGGCCTTGGACTAGTTCACGCAATAAGCCATATGGTTGGAGCGGTTTATGACACACAGCATGGTCTAACTAATGCTGTAATTTTACCTCAGGTTTTGAATTACAACAAAAATGAAATTCAATCAAAAATTAATTCTATGAACTTTTCCATTTTTAATGAACCAGGTAATTTTGATAATTTTTTTTCAAACATCACTCAAATTCTTGATACTTTAGATATACCAGATAATCTTGAAAAGATTGGTGTTAACGATAACAAAATTACTGAGTTAGCTGCGAAATCAAGTAAAGATTCAGCTGCTTTTACAAATCCAAAAAAAGCCAGCATACAAGATCTAGAAAAAATAATTATAAAAACGATTAAAAAAGCTCGATAATAAGTTTTAACTTGAAATAATATTTGCAATAAAGATTAAGATTTTATTTTATCTAAAGTTAAATTAAGGAGATTTTATATAATTACTTTTGATTATATCATTATTGGAGCAGGGTCAGCAGGTTGCGCTTTAGCTTACAGGTTAACTGAATACAAAAAGAATACTGTTGCACTAATCGAATATGGTGGAAGTGACTTTGGGCCTTTTATTCAAATGCCATCAGCGCTTTCATATCCAATGAATATGAATCGTTATAATTGGGGATATGAGACTGAACCAGAAGAAGGATTAAATAATCGTAGACTTTCTTGCCCGAGGGGAAAAGTTTTAGGTGGCTCTTCATCAATTAATGGAATGATATATGTGAGGGGGAATGCTGAGGATTTTAATTTCTGGGAGGAAAGTGGTGCAAGAGGTTGGGGTTTTGCTGATGTTTTGCCTTACTTTAAAAGGCAAGAAAACTCTCATGAAGGTGATGCTAGTTGGAGAGGAAAGAATGGGCCTTTGCATATAACTAGAGGCACAAGAGAAAATCCACTAAATGATGTTTTAGTTAGCGCAGCACAAGAAGCAGGATTTTTAGCAACTGAGGATTATAATGGTTTCCAGCAAGAAGGATTTGGTCCAGCTGACAGAACTATTTGGAAAGGATCAAGATGGTCTGCAGCAAAAGCATATCTTAAACCCTCTATTCAAACAAAGAAACTAAAAATATTTAAGAATGCTCTTGTTGATAAAATAAACTTTTCAGATAGAAAAGCTATAGGAGTAACATTTTCACAAAATGGCAGATCAGAAAAAATTTTAGCTAGAAGAGAAGTTATATGTTCAGCAGGTAGTATAAATAGCCCTTTAATATTGCAACGTTCGGGAATTGGCCCTTCAAATCTCTTAAAAAGACATAATATTGATGTACTGCTAGACAATCAAAATGTTGGTGAAAATTTACAAGATCACTTGGAAGTTTATTTTCAAGTAAAGTGCAAAAAACCTATAACTTTATACAAATATAATAATTTTTTTTCAAAAGGAATTGTAGGTTTAAATTGGCTGTTGTTCAAAAAAGGAATAGGTGCCTCAAATCATTTTGAAACACTTGGATTTTTAAGATCAAATAATAAAGTAAAATATCCTGATATTCAATTTCACTTGCTACCAATTGCTATTAATTATGATGGCAGTTCAGCTTTAAATGACCATGGTTTTCAATTGCATACTGGTCCTATGAGATCGAAATCTAGAGGTTGGGTAAAAATCACTAGTTCAAATCCAAAATCAAATCCAAAAATTAAATTTAATTATATGAAACATCCCGATGATTGGATTGAATTTAGAAATTGTATCAAAATTACTCGGAAGATTTTAAATCAACCAGCGTTTAAAAATTTTTATGGAGAAGAAATTCAACCTGGAAAGCAAAAAATCTCTAATGATGATTTAGATAATTTTATCAAAGAGAAGGCTGAAAGTGCGTATCATCCATGTGGCACGATAAAAATGGGAGATAAAAATGACCCATCATCCGTTGTGGATCCAAATTGTAAAGTTATTGGAATTGAAAATCTAAGAGTAGTAGATTCATCAATTTTTCCTAGAATTACTAATGGAAACACTAATGCACCTAGTATAATGGTTGGGGAAAAAGCATCAGATATTATTTTAGGAAAAACACCTCTCCCCAGAGAAAATCTAGAACCCTTTAAACATACTTAATATTTTAATTAAGATAATCTGGCTCCTCCTCATCAAGGACCTCTAATATAGCTTTGAAATGGAGATCAGAAAAATAATTTTCTGACTGTTGGGCTGTTTTTTCTGCAATATCATGAGAAGAAATTTTTAGCTTCTGTCCTGTTTGAAGAGCAGTAATATATATTCTAGCAGATCTTTCGAAGTAGTACATTCTATCGAAGGCCTCTCCAACTGTTTTTCCTGTTACTAGAACGCCATGTTGACCCATCATAAGCACAGAATGATTACCTAATTTACTTGCAAGTCTCTCTCCTTCATCACCAATACCAAGACCTCCATAATCAAGATCATAAGAAACCCTATTATAAAAAGTCATACTTTCCTGGTTAATGGCTGGCAATTTAGGATCTTCAAGGCATGATAAAGCTGTAGCATATTTTGGATGTAGATGCATAACACAACGCGCACCTGGAACTTGCCTGTGTATAGCACCATGAATACACCAAGCAGTTTCATCTACAATAGGACCAATATTTTTAGGATCTTTTCTAGCATCTAATTCAAGGATATCGCTTGATTTAATTTTTGACCAATATTTCCCAGCAGGATTCATTAGAAATTCCTGTCCATCATCAGAAACAGCCAAACTAAAATGATTGGCGATGCCTTCATTCATATCTAACCGAGCAAACCATCTGAGTGCAGCAGCTAAATCTTTTTTTTCATTTGAATAATTCATATCATGAACTTTCTTTACTAAATTTTAATCTAAGTAATTCTGTCTTAAATACAAACATATTTGATTATTGCAAAATATTTCATAATTTGTAATATTTTAATATTATTTCTGATATTAATTATTATTTATTTTGAATGTCAATTTCTAAAACAGAGAACAATAACTCAAAGCCTAAAGCCAGACAGAAAGCTGTAGCTTGGGCTGTACACGGTTTTACCACCTCAGGAATTGTATTAGGATTTCTGGGATTAGTGGCTGTTTTTGAAGGAAAACAGGAGGTTGCATTTATTTTCATGGCTCTCGCACTATTTGTAGATGGGATTGATGGAACATTAGCAAGGCTTGCCAAAGTTACTCAAGTAACGCCTCAGGTAGATGGGGCATCCTTAGACAATGTAGTTGATATGTTTAATTATTCTGTTCTCCCTGCCTTGATGATCTATTGGTTTGAAATGGTTCCCGAGCAATTTTTAATACCTGCTGCCGCAGCCATATTGGCTGTAAGCTGTTATACTTTTGCAGATACATCAATGAAAACTAGTGATTATTATTTTAAGGGTTTTGCTGCTTTCTGGAACCTTTTAGTTCTTTTCTTTTTTCTTCTTGAAACAAGCCAACTAACTAATTTAATAACCATTGTGATTTGCTGCATACTTACTTTTGCGCCAATCAAATTAGTTCACCCATTAAGAGTAAAAGCTTTAAGGCGCATTACTCTTCCAATGGCGGTATTATGGAGTGCCACAGCATTTTGGTTGATAATAGATAGAATTAAGCCAAATGAAATAGGAAATTCTTCTAATATTATCTATTGGTTATGGATTGCTTCATCTATTTATTTCTTTACAATATCTGTTGCCAGAACAATTTCCAGAAAATCTTAATAAATATTTGATTCTAAACCAATAGCAAAGCCTAAGCTCAAGTTAATGCATTGATCAATAAACTTTTTCTGCCAAGGGCCTTTACAAATTAATATTTCTTGAACTAACCTCCATTTTAAACCTTTAATAATACTTTTAATTTGAATAGTAGTACCAGTTCCATCATGACCAGCACGTATCCAAACAGCCACAGGCATACCCTCTTTTTTTTCAATTACATTGTAGTAATTTCTATCAAAAAAGTCTTTGGTTGCACCAGCCATACTAGCTAGATTTTCAGTAGTACCAATTAATAAACCATCAGCCTTTAAAATATCTTCAGTATTAGCAAAAAAAGGATTTTTAATTATAATATTTAAATTAGATGTTTCACTTTTTAATTTTTCTGAGACTTTTTGTTCAATTAAAGATGTATTATTTGATGGTGAGTGAATTATACATAAAAGTGTTTTCATTAAATTCTCATTATTATTTTACTAATGAAATAATTTTTATTGTCTAAGGCTGGTTTTTTAAGAAATATTATATATATAAAATTTGTTTCCTCCCAGAAATAAACCCTACCTTTTAAGGTAGGGTTTTATTTGAACTTTATCTCCTAAAGAAATTATACCACCATCAATTACGGAGCAACATACGCCCCCTCTCCATTTTGGCTCTAAGGCTTGCCTTAAACCTTGGTAAGTTGACTCCATAACTTCACATGGATCAGTCTCAAAACTAACTTTGAGTTTAATATTACCAATCTCAATGATATCTCCCTCTTGTTGCGGCCCTCTCATCCCTTTTACAAATAGATTAGCTCTTCTCTTTGTCCAGTGAAGGTCCTTGTCGATATCTTTACAAGCATCATACCAATCATCTTCAAATAAAATGGTAATTTGTCTATTTCTTTTTTTACCACGTGCATCTCCTTCAATACCTGATGAAATTGAAACATTTGCACTTTCAATTTCCTCCATTTTACCCATGATTTTTCTAGTAATTGCAATACCAATTAATTCGCTCACAATTTTCTCCGAAATAGTTAAAAGCTCAAATGATATTTTTAAGCTTCTCTATAATAGTTAAGTTTTATAGTAGATTAATGTGAATTAGATGTAAAAGCAACGGTACTTACTATTAAACTGACAATATACCAAAGACCTTTTGTTTTCTTTTTTTTGAAACTTGAATTAATTATGGATGATGCTAAAAAATATTGACCAACTGTATAATTACTATTAATGAGCATTGGAACACCTTTCAAATTTTTGACATTTTTTATATAAATTTTAAAGGCAAAATATATGCCATGAAGTCTAACATGTTTAAAATAATCAATGGTATGCGTTAAATGAACTTAATAGATCAAATTTTTTGGAGATGTGTAGATGCCATTGAGTATCTTGGAAACTTATCAGGCCTTGGATATGAATTAACCAATATAATTTTATTTGTTATTATTCAGCCACTTCTTATTTTAGTTTTTTTATTTCTATGGTTAAAAGAGAGAAGAAAAAACAAAAACCTTATCTCATATAACCTACCTTCTCCTAAGTCTAAGTTAATTGATTTTTTCTGGAGATTATCAAGGCTTTTATCAATATTAGTGTTAGGCATTGATTTATTAATTGTATATTCAATATATTTTAATGCTTTTACATTACCAATAAAAAGTTTTTTCGGGACAGGATTAATGCAATATTTTTCAGTAATTTTTCCAATAGCAATTTTGCTAACCTACAATTTTTTAGTATTTGGAAAAGTTACAATTTGGCTCAAAAGGCCATAATCGATTATCCTAGAACCGACATACTGCTCTCTGAATTAATTACTCTATTTCGAGAGTAAAAGCCTATGTCAATTTCTCTATTGATATATTTTAAATGCAGCTTTACAGGATCTTTATCATGGTCGTGACCCTTTTCACATTGTTCAATAAGCTTAGCCATCATAACCCCAGCTATTGGCGCGTTTTTATACTGATTTCCACTTGAACCAACAGCCATATAAAAACCAGGCAAACTAGACTTATCATAAATCGGTATCCAGTCATCCGACACATCATATAAGGAAACAACACCTTTAACTTTAGATGATAATGGTAAATTTGGATATCTTTGTGCTTGTCTATATAGCTGCGTATTCCATTGATCTGTAAAATTTTCATCCCATTTATCAGGATCAACAAAAATTCTTTCATCACATTCTGGATCTTCACTGCCTATCAAAATATGATTACCTGTTTCTGGTCTACTGTAGCAGCCAATATCACTATCCGACACAACGAAGGCATCCTTTTCATAATTGAAATTTTCGGGCGGTTTTACATGAGATACCTCAACCTTTAAAGCTTTTGTCTTAATATTCATATCATCTTCCACACCAGCCATTTGATTGACTTTCATAGAATGAGGGCCAGCAACATTAACTACAATATTTGCTAATATCTTGGTACCATCTTTGAGTTGGATACCTGATACTCTTCCATTTTCCTTTAAGATATTTTCAACTGAACTATTAAATAAAAATTCACCCCCGTATTGCTCTGAAGCTCTTTGCAAATTATGTGCAGATAATTGTGGATCATTTATGTAACCGGCCGTTGGAAAAAAAACTGAACCTTCCAGTTGTTTATTTTTATGTTTACCAAAATCTATATCAGAGGTAGTTTTCACAGGGCCAAATTTGTGAGTATCTACTATAGGAAGATTATCTTTTATTTCATTTGGCCCCCATTCCTCATATGGTATATTTAATTCATCTGCTCTTTGTATAACCTTCTTAAGATTTTGATTAGCTTCAGTTTTATAAATCATACAACCACATTCTATAAACTTTGCTAATCCGCTTTCGTCATTAAATTCCAAATATTTCTCCCAGTCCTTCCAGTAATGATACCCTTCATATGCCAGCGCACATCCATCAAAGGTAGAATAGTGTACTCTTATAATAGCACATGAAGCTGCTGTTGAGCCATATCCAGAAGTAGGATTTCTATCTATGTTAACAGTTTTGTAGCCTTTTTTTGATAGTTCAAAATTAATTGCAGAGCCAATTACACCTGCTCCAATTATTATTGCATCAAACTTTTTATCCATTTATTCTCTTCCTAATTTTTTATCTACTAACTCTACAATATATTTTCCTATTGGCAAAGATGATGTTGCAGCAGGCGAAGGTGCATTACAGACATGCAATGACCTTTTAGTTTCCTCAACTAAAAAATCGTGAATAAGTTTACCATTGTTCGAAACAGCTTGTGCTCTTACGCCTGGCCTATAAGGTTCCAAATCAGATAATTCTAAAGATGGACAATATTTTTGACAAACTTTTAAATAACTATTCTTATTTAAAGAACTATAGATTTCACTTAATCCAGGCTTCCAGCTTCTCAAGATAAGTTTCCAGAAACCTGGAAATGAAAACATTTGCTTTAAATCTTTTAAATTAAAGTTAATTTTACTGTACCCTTCTCTTGAAAGGTTTAAAACAGCATTAGGCCCTACAGTGACAGAACCATCTATCATCTTTGTTAAGTGAACGCCTAAAAACGGATATGCTGGATCAGGTATAGGATAAATTAAGTGTTTAACAATAGCATTATGTCTTTTATTAAGTTTATAATAGTCACCACGAAAAGGTATAATTTCAAAATCAATTTTTAAACCCATTAATTTGGCTAATCTATCTGACTGTAAGCCCGCGCAGGCTATTAAAAATTCAGCATTAATATTTTTTTCATTTCTTATTTGAATTTCAACATGATCTTGCTCTTCTTTTAAATTTATAATTTTAGAGTTAAGTTTTATTTCACCTCCATTGGAAATAAATTCTTTTGCCATTTTATTAGCCATAGATATATAATCTACAATCCCTGTTTCTGTTACTTTAATAGCTCCTAACCCTGTGACATTTGGCTCAAGTGATTTTAATTGTTTCTGATCTAAAATAGTTGGATTTAAACCATTTTTTTTACACCTATCAAACAAATCTTGCATGCGAGTAAGTTCTTTTTGATTAGTTGCAACTATAAGCTTGCCGCATTGTTCAAAAGGTATTTGATGTTTGGTACAAAATTCTACCGTTTGTTCCAAACCCAATTTACAAAATTTAGCTTTTAAACTTCCAGGTTCATAATATACCCCTGCATGAATGACACCGCTATTATGACCTGTTTGATGAGATGCTAATTGTTTTTCTTTTTCAAGTAGAAGTATTTTTTTCTTTTTATAAAAACTTTGAAGTTGCATTGCAGTTGATAAACCAACAATACCACCACCAATTACTATAAAATCATATTTCTCAGACATAATAATTTAGAACTACTTTTTACATTAAAAGTAAATACTAAATTAGAATATTTATAAGTTATTCATGATCTCTGAAAACTTTGATAAAATGGGAGCCGATACTTTTCTTTTATTTATAGTTCTTGATTGAAAGTTTTTAGGGTTTGAAGAAATAAAAAAAAGATCCATCATTGGACTAATATCGCTAAAAAATTTATCACTAACAGTTTTTTGACTAGAAAAATTTTTATTATTATTTTTTTGAAAAAATGATTTTTCATTATATCCAAATTCTAGCATTTTAGAATTCACATTAAATTGTCTATAATTTGATAGGAAGATTTTTTCGTCATCATTTAATGCATGATAATCTAATTTATCAATTAAATAATGATAATAATGATCATAAATTATTTTATTTCCCTTGGTAGATAATAACTCTTTTCTCAAATTTGAAATTTCATTGAAGAGTTCACCCAGATACTTATTCTTAGTATTCATAGATAAATTTTCAATATTTTCAATATTGGAATTATTAAAATAATAAACCTTAGGATATATTTGAGCTAAATTAATATTTTCTTTTATTAGCAATCTATTTAGGCTATTTGCTGTTAATAGCAGGTGGTCCTGATTAAGTTTTTTACATTCATCAAGTGAGTCTCGTGCTTCATGCATGTCCCAATAATCCTTAGCTTTTTTTAAAGATTTTTCATTTATTCCTTTTTTGTAACTTTTATCTTTAAACTCTTTATTTAAATTCAAAATTGGCTTTGATTTGAGGTTTGTACAACTAACTGAATATTCTCTAAAATTTTCTTTGTCTATTTCAGACTTTATAATTGGGTTTTTGATTGAATTAATATTAGATTTTGTTTCTTGTATAAATTCTAATTCTTCTGATTTTTTATTACTCTCATTAGTTGATCCATCACTTATAACGTTTTCAATTATATATACATCGTCATTAAATTCTGATGTTTCTACATAGAATGTATAGGAAAAACCATTAAGAGGTACAAAATTAATGATGATTAAAACAACAATAAAATTTATTTTTAAAGAAAAATCCATTATTAATTCTCTTTCATAAATAAATATTTACGACAAATTTAGAATTATTATATTTATTTTACTTTGTCGTTAGGATTTATTTTAAAAGCTATAAAATTTATCAAATAATGAATTAGTAAAGAAAGAGCTATACAACCTAAAGCAAAATAAAACATCCTACTATTAACATGAAGAGAACCACCTATTAGAATAATAGATAAAATACCAAAGAAAATATAATTTCCTATAATCAAAAACCTTCTGCTAAACTCAATAAAGATTTCCATTGTCTACTTCTCATCACCAGAATACTCTTTTTCAAACTTTTCTTGAATATTTTTGAGCTCCTCAATTGCTGCACGAATATCAGAACTATCAATAACATTAATTTCAATTCTTTCACCAGAATGTGAAAGTATTTTTCTTTGATCTTTATGACTTTGAGACTTAAAATCTTTTAATATAAAAGTATCAATGGGCCTAACAAATCCCTTTGGTGTAATTGTATTATTTTTTTCTGTTTGAACTACATCATTGATAAGATTATTTGTATTCTCATCAATTAAAATGCCATTCCTTTCAGCTGCTGATTGAAGGCGAGCAGCAAGATTAACAGGACTTCCTAGAACAGTATAATCTAATCTCAAATCTGATCCAAAATTGCCAACTGTACAAAACCCTGTGGAAATCCCCATTCTAATTCCAAGCCCGTTTTTAACTCCCATTTTTTTCCAGTGTTTTTGAAGTTCTTCAACTCTTTGTCTCATCAATATAGCCATTTCAACACATTTTAAAGCATCTTGAACCTCACCTTCAGTTTCAGGATCTCCAAAAAAAACCATTATTGCATCGCCAATAAACTTATCAATTGTTCCACCACTTTTAACAGCAATTGTTGTCATTTCAGACAAATAAGAATTAATTACCTTAGCAAGTTTCTCAGGCTCCATTGTGTCCGTAAGATCTGTAAATTGAATAATATCAGAAAAGAAGATTGTTAAATTTTTTCTTGAGTGAACACTTTTTACTTCTTGTTTCTCTTCAAAAATACTTTTGTATATTTGTGGAGATAAGTATTTTGCGAGCCTAGTAGCTAAGTTCTCTAATTGAGCACTTTTCTCTTCAATAATTTGATTATCGATTTTGCTTTGCTCGTATAATTTTTCTCGTTCTTTCCTTAGCTCCCATTCAGCAGTTCTGTCTACAAACTGACCTTGCACACCATTTAGATACTCAAAATTTTCACTTTTGGTTTTTGCTGACAGAAGGGAAAAAATTCTTTCTTCACCATCAATATTAATTAAAATTTGAGGAATTAAAACTTTTCCATTTTTATCTAGCTCTGACTGAAATTGTGATATTTGTACCTCAGGGACACCCAATTGCTCTAATACATCTGGAAAGTATACATTTGTTATATTTCCTAAAACTGGAAAAAAATTTACAAAGTTTTTATTAACCTTTTGCACTTCTAGTTTTGCATTTGCATAATAAGCCGCAGTAATAGCGTTTTCAAAATTAAAAAAACTGAGATCAATAACTTTTTCTTGGTTAAAGAAATCCTGAATATTCATACATTTTTCTCAAAAGCTTTAAAATTAATAATTATATATAGTTAATCTATATTATTGTTTTATTCTGTATCCAGTTTTAAATATCCTATAAATCACAAACATACATAAGGATGCAAAAATAACAATTGCTATTAAACTAATTTCAATACCAACATCTGAACTTCCATAAAAAGACCACCTAAAACCTGAAATCAAGTAAACCACAGGATTGAAAAAGGAAACTTTTTGCCAAAAATCAGGTAACATTGAAATAGAATAAAAACTACCACCTAAAAAAACTAATGGCGTGACTATAAGAAGTGGAACTAAATTTAGTTGTTCAAAATTTTTAGCCCATATACCAATAATAAAACCAAATAAACTAAAAGTAACACACGTTAAAACAAGAAATGTAATCATCCAAATTGGATGTAAAACATTTATTTCAACAAAAAAATGAGCTGTTATAAAAATTATAATTCCAATCATTAATGATTTAGTTGCAGCTGCGCCTACATAACCAAGTACTATCTCAAAAGCAGATAATGGAGCAGAGAGAATTTCATTTATTGTTCCCATGAACTTTGGAAAATAAATTCCAAATGAAGCATTAGATATACTCTGAGTTAAAACTGTTAGCATTATCAAACCTGGAACAATAAAAGCTCCATAGGGCACATCTGAAATATCTTGCATTCTAGATCCTATTGCTGTCCCAAAAACAATAAAATATAATGAAGTTGATATTACAGGCGAAACGAGGCTTTGAAGAAGAGTTCTAAATGTTCTTGTCATTTCAAAAACGTAAATTGCCTTAATGGCTTGTAAGTTAATCATTTATTTACCATGTCTACAAAAATCTCTTCTAAAGATGTTTGACTGGTACTTAAGTCTGCTAATTTTATACCTGCCTTTTTAATATCCATTAACAAACTTGTAATTCCTGTACTTTCATCATTGCTTTTATAATTAAAGGCTAACTTTTCCCCATTATTTAAAAGTTGTAGGTGGTAAGAAGAAAGAGATTTCGGTATAGATTTAATTTTGGAGGCAAGTTCAATTGTTAGAGTTTTTGAACCCATCTTACTTAGTAGTTCTTTTTTTTCTTCAACTAATAGCAATTCGCCATTATTGATAATTCCAACTCTATCTGCTATTGCTTCAGCTTCCTCAATATAATGTGTAGTTAAAATAATTGTGGCACCGTCTTTTTTAAGGTTTTTAATTATTTCCCACATTTCTTTTCTTAATTCTACGTCTACACCTGCAGAGGGTTCATCTAAAAAAAGAATTTGAGGTTCATGGCTTAACGCTTTTGCAATCAAAACTCTTCTTTTCATCCCACCGGACAATTCCATTATCTTTGTATTTCTTTTTTCCCAAAGTGATAACTGTTTTATTAAATTTTCAATAAGTATTTTGTTACTTTTTTTCCCAAATAATCCTCGACTAAATTTAATTGAATTAGAAACAGTTTCAAAAGACTCTAATGTTAGTTCTTGTGGAACTAATCCAATCATACTTCTTGTTTTCCTGTAATCATCAATTACATCTAAGCCCTTAACTTTAATTTTGCCAGAAGATGGGCTCACAATTCCACAGATCATTGAAATTAGTGTTGTTTTTCCAGCGCCATTAGGGCCTAAAAGAGCAATAATTTCACCTTCTTTAATATTAAGGGACAAATCTTTTACTGCGTGTTCACCAGTTGCAAAAACCTTGTTAACTTCATCAATTTCAATAATGGTGCTCATTAAATTAATCTATTTTTTTAATATTTACTAAACTTGTATGAGCACTAGGGCCCTGACCTAATCTTGATGTTCCCTTGTCAAAAGTTAAAACATTTGGATTGCCCTGTTTTTCTAATCCATGATTATCCGTTTCAAACCAAGCACCTGTAGGTAAGGATATAACTTTTTCTCTTATATTATCAGTTAAAAGAGAACGTGCTAAACACGAGCCTCTACTATTAAAGATCTTTATAATTTCGCCATTTGTAATTTTTAATTTTTTAGCATCATTTATATTGATAAGAACTGGGGTCGGTCTTTCATTTGGAACATCTGCAATAGCACATTCTAATTGACTATGCAGTTTGTCATTTGGTTGTGGGGAAACAATATGGAAGGGATATTCAGTGTTTTTTGTGGACCCTAACCATTCATCAGGTTCAACCCATATAGGATGCCCAGGACATTCTTTATAACCAAAACTTTCAATCTTTTCAGAAAATATTTCTATTTTTCCTGATACTGTTTGTAGTTTATTTTGTTCTGGGTTGTCTCTGAAGTCTACAAATGGCTTAGCAGCAAATTCTTTACCGACTGTAGGAAGTTTAAACCAGTTTTTGTCTTTAAGTTCATCCAAACTCGGACATTCTATATCTGAGTTATTTAAAAAACTTCGAAACTCATTATACAATTTGTTAATCCATTCTCCTTCAGTCTTATTTTCTGTAAACTCATTATATGTGCCTAATTTTTTCGAGAGTTCAGAAAAGATTTGATAATCATCTTTTGATTTGCCAACAGGGTCAATAAGCTTTGGCATATAGAAGATATAATTATCACCCCCATTAGCTTTACCAATATCTTCTCTTTCATAAGATGTAGTAGAGGGAAAAACTATATCTGCTCTTTGAGCAGTTGCAGTCCACCAAGGTTCATTTACAATTACAGTGTCAGGGTTTTTCCAAGCTTGATGAAGAGTGTTTAAATCTTGATGGTGATGAAAAGGGTTTCCACCACACCAATATATTAATTTAATATCAGGGTAAATTCTTTTTTCACCGTTAAATTCATAACTTGTATTTGGATTATTTAGCATATCAGAAATTCTTGCAACTGGAATAAAATCAGAAACATTATTTTTACCTTTAGGCAAAGATAGGCCACCAAAGTTTTTAATAGGAATTCCGATACCTCCTATAGCTCCATAACCAAAACCAATACCACCACCAGGTAGACCAACTTGTCCAAGCATTGCCGCAAGTGTCGTGGCCATCCAATACGGTTGCTCTCCATTTTGTGCTCTTTGTAAAGACCAGGCTACAGTAATGAGTGTTCTTTCTTTAGAAATTTTTCTTGCAATAGATTTTATTTGATCTGCACTAACACCACATATTTTTTCAGCCCACTCAGCATTTTTAGGCCTACTATCATTTTCTCCAAGTAAATACATTTTAAATTTTTCATAACCAACTGTGTATTTTTTTAAAAAAGTCCTATCCAAAAGATTATTGATCTCTAATTCAAATGCCAACCCAAGCATAAAAGCTGTATCCGTGCCTGGAATAATAGACAGCCAGTTTGCTCCATCTGGTGCATCAGCTTTTTGAGGGCTTATATTAATTAAATTAATTCCTTTATTAAGAAATTTTTTAAACCACAAATCATTCTCATGCCTTGTACTACCACCCATACTAACTTTTGAATTATTTGGATTAATGCCACCGAACATTAAAATATTTTTCGTGTTTTCTTCGATAGTTGGCCAAGTATTTTGAAAATTAAAAATAAGATTTAAAAAATTCATGCCAAGAATATGTGGTATTATTACTTGTGCTGCAGCAGTGCTGTAACTTCCAAAAGCACCTACAAAACCTCCAATTGAATTTAAAAATCTTTGAAGTTGTGTTTGTGCATGATGAAATTTTCCTGCACTAGACCAACCATAAGATCCTCCATATATTGATTGATTACCAAATTTTTCTTTTACTCTGGAAATTTCCTCAGCGGCAATTTCTATTGCCTCATCCCAAGGCACTTCCTGAAATTCATCATCACCCCTTAAATTTTTATTTCGAGTTTCTTTATTACTTAACCATCCTTTTCTAATATGAGGTAAATTGACCCTTTTCTCATGATAGACAGCTTTTGGGATAAATTTAGAGATATCATTTGGGTTCAAATCTTCCTCAAATGGCTTAGTTGAAATTAGCTTGCCATTTTCAATTATTGCTTCAAAAGCCCCCCAATGGCTTGAAGTAATTTTTTTTATTTGCTCGTTACTCAATTACTTGTTCCTTACAATAATATCGATAAAGAATATTTAAACATTTTGAAAGTGAAATTTAGCATTTATTGGTTCTAAAGGTTTTTTTCCTAATATAAAATCAGAGGCTTTTTCAGCAATCATTTGAGTTGGTGCATTTAAATTTCCACTAACAACGTCAGGCATAATAGAAGCGTCTACTACATATAAATTTTCAAAACCATGGACTTTTAGTTTTTCATCTACTACTGAGTCAGGCTCATTTCCCATTTTACACGTCCCTGATGGATGGTAATCTGTAATTGCAGTTTCACGTATCCAGCTATCAATTTCTGAATTACTTTTAATGTCAGGAGAGGGTTTTATTCTTTTACCTCTAAATTCATCAAAGGCTGGCTGAGAAATTAATTCAATCATCTTTTTAAATGCTTCCCTTAATTCCTTTAAATCATGTGGATGAGAAAGATAATTAAAAAATGAATTTGGGGTTTCATAAGGATTATTGGATTTGAGTTGAACAGAGCCTTTGCTTTTTGGCCTTAACTGATCACACTGAAGAAGAAAGCCTTGAGAAAGAATTATTTTTCTGCCTTCATATTTATTAAATGCAGGTGCAAAATGATACTGTAAATTAGGATATTTTACATTGTGATTTCCAAAAATCTGTCCACCCATCTCCCATATATTAGATGCTACAATACCTTTTCTTGTTAATAACCATTTAAGACCTGCAAAAAGTTTTTGGTGGGGTTGAGTAATTTTATGAATGGTTACATTTTTAGTACACTCAAAACCAGTAGCAACAAGTAAATGATCTTGTAAATTTTTTCCTACGCCAGATAGGTTTTCTCTTGCTTCAATATCCATTGATCGAAGATGGTCTGCTGGACCTATCCCAGATAACATCAAAATTTGTGGTGATTTAATCGCTCCACAACTTACAATTACTGAATTGCTTGAATAAACCTCTTGAACTTCCCCATTATTGTCAAATTCAACACCAAAAGCTTTTCCATTTTTATGTAGAATTTTTCTAGTAAATGCTTGAGTAATAAGAGTTACATTGGACCTTTTTAAAGCTGGCCTGAGATGTGCAGTAGCAGCGCTACACCTCATTCCGTTTTTTGTGGTACTATCTAATCTCGATATGCCTTCAGGTTTAAAGCCATTTAAATCTTCGGATGTGCCTTGTCCAGATTGGTCACCTGCCTCAATTAAAGCATCAAATAAAGGATTTTGTAGTCTACCTTTTGTTACTCCTAATGGACCACTTCCTCCACGCCACTCACTTTCTCCTCGATCAGAACTTTCACATCTCTTAAAATAGGGAAGGCATTTATCAAATGACCATTCTTTCAAACGATATTTTGTAGACCAGTTATCATAATCTAATGGATGCCCTCTCATATAGACCATTGAATTTATTGATGAAGAGCCTCCTATAATTTTACCTCTCGGCAATTCAAGCTCTCTATTATGACAATTAGGTTCAACTACCGTTTTATAATTCCAATTGATTTGAGGGTTTTTATATGCATGGTATACACCAGCTGGCATATGAATTAAAAGTGACTCTATTGGCCTTAAGATATTCACATCCATAGGGCCAGCTTCTAAAATCAAAACTGTGTTATTTGGATCTTCAGACAGTCTGTTAGCTAAAACACAACCTGCAGATCCTGCACCTAAAATAATGTAATCATATTCTTTTTTATTAGTGTTCAAATTAGACCTTTAAAACCTTATTTAAATTTATTAATCAAACTTTTTAAATGATTATCGGTAACCCCACAACATCCACCAATAATTTTTATTCTATTATCTATTAAGATAGAGCATTTTTCTGCAAATTCATCCTCTGTAGCTGTTATAATTGCTCCTCCCGTTGATGTGTCAAACAAATGTATTTCTGGGTAAAACATAATAGGTCCATTCCACTTATCTTTTAATACCTCCAAGCCTAATTTTGAGTCTTCAAACCAACTATGCATTATACCATATACATCCCCCCCTATTGAAGTTAATTCGTCTATTATATCAACTAAGGGAATGATTTTATCTTCTGGAAGAAATTTTGGATTTTCCACAATTTTTGTTTTGTCATAGATTAAAGACTCAGTTTTTTCAGCTCCATAATTTCTACCTATAATTATCTGATCATGTTTACTTATGCAACAGCTTAAGCCAACCCATACAGGCAAACCAGTTTCTAAAGCAGCGTTAAGTAAAATTTTTGAATGGTCAATGTCTAAGAGCATTTCTAGTAATAAAATATCAACTCCTTCGTTGAATAAAATTTTTGCCATTTCTTTATAATTTTTTTCTTCATCACTTAATGAAGGCAAAAACCTTGGATCAGGCCTATATTCATTTTCTGACAACGCAAAAAAATTAGTCATACTTCCTGCAATTAAAACTTTATTTTCTTTATTAGTATTGTTGACTGCCTGTTTTGCAAGTTTTACAGCTGCTTGATTTATAGCTAAGGTTTTATCTTCCACTCCAGGGCCTTGAAGTGTATGGCGGCATGTAGCAAATGTGTTTGTAGTTATAATATCACATCCTGCATTAATAAATCCTTCATGAACTTTCAAAACAATATCAGGTGAATATATATTAGCTAAAGCACCCCAAGCATTACTCATTTTTCCACCAAGTCTTTCAACCTCAGAACCAGTGCCCCCATCAATGAAAATTTTATTTTTACTTTCTAGAAAATTTGAGATGTCCATATGATTTTTTGAGTTAGAATTTTGAAAGTATAAAAATGAGTTTCAAACTACTGAGTTTTTTTCTCAAGCTTAATTCTCCAAGCCTGGGTTGTTCTATCAAATATAATAGCAATCAGAGCAATACTCACACCAGAAATCATACCTGTACCAAAATCAGCTTTAGAAAGACCAATGTAAATTAATTGACCTAAACCTGTGGTTCCTACTAATGCAGCAATAACAAGCATTGCAAGACCAAACATAATTGTTTGGTTAAGTCCTAACATTATTACAGGCATTGCAAGAGGTATTTTTACCTTCCAAAGAAGTTGCGTTTGAGAACATCCAATCATTCGGGCAGCTTCAATAACTGTTTCTGGTAAATTCCTTAATCCGTGTTCTGTATATCTCATTGCAGGAACAAAAGCATAAGCTATGATAGCTAACAAAGCAGTAAATTCTCCAATTCCAAAAAACATTACAAATGGAATCAAAATTACAAATGACGGCATTGTCTGCATAGTATCATTTATTGGCCTCATAAACGCAGATACTTTGTCATTATGAGCAGCCCAAATACCTAAAGATGAGCCAAGAATAAATGATATAATCACTGCAATTCCACAAAGGTAAATAGATAGTAACGCCTGAGGCAAAACACCTGTAAATGTAATAAACAAAAAACTTGCTACAATTGTTAGTGAAAGTTTTAAACCGCCAATTTTAAACCCTATCAGACCGTATATCAAAATTAGAGGCAGCCAAGGCATGTTTGTAAGTCCAAAGTAAATAAAAATTGAAAATAAAATTATCCCAATAGCAACATCTTTACTGAATTTTAAAAAACACCATGAAGCAAACAACATCATAATTATAAAATAGGCAGTGATAAGAAAAGGGGTTAATTCAAAACCCCAAGTATAGGGGCTTACTGATAATTGTAATCCAATTTTCACTGGCAACATAATAAAGAAAAAAGCAACCTGCTTTAGATAGTCAATTTGTGTTCCAAAATTCAAAATAAATATATCTAGGCCATTAGAAATAAATTTTGCAGGACTTATAAAATAACTTTCAGGCCATTGATTTAGAATAGGGAAAATAAATGACATTATATAAAAAAATAAAACACCAGTTATTGCTAAAAACCAGAATTTGTTACGTCTCAAAAATGATTTTTCTCGGGGTTTGTAAGTTACTGAATTTTTTGCAAGACCAGATGTTATTCTATCCAAGATCATTGCAATTAGAGCTATAACAATACCTGCTACCAAACTACCTCCAAATTCAGCTTTTCTCAAGTATACTAAAACCTCCCAACCAATGTCAGCTGTTCCGCCAATTATCGATGCAATAATAACCATGCTTAGTGAAGCCATAGTGGTTTGATTAACACCTAAAAGAATTTGCTTCCAAGCAGTAGGCACTCGAACCAACCAAAACAATTGTCTACTTGAGGCTCCAGACATAATTCCTGATTCAATAATTTCAGATGGAACTTGGCGCAATCCTAAGATAGTATTTCTTACCATAGGCGGGAATGAGTAAATTAAACTAGCTAGTAAGCCAACTGTTGTTCCAAAACCAAATAATAATAAAATTGGTAATAAATAGGCAAAAGCGGGTACAGTTTGAAGAAAGTCAAGCGTTGGTTTTATAACTTTTTCTGCCCTTTCTGAAAAAAATCCCCAACTCCCTATTGCAAATCCAACAAGAACTGCCATGGGCACACTAATTGCCACCAAAGAAAAGGAATTCATACTTTCTACCCAGTATCCAATAAGAACCATATAAAAAGTTGCCAGTAGGGTAAAAGTTACAAGTCCCCAACCTGAAGCAATGTATGAAACTAAACAGAATAAAAAAACGGTTACTGTCCATGGAAGAAAATGTAAAAGCCATCTCACACCTTTAATTGGCCATTCCAAGAACCATGAAATTCCTTTGAAAAACCAACCAGAGTAGTCAACAACCCACTCCATTCCAGAATTTAAAATAGCAGACAATGGAAAAATAAATTCTTTAGGAAACTCTTTTAACCATACAAATTGATTTTGCATTAATAGAAATGAAACCGTAATTGCTATTACAAAAAACCACTGAAATAAATCTAGTTTAAGTAATGTTTTCATTTTTTATTTTGTACTTTTTTTGAGCCTGCAGATGCCATTACATTGATTACTCCTTGCGGTGTAATAATGCCTAATTCTTTATTTTTATCATCAACAACAGCTAATCCATTTTTTGAATCAGCAAGCTGAGGGAGTATCTCTTGGATTGGCGTTGTTCTTGAAATTGTTTTCAAATTGTCAGTTCTGCTTTTTGGCTTTTCAATCAAATCCTCAGCTTTTAAAAATCTCTCAAACGGCACATCCCCTGTAAAGTCTCTAACGTATTCATCAACTGGATTCATCACAATATCAATTGGCCTTCCAAACTGGACTATAAACCCATCTCTCATTATAGCCATCCTATCAGCAATTCGAAGAGCTTCTACAAAATCATGAGTAATAAAAACTATCGACTTATTTAAAACTGATTGAATTTTCATAAACTCGTCTTGCATCTGCCTACGAATAAGGGGATCTAATGCGGAAAATGGTTCATCTAGAAACCAAACGTCTGGTTCAACAATTAATGAACGCGCTATACCAACTCGTTGTTGCTGGCCGCCTGATAATTGTGATGGGTAATTTTCTTCTCTGCCTTCCAGACCAACTAACTCAATAACTTTTTTTGCTTTTTCAAAACAAGTATCTTTGTTGAAATTTTGTATTTTTAGAGGAAAAGCTATATTTTCAATAACATTTAAATGTGGAATAAGCCCAAAATTCTGAAATACCATCCCCATTTTATGTCTTCTAATTTCTGTCAATTCTTTAGGTGTTTTTTTAAGCAAATCTTCATTATCTAAAATTACTTCTCCTGCTGTAGGCTCTACTAATCTTGACAAACAGCGAATGATTGTTGATTTTCCAGAGCCAGAGAGACCCATTATTACAAATATTTCGCCTACATGAACATCAAAGCTAACATTAGCATTTGCAACAATATGCTCTTTATGGTTCATTTCCTGAGCTAATTTTAAGGGATCTGAAACATTGCCATTATTATTATCGAAAAAATTATCCGGGGTTTCTCCGTAGACTTTCCAAACATTTCGACATGATAGTTTTATTTCTTTAGATGCCATGATTTTTTAATTTAAAAATAAGTAAGGAGCGACAATAAAAATTTGTCGCTCCTTAAATTAGATTAATATTAGATTAACTTTTTGCTGCATCAATCCAAGCTTGCCAAACACTTTCATTGCCGGCAATCCACTCATCAACCCAAGCCTCTAACTTTTTGCCATTTACATCAATCTCTAACATACCTAGGTTTTCGATGTCATTATTTAATGTATAAGCATCTAAGAATTTAAATGCATGAGGGTATTTTTCCTTAAACTGCTTTGAGGAAATTTTCACAACTTTAGCTTGTTCAAAACCACATGCAGTATCTTTCTTTTGAGTTTCTTCCTGACATGGACCGTCTACAGGGTTCCATGTAACCCAATTAAATTCTTGAGTAGCAAAAATCCAATGTGGCTGCCAGAACATAGAAATCACTGGCTCCTTTTTCTTAATAGCACTTTGAAGTTCAGCAACCATGGCTCCTTCACTTCCACCTGCGATAGGTATGAAAGGCATATCAATTGCTGCAACAACATCTTTGGATCTTGTTCCCCAATCTGCTGGATATGTAATTAGCCTACCCTTCGGAAAAGTGTCAGCTCTTCCAAAAGCCATTGCACAGTCATAAAGAGCCATATAATTTGGTAAACCTGGACATTTTTCTTCCATATATGGCGGATAAATCCATCCTTCTTGAGGTGAAAGTCCTAACTCTCCAACTAGTATGATGTCACCACTAGCTATTCCATCATGATAAAACTGGTTAACGTTATTAGTCCAAACTTCAGTAACAAAATCTAAATCACCAGCAGCAATAGCTGCAAGCATAGGCAATGCCCCTGCAGAAACATATTCTACATTATAGCCCATTTTTTTAAGAACTTCGCCTGCAATTTTTGTTGATACGTGCTGGCCAGTCCAGTCATTTATAACAATTTTAATAGGATCTTTAGACTCTGGTATACTGCTTGAAAATGCGGAATTTATAGACAGCGTTAGAGAAAAAAATCCAATTAAAAAACCTAAAAATAATTTTTTCATATTTCAGCTTCCCTATCAAAATTAAACTTATTTAATATTTTCAATTAATATTTATGGCTGTCAATAATAATTTACCTAATCTTCCAGAGCTTTGTCTTTAATACCTTTCAAAAGTAGCTTTTCACGATCAAAAAATGGCAACTCAACAACTTCTCCAGTTGAAACTGATCCATCCCTGAATTTTATGTTAAGTTTTTTGCCAATCCATTCTCCTTTTTCACTAAATCTAACATATCCAATGCCACATTTTAATGTAGGAGAATCAACACCTGCTGTTATATAACCTACATCTTCATCATCATGAATTATTACACTGCCTGAGGAGGGAGTTTTTTCACTACATTTGAACCCAAATAATAAAGTACTTTTGTCAGAATTTAAAAGTGCTTTTTGACCAACAAAATAATCTTTATCTAGGTCAACAATGCTGTCCAATCCAGCTTGAAAAGGAGTTATTGTGGTATCAATATCAGTTAAGTTTCCTAAAATACCTGCTTCAATCCTTCTTATAGTTATTGAACGAGTTGATGAAAATTCCATTCCGTATTTGTTACCTACACTAGTTATTTTATCCCAAAGTGCAACATGATCAGTTTCATGGCCTAAACAAAAAATTTCATAGCCAAGTTCTCCAGTAAATCCAGTTCTGGATATATACACTCTTTGATTATCAATTTTATAAAATCCAGATCGATAATATTTAAGAGTTTCATCCAGTTTTCCATCTGTTAATTCTTTCATTATATCCATTGATGAAGGACCTTGAATTTGTAAAACTCTAGATTTAGGGTCTTTTATACTTACATCGAAACCTTCAGTGTGTGCTAAAAGCCAAGTTTCAAAATCACCATCTGCCTGAACATACCAGTATTTATTGTTACTAAACTTAAACACTACGCCGTCCATGAATATCCCTCCTTGTGGAGTGCAAGCTAGAGCGTATAAACCTCTACCTTCTTGAAGCTCTGATATTTTTCTTGTTAATACTTTGTCTAGAAAGGCAGTGGCATCAGGACCTGAAATTTCTATAGGTTTTTCAGGGACATCAAAAATCAAAGCTTTTTTTCTCAGCGTCCAATATTGATGCAAAACGTCTTCACCGTTATATATTGCATGGTATCTTCCTGCATAAACACCTCTAATCATTTTTGAATCATCTATTCTTGAAATAAATGGAGACTCTTCAAACCTTCTTGCGCTTATTTGTACTGTATTATGAAGGTCGCTTTCTTCCTGTAGATTTCCCATATGCATGTCCTTTTGAATTTATATTGATATATATATTTCGATGAATTTTTATGACAAGAAAATAATTTAAAAATTTGTATGCGTAAAGTTGAAGTTAACTTAAACTTTATCTAGACTTTTATTAATTTAAGATTGAAACAAAGCAAATGAATAATCTTTCGTATAATAAATCTTTACTAAGTTCCTTACCTGCAGTGCATAAAATTCAAAAATTGCCTGAAGTCCAAGAAATGATCTCAAATTTAGGAAACTCATTAGTATTGTCAAAAATTAGAGAAGTTCAAAAAGATTTAAGAGAGGCCTTAACTTCAGAAAATGAAATCAATAAAATAGATATTGATATTTTTCTTTCTAACCTAAGGGCTAAAATTTCAGAGATAGATAATGATCTTTTAAGGCCAGTTTTTAATCTAACTGGAACTGTTATACATACAAATTTTGGTCGATCAATTCTTCCTATTAAGACATTACAAGATGTTAAAGAGATTGCAGAAAGTCCCTCTAATCTTGAATATGATATTTTAAAAACAAAAAGGGGAAATAGAGACAATCATATTAGTGATATGCTTTGCGATATTACGGGAGCGGAAGCATGCACAATTGTTAATAATAATGCAGCTGCTGTTATACTCGTACTAAATAGCCTAGCAAAGAGAAAAGAGGTTTTGGTTAGTAGAGGTGAATTGATTGAAATTGGCGGTTCGTTTAGGTTGCCTGAAATTATGACAAGCGCTAATTGTAAACTTAAAGAAGTTGGCACTACAAATAGAACTCATATTGAGGATTTTGAAACCGAAATTAAAAAACAAACTGGATTAATTCTAAAAGCACATACAAGCAATTTTGTTATAAAAGGGTTTACTTCAAACATAAATCATAAAGATTTAGCAAAGTTATCAAAAAGGCATGGTCTCCCTTTTATGGTTGATCTTGGAAGTGGTTCATTAATAGATTTAAAACTTTTAGGATTACCTAAAGAGAGTATGCCAAAAGAAGTTTTGTCTAATGGAGCAGACATAATAACCTTCAGTGGGGATAAACTCGTTGGTGGCCCCCAATGTGGTATCATTCTAGGGAGAAAAGATTTAATAGATAAAATTAATAAGAACCCACTAAAACGTGCGCTCAGGTGTGATAAAATGACAATTGCAGCATTTGCCTCAATACTTAAGTTATATAATGATACTGAGACAGCCATAAAAGAAATTCCAACATTAAGAATGCTGAATAGAAAGAAAAAGGAAATATATAATACAGCAAAAAGAGTTTTCAAAGACATAAATAATCAACTTAAAACAATAGCAAATGTAGAAATTGTAGATTGTAAAAGTCAAATAGGAAGTGGTTCATTACCAGTCGAATTAATACCAAGTTGTGCAATAAAGATCAGTACGAATTCGAATAAATATCTGAGTAAACTTTACACTGAGTTTAGAAAGTTACCCATTCCAGTAATTGGTCGAATTCATGACAATAGTATATTATTTGATTTACGTTGCCTCGAAGATGAGAGTCAATTTCTATCACAACTAAAAAAATTGAATTTAAAATTATTAAAAAGTAAATGATTATTGCTACGGCTGGTCATGTAGATCACGGCAAAACCTCTTTAGTCAAACAACTCACTGGAGTAGACACCGACCGACTTCCAGAAGAAAAGAAACGAGGAATGTCAATTGATCTTGGATTTGCATATAAAAAGATAAATAACCAAAACAATATAGGCTATGTTGATGTTCCAGGTCATGAAAATTTTATTCAGAATATGATTTCT
>CACMFN010000017.1 GCA_902612965.1 uncultured SAR116 cluster alpha proteobacterium | reverse complement strand
CTTTTCTTCTTTTATTCCAATCCCTTCTGGATTTGGATCTGCTGAAATAGACCTATATAAATCTACCAAATAATCAGATTTAAGTTCTGATGATACTTTGAAACTTATTGTCTCTTTCGGCCTTACAGATAATCTGTTTGCATATCCAACTAGGGGTATATTTTTATTTTCTTCAGTCAATTGATTGCCTCAGATAAAATTATAAAGTTGGTCCAGGAAGACCTTCAATATTCACATCAATAATTGTAGTTTCTTTTGATGAAAAAACTGCTTTAATTATTTTTTTTAGTTCTTTTATTGAACTCACTTTAAATCCCTTGCATCCTAAACCAGATGCTACATTGGCATAATTAGTTTCCTCATCTAGCATGCAATACTTCGCTCTTTCTGCTCCATAATCTTTAATTTGTATTTCTACTTCAGCACCCCATCTTTGATCATTACCAATTATATATATGATAGGAAGTTTATACTTTCGTGCGGTTTCCCAGTCTGCTATTTGGAAACCTGCAGTCCCGTCACCAAGAAAACAAACCACAATTGCATCTGGGTTTGCAAAGGATGCACCTATTGCTTGGGGTATTGAGCCACCTATTGCCCCTGAAGGTCCATTTGTAATGGCTTTTGACTTTGGAATAATTGATTGTGCCCACTGACCAAATTCACCACCATCTGAAATATATATTACATTTGAAAAATTTTCTGCTTCCGATACAACAGAATTGCATAACTCATAAGGGGTAATTTTATTTATAGATTTGGGTTTTTCAGGTCTTTGCGTTGATAAAAATTTAATCCGATTGATCCATGTTGTGTAATCATTTAAAAAATTCATCTCAGCTAGCTTTGATAAAAGTTGTGAGGGATTAGCTTTTACCTCAAGTAATAATCTCTCTTTTAAAATTTTTTTTGCGTGATTGATTGGACCGTTCTCATAATCAACAAAAATAAATTTATCTGATGAAATTCTCTCTTTTGAACCATATCCGAGTGTGAAGTCTATATCTTTATTTATTGTTATAATAAGATCAGCCTCTGTAAGGATTGTCTTTAAATTTCCTAATGATGGGTCATTACTTCCCCTTGGGCTACTCATATTTATTATTGGTAACTTAATAAATTTATTAAGTTTTTGGTACAAAATTTTATTCCTTGCTTCAGATAGAGATGGGCCTGTGATAACCAAAGGAGTTTCACTTGCATTAATTATATCATTAATTTTTTTTAGAGTTGATGAAGCTAATTGAGGATCAGTTTTTTTATCTTTAGTAGAAATAGAAGTGTTATTCTTAGAAATTGTTTCATTTAAGATATCAAATGGTAAAGACAAATGAACAGGCCCAGGTCTACCCGATCTTGCTAAATCAATTGCTTCATAAATATTATTTTCTATTTCATTTAATTGATTAATTTTCTTACTTTTCTTTACAAGTTCTCTAATTATTTCATACTGGTTCAACTCTTGAAATGCCATTAGTCCATCTTGAGATAACGGACTGTCACCAGATAAAAGTAAAATTGGCGATTGATTTGCTTTTATAGCATAAAGCGGGCCTAACGCGTTAGTAAAACCGGGAGCTGCAGTAACTAATGATATCCCTATTTTTCCAGAAGTTTGAGCATAACCATCAGCCATAAAGACCGCAGCAGCTTCATGCCTGCAATGAATGATGTCTATTTTTTTATCAATCACAGCATCATAGACTGGCATAATTTGGTTGCCTGAAAGAGAGAAAATTTTATCTATTCCAGCTTTTAAGAGTGTATTAACAATAAGGTGTGATGTTTTCATTAATTGTTTACTTATTTTGGAATATCGCCTTTAATGGTAACTCTTCTCCCTTTCCTTTCATTTGGCCAATAGTCCCAAATTGCTCTATGCATCGCGCATCTATTATCCCAAAAGGCCAAATCATTTAAAGACCATCGGTATCTTATTTGATAGTTAACATGCTCACAGTGGTTGAATAAAAAATTTAAAATAGAAGAGCTCTCTTCTTTGCTCATTCCATCAATGCCTGTTGTAAAAGTTCTATTAACGTATATAGCCTTTTTACCTGTTTTGGGATGTGTTCTGATTAAAGGATGCTTTGCAGTAGGAGTTTCAATTTTATCCTCACTTACACCTCTATCGCTATATCTTCCTTTGTATATATGTTCAGATTCATGAATGGCTATTAGTCCGTCTAGTATTTCTTTATATTTATTACTTAATTCATCATAAGCGGCATACATATTTGAAAACATAGTATCGCCACCTGTTTCAGGTAATATATGCAATTGTAACATGGTTCCGAGAGGAGGTTCTTTGTCACAAGATACATCAGAGTGCCAAAATTCCCCATTTGCTATTTTGCTATCTTTGTGTGCGTGAATTTCAAAAATTTCTGGATACCCTTCCATGGTTGGTGCAGCAGGATGACTATGAAGTTCTCCAAACTTCTTACCAAATTCAATATGCAACTCAGGTGGTATTTCTTTTTGATCTTTGAAAAATAATACTTGGTAATCTAGAAATGCTTGATTTATATCATTAAATTGTGCATCACTAATTTTTTGAGACAAATCTACACCAGTAATTATTGCTCCAAGTGTAGGTGAAAATTTCTCAATTTTAATACCGGAAGGTCTTTCAATCATAAACTATATCCTATCTATAAAATTAAAAATGCTATAATTGTTTATCCGTTGAGATCAATTATTATGAATTATCTCACATAATATTTACTATAATCTATAATAGGAAAATGGAAATAATTTCTTTAGATCATCAATTATATGTTTTAATGGCGGCTGTATTTTTTGTAGCTGGCATAATTCAAGGATTATTTGGCATGGGTTTGCCTGCCATTGGCATTGCTTTATTATCAGTTTTTATCCCTCCATTAGAAGCAATAGGTCTTAATATAATACCAATTTTTTTGGTAAGTTTTTTTCAGGTTTTTCAAACTGGTAATCCAATTCCAATAATCAATAAATATAGAATTTTTGTTATCTCTTCAATAATTGTGGGCTTCCTAATTTCTTTTCTTGTTGTTTTACTGGGTGATCGAGCTTTAATGACAATTTTAGCCACGGTAGTTATTTTATTTAGCTTAAATAATATATTCAGCAAAAGGCTTATAATTTCAGAAATTTTCGACAAACAATGGCAACTATTTTTTGGTATTGTGTCTGGTATTGTAGGAGGATTGACATCTATTTTAGGGGTTGTGGGAGTTCTCTATCTTTCTATGAAAAATTTAAAACCAAACCAATTTGTTGCAGGAAATGGATTATTTATCTTTATTGGTTGTGTATCTGTTGGAACTGGTTATTTACTATCTGGAGTGCTACAATCCTACATGCTTTTGCCTGCATTGTTTGGAACTTTATGCGCTTTTCTTGGTTTTTATTTAGGTTCTTTTTTAAGGAATTTTTTATCACCGCAAAATTTTTATAAGATAATATGGTTTCTATTTTTGATTACTGGTATAAGGCTGGCAATAACTGCGATATCAAAGTTTTGATTACTTAAGGCGTTTTAATTGAATAGTAAAACTCAAAAATTAATAGATAAAAATCTGCAACAAACTCCCAGAAGAGGATTGGGAATGTTCCTAATGATAATATGTTGCATTACCATAAGTATAGGCCCTCTACTTTTTAGAAACATGGAAAGTGCTGACATTTGGCAGATTAATATTTATAGATCAGTTTCATGGATTTCTGCCTTAATTTTAATTCTTTTTATTAAATATAGAACGAAAATTTTCAAACAAATTTTTGCTATCGGAAGATGGGGAATTATAGCAGGAGTGTTTTTGGGTAGCGCACAAATTTTTTATATGCATGCACTAGATAACACGACTGTAGCAAATGTTCTGTTTATACTAAGTTCAGTTCCATTTGTGACCGCTTTAATAGCTTATTTATTTATCAAAGAAACTATAAAATTACCCACAATTATTATGATGGCATTTGCTGCTGTTGGGATAGTCATCATGGTTTACGAAGGTATCAGCAGTGGCAGCGCATTTGGAAATTTAATGGCAATTCTTACTTTGCTTTGCTTTTCTTGTTTTCCTGTAATTTTGAGAAAAAATAGGCATATCGATATGTTGCCAACATTAATTGTTCCAGCATTAATAATTGGTCTAGTAGGATTTATCATAAAAGGAAATGATATAAACATATCTGATAATGATATTATTTTATCTTTTATTTGGGGTGGAGTTTTAAATGGTTTTGCACATGCAATTTTTATTATTGCAACGCGCCACTTGCTGGCTGCAGAAATTACTTTATTTATGTTGCTTGAATTTACGCTAGGCCCACTTTGGGTTTGGTACTTTGTTGGAGAGGTGCCTGCAATAAATACACTATACGGTGGTGGGATTGTGATGTCTGCTATTGCAATGCTTACATTTTATGAGTTGTGGAAAAGAAAGAAACTTAATAATATTATCAAGGAAATAGGTTGGAATGAAAACACTCATGAAACAACAAAAATGACTGACAATAATTCTACAAATGAAAACTTAACCGATTTAGGTAGTAAATTAGTAAAACAAGATATCAAAATTGATTTAATTAAGGAAAACCAGATAAAAGAGAATATAAAAGTTGAAATAGAAAAACTATTGCTTCCCACATTGAACAAATGGTTTGAAAATGATCTAAAAAAAATGATTAAAAAACATCTTGATGATCAAATTAATGAATTAAAGAAGAATAATTAGTTAAATTGGAATTGAAATTTAAAAAATCGTTTACTCAACAAGAGGCAATACCAATTATGGGTATTGAAAATGCAATTTCTGTAATGAATTCAGGAAAATTGCATAGGTACAATACAGAAGAAGGTGAAATTTCAATTACAAGTCAACTTGAGGTTTTGTTCTCTAAATGGCAGGGGGCTAAATATTGCCTAGCATGCACTTCTGGAGGAGTTGCAATACAACTTGCTTTGCGCTCATCTGGTGTTAAGCCAGGTGATAAAGTTCTTGCAAATGCTTTTACACTTGCGCCTGTACCTGGAGCTATTGAAAATGTCGGAGCTAAAGCTGTACTGATAGATATTAATGATAATTTTCATATAGACCTTAATGATTTAGAATTAAAAGCCAAGTCTTCTGGGTCAAAGTTTCTACTTCTGTCTCATATGCGAGGTCATATGACTAATATGAATAAACTTGTAAACCTTTGTAATTCACTCAATATTAAAATAATTGAAGACTGCGCTCATACTATGGGAGCAAAGTGGGCCGGTAAACGATCAGGCAACTTTGGGGTGGTCTCAGCTTTTTCTACTCAAACATATAAACATATAAATTCTGGTGAGGGGGGGTTTCTTACAACTGATAATGATGAAATTATTGCAAAAGCAATAATTCATTCTGGATCATACATGTTATACGGAAGGCACGCTTCTTCTCCTAGTGAAAATATTTTTGATCAAGTTAAACTAGAAACAGCAAATTTTTCTGGCAGGATGGATAACCTCAGGTCTTCTGTTCTTATTCCACAATTAGAAGAATTAGATAAAAAAGTTACACAATGGAATAAATTATATAACGTATTAAACGATAATCTAAAAAAACAAAATGGTATTTTTTTCCCTAATAGAGATAGTGATGAATATTTCGTTGGTTCATCAATTCAATTTAGAATTGATAGTCTAAATAATGAACAAATAAAGTCTTTTATAAATAATTGTAAAGCTCGTGGTGTTGAATTAAAATGGTTTGGTGATGAAAAGCCTGTAGCTTATACAAGCCGTTATGATAGTTGGAAATATTTAGATAATATTCCGAGACTAGCAAACACACTTAGAATTTTAGCTAAAACCTTTGATATGAGGATACCACTTACATTCACTGTTCAAGACTGTAATATTATTTCCAAAATAATTATTGAAGAGCTTCAAAAAGTCCAAAATTAGATATCAGTTAAAGAGGCTACCTTATGCTTTCTTCCATTCTTAGAATTGTTTCCATTGGTGCATCATTTTCATTGATAAGCCTCATCATTTCTTTATTTAATCTATCAAAAATAGATTGATCTGTTATTGGTTTTGTTTGTCCAGGATCAGATAAAACATCATAAATAACACTTTGTGTATCTTCCATTTTTTCTGGAAAATGAAATGAATGTGTTTTTGTACCAGCTTTTGATTTATGAGCCACTCTTAAAACAGGCAACTCTTTTGTGAAATCAAAAGGTCCAGCAAGGCTTGCGCTTTTTAGTTCTTCAACAGTAAATAATTTTGTCATGTGGGTTGGCATCAAAGTATATTGATATAAGTCTTGGTTGAGCATATCTTTTGGATAACAAAAATAAGTATACTTGCCATCAACTATATTAATTCCACCTCCCCAATAACCAAACATTCCAGCACTTCGTACAGGTTTATCATCATTTAAAATTTTCATTAATGAATATCCTTGTACTTCAGGTGGTTCTTTGACTCCATACAAGTCTAAAATAGTTGGCATTAAGTCGATTGTTTGTGTTAAGCTTGTTCTTCTTTGTCCAGAAGTGTGTTTATGATCAGGATGAAAAAAGAATAATGGTATGTGAGAAATTTCTTCATATAAGGGCATCCTATTTTTTGCCCACCAATCGTGTTCTCCCAAGAGAAATCCATGATCAGTCCCAACTATAAGTGCTGTATCTTTCCATAAATTGTTTTCATCAAAGTAGTCTAAAAGCTTTCCAAGCAATTCATCACAAAGAGATAATAAGGCCATATAATTTGCTCTAATTTCATCAATGTGTTCTTGATCTTCTGTAACTCTGTTATATCTAGGCCAGTCTAAAATTGGACCTTTATAATTTGTTTTAAATTTTTCCTTTAATCTTTCGGGTGCAAAAAATGGTTCATGAGGGTCGAATGTTTCTATCTGTAAAAACCAATTGTCAGCATTTTTGTTTAAATCTAAAAATTCAATAGCGCTTTTAAAACACTGGACAGATGGGAATTCATCTTCATTATTAATGAATTCTCTATTTATCATATAATTATATGGATTTTGCATTGACTCAATATCATTCTGACTTGGGTGATACTTTTCTCTTATTCTATCAATTGGTGAATCAAGTAAAACTTTCCAAGGATCTGATTCTTGTCCTCTTATAAACTCATGTGAACTATATCTTGTATGGTATGTTGCTCCTCCATCTTCCCAATAGTGATAATGGTCAGAAATTAAGTGAGAGTGAACTTTTTTCTTCTTCAGAAGTTCCGGGAAAGAATTATCAAAAGGCTCCATTGGCCCCCATGATCTATGCAAGAATGAATGTCTACCTGTTTGCATATCTCTTCTTGCCGGCATACATGGCATGGATCCTATATAATGTGAGTCAAATGTAACAGCCTTTTCTGATAGTCTTTGAAAATTTGGAGTTTTTAAAATTTTACTACCATATGGCTCTAGCATTAAACGATTAATTGAGTCAAAAAGAACAAAAACAGTTTTCATAAGAGCTCCAGTAAATTAATTTATCTAATAGATAAAAATATTAATGTGCAACTAAATATTTACTAATGGCTTTTAAATTAGGCTCAAAACCTAAGCCTGGAATATCACTTAAAGTTGCAAAGCCACTATTCTTTTGCAAGATATCTCCGACTATATCAGATCTGAGTGGGTTATCATTAATATCGACTTCTAAAATACCTTTACCATTTGAAGCAGATAATAAATGTGCAGATGCAACTAATCCTATCCCACCTCCTAAATAATGTGGACAATAAGTAATTTTATTTTGAATTATATTTTTTATAAGTTTTGAACATTCAGTAAAGCCACCCCATTTAGCAATATCTGGTTGGAGGTAGCCAAAGACTTTATTTTGAAAAAAAGATGAGAATTCTCTATGGCTATTAAAATTTTCACCTGCTGCTAGGGTAATTTTTGTCCTATCTTTTAAATGGATCCACTCCTTTATTTCAGAATTTGCTGGTATTGGTTCTTCCAGCCAACATAAATTTAAATCCTCTAATAGTCTACAAGCTTCAATAGCTTCATGTAAATTCCAAGCTTGGTTTGCATCTACCATTAAAGATGATTTTTCAGGTAATATATTCTTTATTTCTTTTATATTTCCTAAATCCTTTTTTAGTCCAAACCCAATTTTAAGTTTAAAGGATGAATAGCCTTTTTTTATTGCATCTTTAACTGTTAATTCAGGTTTAGTTGGGTTTATGCCACTTGCATAACAAGGAATTATATTTTTATTTCCGCCAAACTTCTTCCATAAAGAAATATTTTCAACTTTCCCAATCAAGTCATGAACGGCAATATCAATTCCTGCAATACATTGAGCAATTGGTCCAGGCTCTCCAGACTGAATTGATAAAATTTTTGTTTTCGACACTAAGTATTCGTATGTTTTCTCAGGAGTAATAATGTCAAAATTTGCGAGTAAAGGTTTAAATATATTATCGATTAATTTTGCTCTATGCTCGGCTCCAGTCAATGGGAAGTTACACCATACTTCTCCCCAACCATTCATGCCATTGTTATCTGTTATTTTTAGAATTAACATTGGCCTATTGTCCATTACACCAAACGAAGTAATTACTGGTTTGGATAATGGGTAGCGGTAAACAAAGCTCTCAATATTTTTGATTGTCGTCAATCACTCAACTCATTATATATTTATTAAGTATAAATTTAATAAAATTTGATAATAATTAAATATAAATTAAATTAAATTATTAATAATTTAAATTTACCATTTAAACATCAAAGGATGCAAAAATCTATGGCATTATTTAATTGGGCAGATCCATTTCTTATTGATAAGCAGCTTTCTCCAGAAGAGAAGATGATAATGGAGACTGCTAGGAAATATTCTGAGGAAAAGTTATTACCAAGAATAAAAGAAGCTTGGAAAAATGAAAATACAGATCCATCAATTTTTAAGGAAATGGGAGAATTAGGTTTATTAGGTGCTACAATTTCAGAAGAATATGGAGGTATTGGTGCCAATTATGTTTCTTATGGATTAATAGCACGGGAAATTGAAAGAATTGACTCTAGTTATAGATCAATGATGTCTGTTCAGTCTAGTTTGGTAATGCACCCAATTTTTGCATTTGGAAGCGATGAACAAAAAAGAAAATACCTTCCTAAATTAGCAACTGGAGATTATATCGGTTGTTTTGGCCTAACAGAAGCTAATGCAGGTTCAGATCCAGGCTCAATGACAACTTTTGCAAAGAAAGATGGTGATGGATACATTTTGAATGGCTCTAAAATGTGGATTTCCAATAGTCCAATCGCAGATGTGTTTATTGTCTGGGCAAAATCAGAGGAACACGAGAATAAAATAAAGGGCTTTATCCTAGAAAAAGGAGTTAAGGGTTTAAGCGCTCCCAAGATTAATGGCAAAATGAGCCTTAGGGCATCAGTAACTGGTGAGATAATCTTAGAAAATGTTTTTGTCCCAAAGGAACAGTTATTAGATGGAGTTTCGGGTTTAAAAGGACCTTTTGAATGTTTGAATAGAGCAAGATATGGAATAAGTTGGGGAGTAATGGGTGCTGCAGAATTTTGTTGGAAAGCTAGTTTAGATTATGGGTTAAATAGGAAGCAATTCGGTAGGCCATTAGCCCAAACTCAATTATGGCAGAAAAAATTAGTAGATATGCAAACTGAAATTGCTCTGGGACTTCAGGCTAGTTTGAGAGTTGGTAGGATTTTTGATGAGGATCAAATTGCTCCTGAGATGATCTCCATAGTTAAAAGAAATAATTGTGGTAAAGCACTAGAAATATCAAGGCAGGCTCGTGACCTTCATGGTGGAAACGGAATTATGGAGGATTACCATGTAATGAGGCATATGTGTAATTTGGAGACTGTTAACACATATGAGGGAACTCATGATGTTCATGCCTTAATTTTAGGTAGAGCCCAGACTGGCTTACAAGCTTTTTTCTAATGAAATATCCTTTGGAAGGGATAAAAGTTGTCGAACTTGCCAGAGTGTTAGCTGGACCTTGGGTAGGACAAGTTTTATCTGATTTAGGTGCAGAAGTCATTAAAATTGAAAGCCCAGAAGGTGACGAAACGAGAAAATGGGGTCCACCTTTTGTTCAGGGAGAAAGTGGAGATTTAGATTCTGCTTATTTTCAATCTTGTAATCGTGGGAAGAGATCAATTGTTTTAGACTTTAAAGATGAAGAAGATCTAAATGTGGCTAATAAGCTTATAAAGAAAAGTGATGTTCTAATCGAAAATTTTAAAGTTGGTGGACTAAAAAAATATAAACTTGATTATGAATCTGTTTCAAAATTAAATCCAAAATTAATCTATTGTTCAATTACAGGTTTTGGGCAAACAGGGCCATACGCTGAAAGGTTAGGATATGATTTTATTATTCAGGCTTTATCAGGCATTATGGATTTAACTGGCGAACCTAATAATGAACCCCAGAAAATGGGTGTTGCATTTGCTGATATTTTTACAGGCCTTTATGGAGTTATTGCAATACAATCTGCTCTGACAATGAGGGAGAAAAATAATAAAGGACAACATATTGACCTTTCACTTATGGATAGCATGGTTGCAGTTTTAGCAAATCAAGCTTCCAACTATTTCGTCTCTGGATCACCTCCAAAAAGAATGGGTAATAAACACCCAAATATTGTGCCTTATCAAGTATTCCCAACAAAAGATGGGTACCTAATCATCGCAGTTGGTAACAATGATCAATTTGAAAGACTTTGCAAAGCTTTAGAGTTAAATGATTTACATATTTCAAGTAAGTATAGTGACAATCAAAAAAGAGTCCAAAATAGAGAAGAGTTAGTTGATATTATAAGTTCTCAAACTAAAAAATATTCAAAAAATGATTTAAAGATTTTACTTGAATTATCAAAAGTTCCAGTTGGAACAGTAAATAATTTAGAAGAAGTTTTCAGCGATCCACATGTGATTGCCAGAAATTTAAAAATTAACATGAAGCATAAAAATGCAAAAACAAGTTACACAGAAAGTGTCCGTACTCCAATAATATTATCAGATACAAAGTTAAATTATTCTAGAGGTGTGCCTACATTGGGTGAGCATTCAGATGAGATATTAAAAGAATTAGATGATGATTAATTATTATATCTTTTTACTTTTCAGTTTTGTTATCAAAACCTCCAAAGTTTTTAAATAGATTAGGATCTGCAAAAATATTATTATAATCATTGGTTCCACCCAAAGTGCCTCCTTTAAGTGTGTTTTCATCAACAGTATTTACGTTTTGCTGAAGTAATTTTAATTGGTCTGAAAATTTTGACTTTTTAGCTGTTTCAGCTGCTTTTACACATTCATTTCCATACAAACCATTTTTAGCTAATTCGCTCAATCCAAAGCCTCCTAAAACAATTATCAATAAAAATAAAAATATTGTCCGAGGTAATTTAAAGGTTTTTGTATTATCTTTTTTAAGTCTGCTATCTTTAGTTTCCTCAAACAATAATCTATTTTGTCTTTCTTCTTTCTTTTTATCTTCTCTTCTTCTTATGACTTCATAGGCAATTGCCAAAATTAGAGTTAATAAAATAATTACAAGTGCTAAAGCACTAATAGCCGGACTGATCCCAAGTCGAACCTTTGAAGCTATAACAGTAGTTAGTGTTTGATCTGACAGAATGCTAAAAACAGTAGTGTTATAATTCTCAAAAGAAGCTAAGAAAGCAATAACTGCTGAAGAAGCAATAGCTGGCATTAAGTAAGGAATTAGTATTTTAAAAAATACTTGTGTTTGTGTCGCACCCAGATCTAGTGCTGCCTCCTCTTGAGTTTGATCAAATCTTTGTAATCTAGCAACAAATATAAGAAAGCAGTATGTTGAAATAAAACACGTTTGACCAAGAATTGTTAGAAAAATTCCATTACGCCCCAAATCAGATATAAAACCTTCTCCCCCGATCGTCGCTATTCTATCCCAAAGCACAACGGTAGAAATACCTATAATAACTCCAGGAAATAGAACTGGCATAATCGATATAGAGTAAAAAATTGTTCTTAATCTGCTGTGTACTTGAGTTAAAACTATTGATGCAGCAAGTCCAATAGGTACTGACAAAATGACAACACCAATGCCAATAATGAGACTTGAAATAAAACCATCATGAAGCCTCCAGTCAGTCGCAAGACCAGCAAGCTTTTGTCCATCATAAGCAATTTTGCCTTCATTAAACCATCTCCAGCTAAAACATTCCCAAGGAGTAATTGAAGGAAACTCAGCAGAGTTAAAAGCTGTTACACTCATTATTAGAAGTGGGCCAAATAAATATGTGAAAAATATAAAAATATATATTCCTAGTAAGGCATTCATTAAATGACCAGACTTCATCTGATTATCTCACCTATTTTAACTTTGAATATTCTCATCATTAACAATACAAATGTTACCGAAATTGTTAGCAATAAAATTGAGTATGCTGAGCCTCTAGACCAATTATCATTCATATTAAACCATTGATAAATAAGCTGAGTAAACCAGTAAGTATTAGGACTACTTAAGACTACTGGAGTGGCTAATGCCCCAGCCGTAAGCATAAAAACCATCGTACAACCAGATGCAATTCCAGCTTTTGCGTGGGGGATAACAATTCTCCAATGTGTCCTAATTGTCGATGATCCTAGGTCTTTTGCAGCTTCAAGTTGATTAGAATCTAAACTTTCAATTGCATTATATAGAGGGAATATCATTAGTAAGATATATGCATAGGTAAGACCTGTATATAATGCAACATCTTGAGCAATAAAGTTAATACCTGTATCTATTAAGCCTGTACCTAATAGGACATTATTTATTACTCCTTCTCCTGCAAATAAAATCCTTAATGCAAATGAGCGTAGTAGCTCATTGATCCAAAATGGAATTATAAGGGATATAATTAGTAAGCGAGAAGTACTTGGGCTGGCTACTTTTGCCATATAAAAGGCTATAGGATAACAGAAACACAGATTAATTACTGTTACTAAAATAGCTGTAAATATGGTATTAAAGAATACCCCAATATCAACATAATTAAATTTATCCTGGCTCGTTTCAGAACCAAAAATAAAATGTTTATAATGTACTAAAGTATGCACATCATCAGGGCCACCTCTCAGCAATGGCGGTAAATTTGGCCTGAAGGATAAATCCAACATATATAATTGGGGAATTATAATTAAAAATACTATCCAAAATAATATTGAAATCAAAAAATAAGTTGAAATAAGAGGGCCGTTTTTATCAAAAAAATATTTCATTCTATTTACTTTAATCGACTGCTAATGGACCACTTGGAAGAACGACTGCTTTACTAGATGAGAAAGTTAAATCAACTTCTTTATTTAAAGAAAGATTACTCGTATCAACTGCATTTGGAACACTAAACCTGACATCCATTTTTGAGTTAAGATTTAAGTATATATTTTTTAAATTGCCCTCAAACTCTATTGTTTTTAGTTTTGCTGAAAAATTATTTTCAAATTTATTCGACTTATCTCGAATAAAAATTGATTCTGGTCTTATAAATAAAATTACTTCTTGACCCTTTTTGAAGTTATGATTTTTTTTATTATCACCGCCTGCTTTTGCAAAAAAATGTACGCCATCAAAATCTACTTTCACAAAATCTTTTTCGGTAGAAACAACTTTGCAGTGAAAAGCATTATTTTCCCCTACAAAAGTAGCTACAAATGGTGTTTGAGGAAAATTATAGACATCATTACTTTGTCCAACTTGTTCTAATTCTCCCTCGTTCATAACAGCTACTCTATCAGACATTGTTAGAGCCTCACCTTGATCGTGAGTTATATAAATAAAAGTGATCCCAACACTTTTTTGAATAGCCCTTAGCTCAGTTCTCATTTTTTGGCGTAATTTTAAATCTAAAGCAGATAGTGGCTCATCTAAAAGTAAAACTTGTGGCTCTATAGCTAGTGCTCTAGCTATTGCTACTCTTTGTTTTTGTCCTCCTGATAACTCATGAACTTTTTTATCACCTTGGCCAGATAATGCTATAAGTTCTAATAATTCGTCTGCCCTTTTTCTTCTTTCAATTTTATCAACGCCTTTTACTTCAAGTGAAAATGCTATATTTTCTGCCACAGACATTAACGGGAATAAAGCAAGGTTTTGAAAAATTAATGAGGTTGGTCTTTTATTAGGGCCTATGCCACCCATGTCTTTGCCGCCAATTAAAACTTTTCCTTCTGATGGATCAAGAAAACCAGATATGGCTCGAAGTATTGTAGTTTTTCCACATCCTGAAGGACCTAAAAAACTAAAAAATTCACCTTCGTTAATCTTTACATTCACATTTTTTGCGGCATAAAAATTTCCAAAAGTAACAGAAATATTTTGAAGTTCGACGTCAGCACTCATAATTTCCCCCAAAATTACTTTACCAAATATAATTTCAAAAACTATAAAAAAAAAGCGCCCAATATGAGCGCTTTTAATTGAAATTTTAAAACTATCTATGCTGTTTCAAACTTATTAGCATATTCTGCTCTTGCATCTGCATACCATGGTGGTTCAGGTGGCCATGGGTTTAACTTAGATGCTGTATCGCCTGGGTAAACAGCTTGTGAAATTGCCTTAGTTGCATCTGAATAAAAATCAGAAGCACCAATAACAGCTGAATTATAACCAATTTCATTAATAGTCATCCCTCCAACCTCAGGAGTGAAACTATAGTTGATTAATTCATAGGCCTCATCAATATTTTCAGCTTTAGCTGATAATGTAATACCATCAACCCATGCAAGTGCTCCTTCATCTGTTGTTTGATATGCAACAGGTTCACCAGCTTTCATCATTGATACAATAGGCCCATCCCAAGTTTGTCCAACAACAACACCATCTGAAGTGAAACCTTGTTTTTGTGGGTCTGCACCTGACCAAAACTTAACAAGATTTGCTTTCTTAGAGATGCAATAGTCAGTTATTGTTTGCCAATTCTTCCTCATTGTATCTTCGTCTTTGTAAGATGACCAAAAATCCATTTTTCCTTGGTGATGCATCCAAATACCACATCCAGTCATCATAGAATATGTTCTTCCCATCATGAAAGCACCGTCAATACCAGGATTTGGTTCCCAAATGTCTCCAAAGCTTGGAAGACCATCAGGTGTCCACTTATCAGTTCTCCAAGAAATAGACTCAGTACCCCAAAGTTGTGGTACCCAATGAGAACCTTTTCCTCCAAAGTTCCAGTCTCTTTCTCCAACAGCAACCATTCCAGGGTTAACATTTCCTAGATTTGAAATTTTGTTCATATCAAATGGCGCTAAAACTCCAAGATTTTCCCATTGAAGTGCTCTCATATTTGTTGGGCTAGCAAGATCGTAGCCAGCTCCACCACCAGCTTTCATTTTTGCTATAATTTCACCATTATCACCGATTTTGGTATGATTGACAGTGATTCCTGTTTTTGCTTTAAAATCAGCAATTACAGAATCAGGTAAATATTCACCCCACATTAAAACGTTAACCTGCCCACTGGTAGCAGCAAAGGCATTTTTCACGTATAAAGGAGCCACACTTGCAAAAGCAGTAAGTGCTGCACCTCTTTTAAGGAGTGTTCTTCGGTTAAATGTCTTCACAGCCTTTAGCGTTTGGTGTGAAGAGTTTTTAATTTTACTCATTAGTTCCCTCCATTTCTAAATTTATTTAAGTTTGAACATAACTGTATGAAATTACAATAAAAAACTTATAAAATCTTAAATTATAAATTGTGATATGGTAATGGAATTAATGTTAATTTTGTTATAAATTAAAGATATTTTGAAAAATTTTAATGTAAATATAATTTTTAACTGAAAATTTATGCCTGAAAATTTAGAGAAATATCTTCTTACACCTGGTCCACTAACTACATCAAAACTTACAAAACAAGCAATGTTAAGGGATATTGGATCTTGGGATAGTGATTTTAAGAAAATTACTTCTGAAATAAGAGAAAAATTAGTCAATATATTAATGCAAACTTCAAATATAAATAAGATTAAAAATTCAGACCCATATATTTCAATACCAATGCAAGGAAGTGGAACTTTTTCTGTAGAGGCAATGTTAGGTACTTTTGTACCAAAAACAAATAAAGCTTTGGTTTTAAGTAATGGTTCTTATGGTAAAAGATGCTCAACAATTTTAAATTATTTAGGTAGAGATAATGATTTTATTGATATGGGGGATTTTTTACCTCCTGACCCTCAGCTACTAGAAAAAAAATTAGAGCAAGACCCACATATTAGCCATGTTATTGTAATTCATTGTGAAACTAGTTCAGGTATTTTGAATCCAATAAAAACAATATCAAAAATAGTAAAATCTTTTAATAGGTCATTACTTATTGACAGTATGTCAGCTTTTGGAGCAATTCCAATAGATTGTGCTGAAATTGAATTTGATGCTCTTGTTTCTTCTGCAAATAAATGTATTGAAGGTGTTCCTGGTTTTGGTTTTGTTTTAACTAAAAAATCAGTTTTAGAAAAATCAAAAAATAATAGTCATTCTTTATCTCTTGATCTATATGACCAATGGAAATATATGGAGGAAAAAGGTCAGTGGAGATTTACTCCGCCAACACATACTATTTTAGGTTTTTTATCTGCTTTGAATCAACACGCATCTGAAGGCGGTGTTTTAGGAAGATTAAATCGCTACGAGGCAAATAAAAATATTCTTGTTGAAGGAATGAGAGATTTAGGCTTTGAAACATTGTTATCTGACAAATGGATTTCTCCTATAATTGTATCTTTTTTATATCCAGCTGATGAAAATTTTAATTTTAAAACCTTTTATAATTTAATGAAAAATCAAAATTTTATAATATATCCAGGTAAACTTACCGTTGCTGATACTTTTAGGATAGGTTGTATTGGCCAAATTGATAACAACATAATGAGAAAGGTTTTAAAAGCTGTTAAAGCTTCACTTTCAGAGATGAATGTAAAATCAGCTATTCCTAAAAATTCAATAATTGCTGAAAGGGAAAAATTAAATAGTTTTTAAAAATAATTATTTTAATAAATCTATGAAAAATACATATATAAATATAAATAAAAGACAGTATAAGGTTCCGCTAAAACCTATAGTTGTAATATGTATTGATGGTTGTGATCCTGAATATTTAGATATTGCTCTTCAAAAAAATTGTATACCTACAATTGAAAATTTTATGGAAATTGGTTCTTATAATATTGCTGATTCTGTTATTCCTTCATTTACAAATCCTAATAACATGTCAATTGTAACTGGTTGCCCTCCTTCTGTACACGGTATTTGCGGTAATTATCTTCTAGATCCAGACAGTGGGCAAGAGGTTATGATGAATGACGTAAAGTTTTTGAGAGCGCCGACAATATTTAAAAGTTTTCAAGAAATAAATAAAAAAATTGGAATTATCACAGCAAAAGACAAATTAAGAGCTTTACTTGGGGCGGGTCTTACAATTAATGAATTAAATACAAAGTGTTTTTCATCAGAAAAAGCTAATAGTGCCACACTTGAAACTAATGGTATCGATAATGTAGAAAGATGGTTAAATATGTCAATTCCAGATGTCTATTCCTCAGAACTCTCTGAATTTGTATTTGCTAGTGGCCTTAAATTATTAGAAGAATGGTTTCCTGATGTAATGTATCTTTCAACTACTGATTATATACAACACAAATATGCTCCAGAAGATAAAGAGGCTATAAAATTTTTAACTATGATTGATAATTATTTATCAGAAATAAGTAAATTTGACGTAACTATGGTTATTACTGCAGATCATGGTATGAGCGCAAAGCACAATAAAAATGGAGATCCACAAATTGTTTTTATTCAAGACTTTTTAGATGAAGAATTTGGCACTAATAGCACAAATGTAATTCTTCCGATAACAGATCCATACGTTGTACATCATGGTGCATTAGGTTCCTATGCTACTATTTATTTTAATGAGAAAAGAATATATAACGAAGCTTTTTCAAAATTAAAGTCTTTAAAGGGAATTGATCAGATATGTTCTAAAGATGAGGCAGTAAAGAGGTTTGACCTACCGTCAGATAGAATAGGTGAAATTGTTATCACATCAAGTGAGAAAATAACATTAGGTAAAACCAAAAGTTATCATGATCTTAAATCACTTAAAGAACCCTTGAGATCGCATGGGGGTCTTAGCGAGCAAAAAGTACCGTTTATAGTTAATAAACCAATTAATTTAAGTTCGGTTAAGGATTTGAAAAATTATGATGCATTCTTTTATGCATGTGAAGCGTCCTTTAATTAGAGAAGTGTAAATTTTATGAAAAAACAATTTACTATTAGAAATGAAGGAATGCGAATAGCAGGGAAGACAGTTTTCTCTGAAAACGAAATTAGTGTGTTGTATCCTTTTACAGAAGAAATTGTTGGAAGTGTTCCAACTGCAACAGTAGAAAACGTTCAAAAAGCTTTTTCAATTGCAGCTAATTATAAATCAAAACTATCAAGATATGAACGCCAGCAAATTCTCTATAAAATTGCAGAAATCATCAAAAAAAGAAAAGATGAGTTAGCTCCAATCATTACTTCTGAACTTGGTATTTCGATTAATGACTCTTTGTATGAAATAGGACGTGCCTATGATGTTTATACTCTTGCAGGTCAACTATGCATACAAGATGACGGAGAGATATTTAGTTGTGATTTAACACCGCATGGAAAAGCAAGAAAAATTTTTACAATTAGAGAACCACTTCGATCAATCTCAGCTATTACACCATTTAATCACCCTTTGAATATGATTTCTCACAAAATAGCACCTGCAATCGCAACAAATAATTGTATAGTAGCTAAACCAACAGAGCTGACACCCTTAACAGCAATTTATCTTGCGGATATAATTTACGAAGCTGGACTTCCACCAGAAATGCTCTCTGTAGTAACTGGACTTCCAGAAGAAATAGGTAATGAAATTATTACAAATCCAAATATAGAACTAATTACTTTTACAGGTGGGGTTCCTGTTGGAAAAATTATTGCAAATAAAGCTGGCTATAAGCGCCAAGTTTTAGAGCTTGGTGGGAATGATCCCTTGATAGTTTTAAATGACTTAAATGAAGATGATCTTGATAAAGCAGCTGAGTTAGCTGTGAGTGGAGCAACAAAGAATTCTGGACAAAGATGCACTGCCGTTAAAAGAATTTTGGTGCAAAATAAGGTTGCTGACAAATTAGTGCCTATTATTCTTAAAAAGGCAAAACAAATAAAATTTGGCGATCCAATGAATTATAAAACTGATTTAGGAACAGTCATTAGTAGTAATGCTGCAGAGATATTTGAAAATCGTGTTATAAAATCTGCTGAAGATGGCGCTAGTATATTGTATCATCCTGAGAGGAACGGTGCACTCCTTCCACCCATAGTTGTTGATAATGTTGATTATAAATCTGAACTCGTTGTAGAGGAAACTTTTGGACCCATTATTCCAATTATTAGAGTGCCTGATAATGATGATGAAACTATAAAAATTTCCAACTCTACTAATTACGGTTTATCTGCAGGTGTCTGTTCAAATAACTTTTTTAGAATTCAAAAATATATTTCTGGTTTAGATGTTGGTACAGTAAATATCTGGGAGGTTCCTGGATACAGAATTGAAATGTCTCCTTTTGGGGGTATTAAAGATTCTGGAAATGGTATTAAAGAAGGTGTCCAAGAAGCAATGAAATGCTTTACTAATGTTAAAACTTTTTCATTGCCTTGGACGAATTAACGCTCTGAAATTTCTTTAAACTGCCTATTTTTGGGTCCATTATATTCAGTTAGTGGTCGAATCAATATATTTGTTTCAAATTGTTCAATACATTGGGCAACCCACCCTGGCGCTCTACCAATTGAAAAAATAGGAACATATAAATCTTTAGGTATTTTTTGTAAATTGTAGATCGCTCCTGAATAGAAATCAACATTCACATTTAAACCGTGTCTAGCATAAGGCTTCATTTCTAATACAACGTTTTCTAAAATTTTGAACCATTTTGGTTCATTATTCTCAATGGATAATTGTTTGAGTCCTTCTTTTAAAAAAACTGCTCTAGGATCCTCCTTTCTGTAAACTCTGTGACCAAAACCAGTTATAGGTTCTTTGTTTAACCTTTTTGCTTTTATATAATTTCTAACATTTTCAGGTTCACCAATTTCCTCAATCATTGTCATAACATCTTCTGCTGCTCCGCCATGTGCTGGTCCAGATAGCGTTGAAATTGCTGTAACAAAAGCGTCGTATAACCCTGCCTTTGTTCCTATTGTAACTCTTGCTGCAAATGATGACGCGTTTGAGCCATGTTCAGCATGAAGCATGAAATCTAAATCAGTCAATTTTTCATTTTCTTTCGAAGGTTTTTCGCCATTAAGCATATAAAGCCAATTTGCTGAATGATTTAAACTTTGATCTGGTGTTATAGCCTCTAGATTATTTCTAATTCTTTCGTGTGCTGCGACAATTACCGGGATTTGGCTAATTAATTTTATTCCATCCTCTAATAAAAAATCTTTATTGTATTTTGATTGTAATTTTATGAGGGACGGCAATGCTGAAATACAACTTCTTAAAACATCCATAGGATGCCCATTCTTTGTTAATTCAATAATTTTGTAGATTTCCTTTGGAAGGTTTCTATATAATATTAATTTTTTTTGGAAACTTTTTAATTCTTTGTGATTGGGTAAATTTCCATAAATTAAAAGATAACAAACTTCTTCAAAAGAAGAATTTTTTGCCAAATCACTTATTTGATATCCCCTGTAGGTTAATCTACCATTTGCACCATCAATATCAGAAATGCCAGATCGTTCAAAATATATACCTTTTAATCCACGGTTTATTTTAATATCTGAACTCATTATGTTATCCTAAAAATAAATAAAGTTAATGAAAATATATGCAAGTATTAGACAAGGCGTTTGATATCGCAAGGAAGAAAAACTATACAATAGTTTTCCCTGAAAAAGATGACAAAAGAGTTTTTGAAGCTGCTAGTTATTTATCTACTGAAAAGCTTGCACAAATTGTATGGTTAGACGGAGAACAAATAACACCAGAACATGTATCTACAATTTTAGTTCAAAGACCTAATATAAAACGAAGCATTGCTGAGAAGTTAATAAAAAAACCTTTGTATTTTGCTGGGTCAATTCTAGCACTTGGTCAAGCTGATGCAATGGTTGCGGGAGCTATAAACCCAACAAAAAGAGTTATAGAAGCAGCAACTTTAACAGTAGGAATTTCATCCAAAGTAAATAATATTTCAAGCTTTTTTCTTATGATTTCACCAGAAGGCTTAGAGTATATTTTTTCAGATTGTGCTGTAAACATAAAAGTAAATGAAGAAATACTTAAAGATATTACAGTCAGTGCTTCAGAAATGGCTAATAAATTACTTGGATTTTCAAAAATAGCTCTTCTTTCATTTTCAACTTTAGAATCTGGGGATGGTGAAAGTGTAAAGATGATAAGAAATGTATATAATACTTTAAAGTCAGATGGATTTGATTTGTATGGACCCATTCAGGGTGATGCAGCTATCAGTAAAGAGATAGCTCAAAGAAAAGGTATTCATTATGATGATAGAATTAATGTTATGATTTTCCCATCATTAGATGCTGGAAATATTGCTTATAAATTATGTCAAAGTTTAGGGAAATTTAGATCAATTGGTCCATTTTTACAGGGTTTTAAAAAACCAGTTTGCGATTTATCACGAGGCGCAACAACAGAAGATATTATCTCATCTTCTGTTCTGACAATAGCTTCAATTTGATCTTAAAAAGTTTGTTCTGCCATATCTGTTTTATTTATGCCTGCAACAATTTCAGGTGCTTTCATTGCGTCCCTTCTAAAAGGCTCACCAAGTTCCTGATTAAGAATAACTTCAATAAATGTTGTAATACCTTTTTTTTGCTCATCACAAGACAACCTTAACTCATTTGTAAGTTCTTCCATAGACCATACTTGAACTCCTTTTAACCCGCACCCTTCAGCAATTTTAGCATAACTAAAATCTTGATTTAATTCTGTGCCAACAAAATTATTTTGATACCAGAGTGTTGTATTTCTTTTTTCGGCACCCCATTGGTAATTTCTAAAAATAACCATAGTAATTCCTGGCCAGTCATCCCTGCCACAGGAAGTCATTTCATTCATTGAAATACCAAAAGCACCATCACCAGCAAAACCTACAACAGGAACATTTGGGCAAGCTATTTTTGCACCAATAATTGCAGGAAAACCATATCCACAGGGGCCAAATAAACCTGGTGCCAAATACTTCCTTCCTTCCTCAAAAGATGGATAAGCATTACCAATAGCACAATTATTTCCAATATCGGATGATATAATAGCATTTTGCGGTAATGCAGACTGTATTGCCCTCCAAGCCATTCTTGGGCTCATTCTTTCAGGCTCCCTAGTTCTTGCATCAATATTCCAAGTTGTACCTGGATCATCTTCTTCATTGTCCATACTAGATAATTCTTGTAACCACTTAGATTTTGTTTCAGCAATAGTTTTCTTTCTAGCTTGCCTATCGGTGTTTCCAGCATTAGGTTCTAACCTGTCTAAGATTTCTTTAACCGTAGTCTTGGCGTCAGCGCTTATACCAAGAGTAATTTTTTTAGAAAGACCTAATCTGTCAGGATTAATATCTACTTGAATAACTTTCGCTGAGTTTGGCCAATAGTCTATACCGTAGCACGGTAAAGTTGAAAATGGATTTAGTCTTGTGCCTAATGCAAGTACAACATCAGCTTTAGAAATTAAATTCATAGCAGCTTTTGAACCATTGTAACCAAGTGGGCCTGCTGCCAATGGGTGACTACCAGGAAAACTGTCATTGTGTTGATATCCGCAACAAACAGGAGCATCAAGTCTTTCAGCTAATTCTACACATTCTGAAATTGCATCAGATAAGACAACACCAGCGCCTGACAAAATAACTGGGAATTTAGCACTAGAAACAAGACTTACAGCTTTGCTAACATCATCATGATTTGGAGCTGGTTTCGCAAATCTTACAACTTTAGGCATTTCAATATCTACAATTTTACAAAAATAATCTCTAGGGACATTAATCTGTGCAGGAGCTGATCCACGTATTGATTTCTCTATAACTCTATTAAGAACTTCAGCAATACGTGATGGGTCTCTTACTTCTTCTTGGTAGCAAACCATATCTTTAAATAAAGCCATTTGCTCTACCTCTTGAAAACCACCTTGACCAATTGTTTTATTTGCAGCCTGAGGTGTAACAAGTAACATTGGAGTATGATTCCAGTATGCAGTTTTTATAGCAGTAACAAAGTTTGTAATTCCAGGCCCATTTTGTGCTATACACATTGCAATCTTGCCAGATGATCTAGTATATCCATCGCAAATATATCCGCCGTTGCATTCATGTGCCACGTCCCAAAATGTAATACCTGCTTTTGGAAAAAGATCAGAAATTGGCATGAAAGCTGAACCGATTATTCCAAAAGCTTGGTTTATACCATTCATTTGTAGGACTTTTACAAAAGCTTCTTCAGTAGTCATCTTTGTCATTTCTCAACCCTCCTTGCCAATTTAGGTATTTTAAAAATACTTGTTGTATTATTAATACTTTAAATAGTTTATAAACCTTCAATTATAAACATAAAATTTATTATTTTTTTATCAAGAAATATAATGTCAACTTATCACAATTATTTTAGCCAAAATAAATTATCTATAAATGAAGTTATTGATCTCTATGAAAGTAATAGATCAATTTTTCCAAAGCCATCAAGAATGGGAAAATTAAAAGTTGCAAATTCTATTTCTGAGATATCAGAAAAATTTGATGCGTTTATCTTTGATTCATATGGGGTTTTAAATACTGGGAGCCTATTAATTAAGAATGTCAAAGATGCTTTGATAGAACTCAAAGAAAAGGGTAAAATAATAAACGTTTTAACTAATGGAGCATCATATCCAACATCTAATAAAGTTTCACTCTTTAACAGCTGGTGTTTGCCCTTTGAAAATGAAGAAGTAATTTCTAGTAGGGATTTATTGAAAGATTATTTAAAAAACCAAGATCAAATTAAATGGGGAGTTATAGGTTCACCTGGATCAGATTTAAACGAATTAGGTGTTAATGGACATATTTTAGGTGAAAGTATTTCTAAGTTAAATGAATGTGAAGGAATAATTTACTTAGGTTGTGAATATTGGGATCAAAATAAACAAATTAAATTAGAGCATAAGTTGCAAAATACATCAATGAAGATACTTGTGGGCAATCCAGACATTGTAGCTCCACAAAAGTCATCCTTTTCTATTGAACCAGGTTTTTGGAGTCTTAATTTTCATAAATCTAAATACTTTGATATTGAATATTTTGGAAAACCTCATTTAGATATATTTGAAAAAGCAATACAAAATATTTTTAAAATAAGTCAACGAAAATTTAATCTTGATAGAATTGCAATGATTGGAGATAGTTTACATACAGATGTTTTAGGTGGTTTAGCTTCTGGAATTTCTACAGTTTTAGTTACAAATCATGGTTTGTTTAAAAATCATGATTATCAGAAAGAAATTTTAAGAACCCAAATTTACCCAGACTGGATTATACCTAGCATTTAGTATGGATTTATAACTTATTAGGTAAAGAAATAATTTAACATGAAAAATATTGTACTAATCACTGGTGGCGGAAAGAGGCTTGGTAGTTTAATTGCTAAAGAGTTATCGAAAGAGTCATTTCATATTGTTTTACATTATAACAAATCAGAAAAACAAGCTTTGGAGACAAAAGATGAGATTATTAAGAATGGTGGTAAGGTTGATCTCATAAGAAAAGAAATTACTTCTGAAAATGATGCCATGGATCTAATCGGTGAGTCTATTAACTTTTTGGAAGATGATGAAAATCAGCAATACACACTCATTAATAATGCTTCAGCCTTTAAATATGACCAAGGCCATGATTTCACTGAAAATATTTTAGATGAGCATATCCATGCAAACTTTAAAATTCCTGCATTTTTGGTGAAAGGTTTAAATAAACAACTAAATGAAAAGTTTAATGGAAATGTTATAAATATGTTGGATGCAAAAATTTTTGGCTTAAATCCAGATCATTACACTTATACATTGTCAAAATTCGCTTTGCTGGGATTGACTAAAGTTGCCGCACTTTCATATGCTCCCAAACTAAGAGTTAATGGGATTGCACCAGGTTTTACTTTACCTAATCCTGAACATGGAGCTAAAGACTTTAAAAGAATCCAAAAATTAAATCCTTTACTTAAAGGACCAAATCCAAGTGATGTAATTAATGCAGTAAAGTTTTTGATTAAGACACTTAGTATTACAGGGGAGAATATTTTAATAGATGGTGGAGCTCATTTGTCACCTCAAAAAAGAGATGCAACTTTTTTATAGAGAAGAGGATAGTATGGGATTATCTGAAAATAAAAAACAGGAAATTTTTTTCAAAAATATAGAACTTATGTGTAATATCGGTGTTTATAAACATGAAAAGGAAAAACCTCAAAGAGTCATTGTAAATATAAAAATTCTTCTTTCTGATACAGTAAATCCTAAAAATGACAAAATAAATGAAACTTTAAATTACAATTTAGTTTATACAAAGATTAAAGAAATTGCTAAAAGCCAACATTTTAATTTGGTTGAAACTTTAGCAAATCAAATTTTTAAATATATAATTTCTTTTGATAAAATAACTCACTTGTCTATTAGTATTTCAAAACCTGATATATATGGAGATTGTGAAGAAGTTGGATACAAAATATCTTCAAGTGAAAATTAGTTTAATTTATTTTAGAAATTTGTTTTTTCAATTCTAAGATTTGGAGTTGTAAATCTAAAATATTAATCTTTTCAAAATCTAATTTTTTTGTCTTCTTAAAGTCACTATAATTTTTTAAACACTCCTCTAAATATATAGATATTTCATCAGAGTTGTTTTTGTTTAAAATTAAAAAAAGTTTCTTTATAAAGCTTACTGTAAATACATTTTTACTTGTGTTCTTAAATTCAAATATTGTTTGAAGTAAAATTGCTTGGGTTAAATCTTCCCCAGTTTTATGATCTTCAATCTTAAAATCTATATTATTTTTAATTAACTCAAATAACTCTTTAAAATTGATATATTTGCTTTTTGAAGAATTATATAATCTTCTGTTAGAGTATTTTTTTATTAAAATAAATTCATTTTGAGTTTTATCTTTTTTCATTATTTTAATAATTACTGTATTTAGTTAGAATTTATCTTTCAATTCTCTCAATTTTGAAAATAACTCTAATCCTTCTAATTTATCTTTATCGAAATAATTTGAAATTTCATCATTTTCAGTTTGAAGGAAAGGGTTGCATTCAAGTTCATCTTCTAAGAGTGAAGGAACAGTTGGTTTTCCTGCGTCTATAAGTTTATAAACTTTTTTTGAAAAAGTCTTTAAATTCTTGTTATTTGGATTAACCTCAAGAGCGAATTTCAAATTGTTTTCTGTATACTCATGACCACAATAAATTAAGGTTTTAGGGTCTAATTCTTTTAATTTGTTCAAAGAATAAAACATGTCATGCATAGTTCCTTCAAAAACCCTTCCACATCCAAGTGAAAAAATAGTATCTCCTGCAAATAAAATTTTCTCATTTTTGAGATAATACATCACATGTCCTAATGTGTGACCAGGGGTATGGATTATTAAAGCATCTAAACCTGCAATCTCGATCTTGTCGCCATCTGAAACATAACTGTCAATATTTTTTATTTTATCTTTTTCTTCTTCAGGTCCAATTAATTCAGCTTTCCATTTGTTTTTTAGTTTAAGATTTCCATTTGTATGATCAAAATGATGGTGTGTATTAACTATTTGATTGAGATGCCAATTTTTAAGTAAAAGAACTTCATTCACATCTTTATCATCTGAAGGATCAATCACAGCTGTTAAATTTTTTACATTGTTTCTTAAAAGCCAAATATAGTTATCACTCAAAGACTTAATTGTAACAATTTCAAATATATTTTCCATTTTTTATGTATAATATATTAAACGAGACTGTAAAAGCATTAGGTTGAATATTTTGGGTTAACAATGAACTTTAATCTTAAGGATTTAATTGAATTTTATGATTCTGAATTGGGAAAGATTTCAGTAATTTCAATTCAAGAAAAATTGCATAAGTTTTTAGATACCAAATTGACACAGAATGTCTTAGGTTTTGGGTACATTCTTCCATACTTACGAAAAAAAGATATTGCTTCAAAAATAAATTTTTTATCAATTCCATCAACTAATAATAAAATCAAATATTACAGGAATGAATTAAATGCCTCTTTGGAAGTTGACGAAACAAGTCTCCCATTTAACGATATGGAATTTGACAAAGTATTTATGTCTCATTGGTTAGAGGTGTCTGACAGGTTGGATTTGGTTTTTTCAGAATTATGGAGAGTGTTAAAAGGGCAAGGTAAGATAATTTTCATTATACCAAACTCATTTAGTCTGTGGTCAAATATTGAGAATAATCCTTTTGGAAAGTGCAGACCTTTTTCTAAAAGCCAAATAAAAAAATTACTTAATTTGCATGGTTTCGAGGAAATAAAAGTAGAATTTTGTTTATATTTTCCACCTTATAATCATAAACTTTTAGTTAAAAATCACAAACTTATAGATAATATAGGAAGAGCATTGTTTAGAAATATGGGTGGGGTTATGGTTATCGAAGCTACTAAATTTAATTATGCTATTCCAAAAAAACAGTTAAAAGCTTATAGATATATATTTCCAAAGGTATCTCTTCAACAATAGTCCTTTGCAATTAACAAAAAGAAAATAATATATGATGTCATATGGATGAAAATAATCAAAAACTACTAAAGTTAAGACAGAAAATTGATATTATTGACACTAAACTTATCGAATTGATTGAAGATAGATCAAATTTGGCCAAAGAAATAATTAAAGCTAAATCAGGTGAGAACATATTTAAACCTGAAAGAGAAGAAGCTCTTATAAAGGATATTATTAAGCGATCCAATTCTTCAAATCCAGAATTCATTGAAAGAGTGTGGCGACTACTAATATCTGAGAATTTATTTTTGCAAGGAGGACTTAGAATTTCTGTTGGTTCATCTATGGATGCATATAAGTCTGCATGTTGGCATTTTGGGAGATCTGCAAAAATTCTAATTGAAAAAAACAACGAAGAAGCTTTTAAAAAAATTATTACTGAAAATTATGACGCTGCTGTTGTTTTGAAAACTAGCGAATTAAAAGATGAATACTTTATTGATGGAAAAATTATTAAGAAATTTTCCAGTTCTCCAATTACAGATCAAGATAAATTAGCCAAAATAGCCATCTTTAAAAAAAGCGAATTTTAAGGGGTGTAAAATTGAAAGAGGTCAAGACCAAAAAATCATTACTAAATTTACAATCTTACAGACCTGCCGTAGCAGAAAGTAAGAGTTCTGAAATTATAAGGTTGTCTGTTAATGAAGGGGCTTTAGGGCCTAGTCCAAAAGCATGTTTGGCAATTAAAAACTGGTCAAAACAAAAACATTTATTTCATAGATATCCTGATCAAATTGATCAAAATCTCATCAAAGCAATTGCAAGTAGATACGGTTTGAAAAAAGAAAAAATTGTTTTGGGCAATGGATCTGATGATTTAATTCAATTAATATGTAATACTTACTTAGATCCAGGTGATGAAGCAATTTACACAGAATACGGATTTTTAGTTTTTCCGCAAAGTATTAGAATTGCTGGTGGCAAACCAATAATGGCTAAAGATGTCAATTACACAGCGAGTTTAGATAATATTTTGTCCAAAATTTCAAAAAAAACAAAAATTATTTTTCTTGCTAATCCAAACAATCCTACAGGAACAATGGTAGGAAGAAACGAAATTTCTAATTTTATAAAAAAAGTCAGGTCAAACATACTAATTATTTTGGATGCAGCTTACGCTGAATATGTTGATAAAATTGAATATAGTAATGGTTTAGAATTTGTAGAAAAATTGAATAATGTTATTATGCTTAGAACTTTTTCTAAACTTCATGCTCTCGCTTCTTTGAGATTAGGATGGGCGTACTGTCCAGTAAAAATTGCAAATATTTTGAAATCTGTGAGACCTGCATTTTCTGTTAATTCATTAGCTAGCTTTGCTGGCACTGCAGCTGTAGAGGATATTGAATTCCAGAAATTATCATTTTCTCATAATCTCAAAACTAAAAAATGGGTTTTTAAAGAACTTAAAGATCAAAATATTAGTTTTATTCCTAGTGAAACAAATTTTTTTCTTTTAAATTTTCACACCAAAGAAATAGCTATTGATGCTTTGAGATTCTTGGAAGAAAAAAATATTTTTGTTAGAGGAATGCAACCCTATAATCTCAGTAATTATTTAAGAGTAACTATCGGTACTAAAAATGAAATGAAAATCTTCTTAGAACGTATTCTTAGTTTCTTAGAGGATAAATAAGTGTTTACTGAAAAAAAATTTAAAACTGTTGCAATCATTGGCGGTGGGTTAATTGGCTCTTCATTAGCTCACTCAATCAGAGAAAATCACTTATGTGATTATCTAAGAATTTTTGATTCTAAAACTGATGTTCGAAAAAAACTAAAAGAAATTTTTAGTTCACATGAGATTTGTGAAAATTTGAATGAAACAGTTACTGAAGCAGATTTAGTTTTTCTATGTGTTCCTGTAGGTTCAATGAGAGATTTAGCTAAAAAAATTTCAAATTTACTAAAAAAGGGTTGTATTTTAACTGATACAGGATCTACAAAAAATTCTGTTATTAAAGATATTCAACCATTTATAAAAGAGGATGTTTGGTTTATTCCTTCACATCCACTAGCCGGCACAGAGAATTCGGGTCCAGGTGCTGGTTTCCCTGAATTATTTAAGGGTAAGTATTGGGTTGTTGTGCCCTATTGTTCAATACCTGATGAAATATTAGAAAATTTTAAAAGTTTTTTATCTGGAACTGGTGCAATTATAGAAACTATGAAGCCAGAGTATCATGATAAGATTTTGGCAATTACATCTCACCTACCACATTTAATTGCTTATACTATTGTTGGCACTGCAACTGATTTAGAAGATCAAACTAAACATGATGTAGTAAGATTTTCTGCAACAGGTTTTAGAGATTTTACAAGGATAGCTTCTTCTGATCCAATTATGTGGAGAGATGTTTTCTTAAATAACAAAGATGCAGTTTTAGAGATGCTTCAGAGGTTTAGTGAGGACCTCACTTACTTACAGAGAGCCATTAGGTGGTCAGAATCTGATAAGTTGGTAGATTTGTTCACAAAAACACGAGAAATTAGAAGAAGTATTATTGAGGAAGGCCAAGATCAATAAAATTCTAATTGATCATTTCATTAATAGAATCGAAAATAAGTTTTAAATTTTTTTGCTCTGAAAACTGATGATTAGCAGATTTTACTATAGTGAGTTTTACATCACCACTTTCGATTTGTTCCATTATTTTTAAACTTGTTTCTATAGGAACATCTGCATCTTGGTCACCATGCAAAAGGTGGACTGGGCAATTTATTTTTATTCTCGAATTTAATAATAGGTTTTCTTTGCCTGAATTAATTAACTTTTTTGATATAATATATGGACTATCACCATAATCACTTGGAATTTCTACATAACCTTTAGTGGATAGTTGTAATATTTCTTTATCATTAAAATTATTTAAAATATTTTCAGTGAAATCAGGTGCAGGGGCAATACCTATTAATCCATGTACTTTTTTTGGATATCTTATTGCATTTAAAAGCATAGACCATCCACCCATCGATGAACCAACTAAGATCACTGGTTCTTTTGTTAATTCATTGATTATTAAGCTTGCATCATCAGCCCAATCACCAATTCCAAATTCAGAAAAATTTCCCTCTGATTGACCATGTCCTCTACAATCAAAACGTATGTATCCTATCCCATTTTCTGAAAGATGTTTTCCAATGGCTATTGCTTTTGTGCCACTCATATCTGACATAAGCCCATGAAGAAAAATTACATATGGTGACTTGCCCGATTGTATCGAATATGTAATATACATACC
>CACMFN010000016.1 GCA_902612965.1 uncultured SAR116 cluster alpha proteobacterium | reverse complement strand
CAGAGTTTGCGCCTATATGCCAAATTGCCCAGAAACAATAATTACAATGCTTGCTACAGCATCGCTAGGAGCAGTTTTCTCATCTTGCTCAACAGATTTTGGCGTAGCTGGCGTTTTAGACAGATTTCAGCAAATTGAGCCAAAAATATTGGTTACAGTTGATGGGTATTTATATAATGGAAAAGCTATTGAAAGACATGAAGAAGTACATCAAATTGTACAAGGGTTAAACACATTACAAAATGTATTGATATTAAAATACTTAAATGAAAATCATTTAAAATATTCATTTTCTTATAAAGACTTTGATAGTGTTTACAGATCAAAACCTTTAGAGAATTATACTAAGGTAAATTTTAATGACCCTTTATATATTGTTTTCTCATCAGGTACTACAGGTGCACCAAAGTGTATAGTTCATGGTGTCGGAGGTGTTTTATTACAACACGCTAAAGAACACAAACTACATGCCAATATTCATAAAGGTGATAGAGTTTTTTATTTTTCAACATGTGGATGGATGATGTGGAACTGGTTGTTAGGAGCATTATTTTCTGAGGCGACAATAATCCTTTATGAAGGCAGTCCATTTTATGGAGGGCCCAGCAAACTATGGGATCTTGCAGAAAAAGAAAAAATAAATCTCTTTGGCACTTCGGCAAAATATATAGACGCAGTCCGAAAGTCTGGATATAAGCCAAACAAAAACAACCAACTGAAATTTCTAAAGTGTTTATGTTCAACAGGTTCTCCATTATCTCAAGAAAGCTTTGATTTTATCAATAAATTTATTAACTCAGATATGCAAATTGGATCGATATCCGGTGGAACTGATATACTCTCATGTTTTGTTTTAAATAATCCTCTTGATGAAGTTATTTCTGGTGAAATACAATGTAGGGGACTCGGAATGGCGGTAGATGTATTTGACGAGGAAGGTAATTCAGTAACTGATACTCCAGGTGAATTAGTTTGCACCAAACCATTTCCTTCAATGCCAATAATGTTTTGGAATGACCCTGATGGAAAGAAATATCAAGAAGCATATTTTGATTATTATCCAAATGTATGGCGACACGGAGATTGGACAAAATTAACTAAAAGGGGAACATTAATTATCTTTGGAAGATCTGATGCCACTTTAAACCCTGGAGGGGTTAGAATAGGAACAGCTGAAATTTATAAAGTTGTAGAGAGTTTTGAACAAATTCTTGAATCCATCGTTATCGGTCAGGAGTGGGAGGATGATATCCGGATAGTTTTATTTGTTAAACTGATAGAAAAAAACTCTTTAAATGAAAAATTAAAAACTGAAATTAAAAATAAACTTAGGCAATTAGTAAGTCCCAGACATGTTCCAGCTAAAATTATTTCAGTAGCTGATATTCCAAGAACAAGATCTGGTAAAATTACTGAACTAGCTGTAAGGGATGTTATTAATGGTAAGAAAATTAAAAATATTGAAGCATTATCCAACCCTGAAGCTCTTGATTTATTTAAAGACTTATCTGAGCTGAATAACTAAAGTGTTTAAATCATTAAGTTCAATGCTAAACGACCTTTTCCCATATATATGGCCAAAGAGTAGAAACGATATAAAATCCAGAATTATTATTGCTTTAATTATTCTAATTTTAGCTAAAATTTTAACCGTGTTAGTACCATACACTTATAAATGGGCAACTGATGCAATAGTGGGAGATAATACAGCTCCTAATATTATACCAATAGTGTTTTTGACACCTGTAATGTTAATCATTGCTTTCGGTGTTGGAAGAATTTTGATGGTCGCATTCAATCAGCTTCGTGATGCTTTGTTTGTTAAAGTTGGCCAGACAGCTGTCAGAAATTTAGGTAAGAAAAGCTTTCACCATTTACATAGTTTATCACTAAGTTTTCACCTTAACAGACGCACTGGCGCCTTAAATCGAATTACTGACAGAGGTGTAAAAGGGATTGAGAGCATAATAAGACTTCTTATATTAAACACTTTTCCTACATTAATAGAATTTATATTTGTAGGATTTATTTTACTTTACGAATTCGATTGGAGGTTCTTGATTGTCGTTTTTTTAACAGTAATTTCATATACTTTTTTTACTGTTTATTATTCAAGTTTGAGAAAAATATATCGTACACAAATGAATTCTAGTGATGAAGACGCTAACACAAAATCTTTAGATGCATTAATTAATTATGAAACTGTAAAGCATTTCAATAATGAGGAAATAGAGGAAGAGCGTTTTGATGAAGCTATGTCTGGTTATGAACAAGCTTCATCAAAAGTCTTGACTTCATTAGCTTTTCTAAACTTTGGGCAAACTGCAATTTTTACAATAGGTTTGACAATTTGTATGTTGATGTCAGGCATTGAAGTTTCTAAAGGAAATCAAACAATAGGTGATTTTGTATTAGTAAATGCTCTTTTGATGCAGCTATCTATTCCATTAAATTTTTTTGGTTTTATCTACAGAGAAATTTCACAAGGCATGATTGATCTTAGATCATTATTTTCTGTTTTAAAAATTGAACCTGAGATTAAAGATAAAAAGAATGCAACTGATATGAGTTTTGATAAAACTGATATAGAATTTAAAAATGTTTCTTTTTCATATGATAATAAAAGAAACGTTTTAAATAAAATTAATTTCAAAATACCCTCAGGGTCATCATTAGCAATAGTTGGACCTACAGGTTCAGGAAAATCAACAATTTCAAGATTATTGTTTAGATTTTATGATGTTTCTAGTGGGAGCATATTAGTAAATGGAAAAGATGTTAGAGATATAACCCAGGTTTCTCTTAGAAAGAATATAGGAGTAGTCCCACAGGACACTGTTTTGTTTAATGATACAATTTACTATAATTTAAGTTATGGAAAAATAAATGCTGATGAAAAAGAGATTTGGGAAGTTACAAGAAGGGCAAAACTAAGTGAACTTATTAAAACATTGCCCGATGGCATGAGTACTGTGGTAGGTGAAAGAGGCTTAAAACTATCTGGAGGAGAAAAGCAAAGAGTGGCCATTGCTAGAACTCTTTTAAAAAATCCTCCAATCCTAATTTTAGATGAAGCCACAAGTTCTTTGGACACTCTTACGGAAAAACAGATAAAGGTTTCATTAAATAATTTAGCAAAAAAAAGAACATCTATAATCATCGCTCACAGACTATCGACTATTGTAGATGCAGATAAAATTCTTGTATTTGAAAAAGGTAAAATTATTGAACAAGGTACACATATTCAGCTTTTAAAAAAGAAAGGTCTTTATGCAGATATGTGGAACACACAACAGACAATCGAAAAAGCTGAAGAGACACTTCAGAATATAAAACCTGAATATAAAAAATTACTTCGAAAATAAATTTAATATAAATAAATTTTATGAAAGATAGTTTAAATGTAATGCCACTATTGTTAGTTGGAACTGGAGTTATTTTATTTTCTTTTAGTGACGTCATTTTTAAAATATTAACTTCACTAGATATACTTTGGTGGGATTTTCTTGTATTTGGGGTCCCGTTTGAAATTTTACTAATCTTAATAATTACAGGCATTAGAAAAGATTTTGATAAAAGGAAAATATATGAAGAATTAATGCCCAAAAGACTTTTCTACCCTGTTTTAAGGGGATTAATTTCAGTATTTGCTCTAGCTTCAGTTTTTATATCTCTTAAGAATCTTCCTTTGTCTCTTACAACAATGTTAATTCAAACAACACCTATTTGGATGGCAATAATATCTTTTTTTTCCTATGAGGAAAAACCGAGCTTTGTGATAATTTTTTCAATTATATTAGGAATGTTAGGAATTATCTTTATTATTAATCCTAATTTAAAATTTACTGATATAAACGTTTTTTTAATCTTTCCTGTAATTGTTGCGATTATAAACGCATTTATGAATTATATTGTTACAAGAAGACCAAATGATGCCTCACCAATGTCTTATGCGTTGGTTCTTTTTATAATAAATGGTTTGGCAGGAACAATTATATGGTTGTATTTTGGTATTAATTTTCCAAATTTATATGAACTGACTTTGATAATTTTAGCTGCTATTTTGGGAGCTACAGCTTTTATTTTTATTTCACACGGCTATTCTATTGCCAAAGGTCATTTCGCGCGAACAGGAGTTATGGGATTTATTCAACTTCCAGCTTCAATTGTTTTAGGATTTTTTATTTTTAACGAAAGTTTAAATTTTAATGCATACTTTGGCAGTTTGTTAATTATTATTGCAGGAGCAAATGCAATTTATGGTCTAAAAAATGCTAATTAGAAGTTTTTCTAAACTTTCAGGTAATGTAATTGGAATTTTGTTAATGCTTTCAATGGTCTTAGCTGCATTGATTATGTCTGGACTTGTAAAATCATTAGATGAAGAAATAGATTTTAGGTTAATGTTGCTTGGTAGATTTGTTTTTTCACTTCCAATTTTATATTTATTTGGTTGGTATGTCAGGGGAAAAGACTTACTTAAAATTGAAGCTAAGAAAACTTTATTTGCAAGAGTTACAATCGGTTTAGTAGGAATATGTCTTTGGTTTTCTGCTCTACAAACTGCAAACTTTGGCCAAGTAACAGCATTAACGCAATCCTCTGCAGTTTTTGTTGCTTTATTTGCACCTATGTTTTTATCAGAGAAAATTGGAGTTTGGAGAATAAGTGCGATTACTGCTGGGATAATCGGAATTTTACTTATTACAAATCCTTTTAGTGGTGCAATGACTTTAGGTGTTTACCTTGCTTTAGCGAGTGGTATTAATGGAGCTATTCTTTCAATCATATTAAGAAAATTAGGCAATTCTGATCAGCCAGTGTCAGTAGCCATTTGGCATAATACCATGGGTGCTATAGTTTTTGGCTTGAGCATCTGTTTTGTAATGCCTGAATTACCAATATTAACTGTAAACCTTATATTAATATTAATCATTATTGGCATAGCTGGTTCATGCCTTCAATTATCATTTACTTACGCATTTAAATATGGTGAAGCAATTGTTCTTGCTCCAATTAGGTACTTATCTGTTCCTGGAGCAATTATTGCCGGCTTTATTATTTGGTATGAAATTCCAACTTATTTAGAGGTAATTGGTTCATTTATTACAATTTCTTCTTGTATAGTAATTGCTTGGAGAGAATTGATAAAGAAAAATTGATTTAAATTCATATAAGTTTTGTTTTAATATATTAATGATGATTAAATATTTTTTATGTCCCAGCAAATCGTGCATAAATTTCTATTCTAGAGATTTATAAACTGACAGTTCCTGCCAGTATTGCTCTGCAAGTTTATTGGCATCACCAATCCTTAATGCTAGACCTCTAATTATTCCTACCAATACAGGGTCAGCTCCCTCTAATTTTTTATGAAGCGTTGAATGCTCTATTTCTCTTAATGTACAATTTGTCTCTGCAATAACAGTGACTGTTCGTGGTTCTTCTATTATAGGGCCCACTTCACCAAACATTTCACCCTCTTTTAAAACTGCAAGATTTAAACCTAGTTTTGACTTTACTCGAACAGTTCCATTGTGAATGAGATAAATTTTATCAGCTGCATCATTTATACTATATATGATTTCACCAGCCTTATAGTTTTTGGTTTCAATACCAGACATAATAAATCCAATAATTATTTAATTAATTATAAAATAAACTATTTTTTCAAAAAACTATAAAATAATTTATTTCTTAAATATTTTATAGAGGCCTCCCTTGTATCTACCACTTTTATCTTCATCAGTAATAAATAAAATTGAACCATCATTCATTACTTCTAAATCTCTAACTCTACCATAAGACTTATTTAGTAACTTTCTTTCCAAGACTGGATGGCCATTTAAGATCTTTATTGCATGAATTTGTTTGAATTTTAGAGATCCAATAAGTAGATGGTCATTTAACTCAGGAAACATATTTCCATTATAAAAAGCCATTCCTGAAGGTGCAATTGATGGAACCCATATCCACTTTGGGTCCTTAAAACCTTTTTGGGTTAATTTACCAATTTTACCCCCCCCCATATTCTTCTCCATGAGTTATTTTTGGCCAGCCATAGTTTTCTCCTCCTTCTAATAAATTTATTTCATCGCCACCTTGAGGTCCATGCTCATGAGACCAAACTGTATTGTCTTCTGGATTTATAATAAGTCCCTGGGGGTTTCTGTGGCCAATAGAGAAAACCTCATTTAACCATGTAGTATCGAACTGATTTTTTGTAATTTTTTTACCACTGAAATTTATTCTTACAACAGAGCCTTCATAATTTTTAATATCTTGAGAATTATTTCTATTCCCACGATCGCCCAAAGATAAAAAAATGTAGTCTTGAGAAACAGCAATTCTACATCCAAAGTGGATAGACTCATTTAATGGTCGCTTCGTAGAAAAAATAATTTCATCATCGACCAAAGCATTATTCTTTAAAATGGATTTATGAAGAACAGTATTGCTAGAAAATATTCCTTCCGGTTTGCTGTAGCACATAAATACGTATATATCGTTATTTCTATTTTCAACAAAGACATCTAAAAGACCTCCCTGGCTCATATAAAGAACTTTAGGAATGTTTTTTATGTTTGTTGTTTTGCCAGTAACAATATTGATTGTTTTTAGTTTTCCCTCTTTTTCAGTAACTAAAACGTTCTCATTATCAATTTTAGATACTCCCCAAGGGTAAGATAAATTTGGTCCTACTTGAGATATATATGTTTTTGAGTATGCTTGATTAATATGAAACAGAAAAACGAAAAAAAGTATTATTAACTTAATAAACATTCCTACACCTTTATATTGTTATAAATTAATATAATAAAATGATTAATAAATACCCAACTTTATATAGCTTTCGTCGTTGCCCCTATGCCATGCGAGCCAGACTCGCAATACGCTTGTGTAAAATACAGTGTATAATTAGAGAAATCAGTTTAAAGGCAAAAAATAGTGAACTTCTTAGGGTGTCGCCGAAGGCAACAGTACCCGTTTTAGTTTTGCCAAATGGTGAAGTTTTAGAAGAAAGTCTGGATATTATATATTGGTCTTTGGAACAAAATGATCCTTACAAACTAAAAATTAACAATCAATTGGCAAATAAAACTGATAAACTAATTGAGTTAATTGATACTGAATTTAAGTTTCATCTAGACAGGTATAAATACTCATCGCGATACAATATTAAGAATTCACAAGTTCATAGAGATAAGGCAAGGGATATTTTAGTTCAAATCAATACCATGCTAGAAGGAAATAATTATCTTTGGGGTAATAATATATCTTTGTTAGATATTTCTATACTTCCTTTTGTTCGGCAATTTAGAATTGCTGATAAGGAATGGTTTGATGATAATCTAGGCTTAGAGAATGTAAATAATTGGCTAAATACATTTTTAAATTCAGATCTTTTAGCCAGCATTATGACAAAATATAAAGTTTGGGAAAAAGATGATCCCGTAACTTTGTTTTAATTATTTTTAATATTAATACTTCTTTCTCTGTAAAGAGTGTAAATCCCTGTTAAAATAATAATTACTGTACCTAGTATCATAGAGAGATCTGGAATTTCATTGTAGAAGATCATTCCATATATAATTGCAAATATTATTATTGAATATCTAAAAGGAACAACAAAGCTTACTTCCCCTATTCTCATGCACATCACATTAAAAAGTATTCCAATTATTAAAAAAAATGCTGTTGCAGATAGACCCCAGATAATTTCCTTTGATGGAACTATCCAATCTTGGAAAGGTAAAAAAAATAATCCTGTTAGAGTAACTGCAATAGCAGTAATAAAAGATACATAAGTCGACGGTATAGACGGATCTAATCTTTTAGTTGATATATCTCTAATAACTATAAAACCCACAGCTAACAATGCTAATAAAGAGTAATAATTAAAATTTTCAGAAGCTGGTTTTATAATTATTAAAACACCAATAAAACCTAAAAGTATAGCTGACCACCTTCTCAAACCAACCTTCTCCTTTAAAAATATTGCAGCAGCAAATGTTAAGGCTAATGGCAAGCATTGTAAAATAGCAGTTGCGGTTGCAAGCTCCATATTTATTAGGGCAGTTAGGAAAAAAACTGTACAACCAACATCACCAAAAACTCGTAAGATTAGAAACTTAATTTGTGACCTTTTGATAGCAACTACTAATTCCTTTCTTATGTAAGTGAGTAAAAAAAGAAGGAAAACAGCAATTACACCTCTTAAAAAAATAATTTCTGATAGGGGTAAAATAAGTCCAAGATATTTTATGACAGCATCTGTTGAAGCATATCCAAACATGCTTAAGGTCATAAACAAAGACCCATAAATATTTTTTGACATAATGTAAAATAATTAAAGACTTAAATAATTAGTATATATTTTAGCAACCTATGAAATTTTTATTATTACATTCTTTTACTAAAATTTCAGCTTTGCTTATTTCCGAAGCGTTCATTTCTTTAATAAGACCATCTAATAATAATTTACTATTTTGATCATCATTATCTGATCCAATTTTTGCCCACATATAACTTTTTAAATAGTTTTTTTCTACTCCATTACCTAGTGCATACATTGTACTGATTAAACGAATAGAATTTAAATTCCCCTGTTCAGAAGACATTAAGAACCATTTAAAAGCTTCACTAAAGTTTTGAGATGTGCCCTGCCCATTATGATACATCAATCCAACATTATATTGTGCATTGGACAAACCACCCTCTGCAAGAGGGGTCCATATTTTTAATGCCTCCTTAAAATCTCCACTATTGTAGGATTTAAGACCACTTTCAAAATCTGCAAAGGTTAACTTGCTTAGAAAAAACACAGGTAAAATAATTAGAGTAAAAATGGTTTTTTTTACATGCATAATGACTAACTCCAAAATTTAATAATAATTATATAAAAGATTATACATTAATTAAATTAATAATTTCAATAAAAGCAATAAAGACATTCATTATTAAAAATGTTAATTATTTAATTATGCGCCCGTAGCTCAGCTGGATAGAGCACCAGACTTCGAATCTGGGTGTCGGGAGTTCGAATCTCTCCGGGCGTGCCATATCAAATATTACATCGGTCTAAAAAAGTTAATTTGCAATTAATGTAGCGTTTTCAGATTGGAGGGGTAGACCAGATGGTAGACCATTTAAGAAGCGTGATGTTCAGTAAGCGTATGCCCAAAGATAAACAGTTACGTTATACAAGAGATTTTTTAAGAGCAGTTGAATGTCCATCGGACTTTTAATAGACAAGATTTGAGGATAGTCTAAAGGTAATATTGTTGAAGGATGCTGTAGAGATTATGATATGATAATAAAATATAAATGGAGTAAAAAAAATATTTCAGTTGGGATAAATATGTTTGATTGGGGATGGAAGAAATTATTTTTATTTGTTTGGGGAACTGCATTTGGCCTTATTTGTTTTTCTTTTACTAATAGTGGTTATGCAAAGCAGAAATACTTTGTTACTCCAACAAAAATTACCGATTGGGAAATCTCATGCTCTGTAGATAAAGGCGCTATAACAGGTAAAGGTGCAAATTGGGTTTTTAAAACAAGTAAAAACAAATGTGAAGGCGGAACCTTTAACCAAAGAGCTGAAATTTCATCAAAAAAAGCAATTTCGACATCCACAAAAGCTATATACAATTTTCAATCTTTATTTAAATTTACTAGCTTTGACTACGATAAACAATTTGACATTTTCCAAGTGCATGATGGTAGATATGGTTGCGCTCCACCTCTTAAAGTTAGTGTGAACTCGCGGGGAAAAGTCAGACTTTACTCAGATTATACGACTGGGCCAAATCAGTGTAAAAAGGACGTCATAAAATTTTTAAGTCTTGGAGAAACAAGGATTAAAAGGGATGGAACTCAATATAAATTGGACGTTTATCTTAGTTTTAACGGTGACGCTGGGTTTTTAGTAGACGTTTATATTGATGATAAATTACAAGTTTCAGGAAAATATAATCCACCATCAAAAGACAAGTTTGTTTCATCACGATACTATTATTTCAAGCATGGAGTTTATTCAGAAAAAATATTTGATTTTAAGTTGGAATCAAAGATGAGTATGACAAAGATATCGGCACTTCCCCCTAAGCGCACATTAGAAAACAAAAAAGTTTCAACCATCTCCAATTCTGTATCTGTTGGAAAAAATGATGGGAACGCCCAAGAGTATAGGTTGCTTGCTAAAAAGAAAATCAATAGCGACGCTAAATTTCGTAATTGCCTTTTAGCAGAAAACATTCCACAGTCTCATTTAAGTACTGTTAGGTTTAAACCTGCTGCCGAAGAGGTTCCCATGATTCTAGATAAGGTAAGAGAAACGAAATGTTTTATTAATCTAGCAGACTAAGGTTCTTTCCATTACCAGAAGATTTTTAAGGGTAGACCATTTGTGCCTGTTGACACAAAGACTGGATTACTTAAGCTGTTGATATTAAATTGTAAAGCATTTGATTTATTGCATACTAAAGGCTTAGAAATTCATCTTAGCCGCTCAAAATAATGGAGTTTTATTATGAAAATTATCAAGTTTGTCACTACTTTTTTCTTTGTACTTTCATTTTTAAGTTCTTTTGCAAAAGCGCAAACCGAAAGATTGGATAATCTTGCAGCATGCGCTGGTGTCGTAATAGGCAATGGTGCAGTAGATTTTTATTTGGGTGATGAGCAGTCATTTGATGTTGCAGCAAATATTGCTTATTCGGCATATCTTTCAGAAGTTTTTTTCGGCGGATACCAGCAAAATGATTTGCAGGTGGCAGACCAAATACTTGGAGGTAACGTGGACAAAATAATAGTTGCTCATAACAGTGAAAATTTTACTGCAGAAGTTTACGAAGAGGTTGTTGGTTGTTACAGGGCACTTGCAAAACAACTGATGGAAGGAGCAGAAACTATTATTAATAACCAAAGTAAATGGAACGAATTAAAAAATACTTCTATAGAAACTATAAAAAGAATGTTGCGAGCAGGTTGATTTAATTTTTTTTTGATCGTGTAATTAAAAAGGTTATAGCTCTAATTATGATATTAAAGAAAATTAATCCCCAAATTAAAATACTTTTCGGAAAAATGTTTTAAAGATATTTATTTGCTATTTTGTTTAGCATGTTCTGATACAAACAAGTGACCACCATCATTTTCAGCAATTCCAAATAGACGGAGCATTTTGTTTTTTTGCATTTCCTTCAGCCAGGAATTTAATAAAACTGACCCAAATCCTTCATGCTCAAACATAGTGACAACAAAACCATTTTTTATACTTGAAATTTTTAAATCTTTATCTGTTCGAACTTTCTTTACGGCATCAGCTAGCAAATCTACCAAGTCTAGCCCAGTAGGAGAAGCACTGGAATTACTTCCTATCACTCCTGCTTTTGCAGTTGGGTGCTCTGTTCCTCGCAACAATGGTACCTCAGCATCGTAAATATTTGACAATAACCCTGGAAACGCCACGATAGTATTTATTTCACAATCTAGCATCATGTCTTCCACACTACTCTGATCAAAGGGAAGATTTGCTTCTTTAAGATATGTTTTAATAAAGTCTTTTCTATAATCAAAGTCTGTAAATCTCGATCCAAGCCACATCATATATGGAAGCCCAAAATCCATTATGGCTGGCCCAACTTGAACTAAATCATAATCTATCAATGAAAGTTCTTTGTTTTCAGGATCGTAAAGAACGTTGTCAGGCTTAAAGTCATTGTGAATAACAACTTCTCGTCTAGCGGGATTGGATAAAGGAAAAAAATCTTGGCATTGCATTACTTTTTTATAAACGCCGGTTTTAACCAACAAGTTTAGAACTCTTTTTGCCACTTCTGGATTAGGGTTTCCTACACCTAACACTGGCATACCGGTGTCAAAGGCAGACCAAGGAAGACACCAGCAAGGAGCGTATGAGGGCATCGATTCTAGAATTGATTTTAATCGTTTGTCTCGATAAAGAAATTCAGTTTTTAAGTCTGTATACCATTCAATAGGTACAGAATGCAGTTTTGCCAGTAGCTTTGCAATTTTTTCAGGTGGCGCCAATTCTGAGTTAAAGTGAAAAAAATCATCCATCACTGAAATACCACTTGATTTCTCTATGTGAAAATCAGTTCCGCGCATTAAAATAGATGGAGCGATGTTATGTTTGCGCAGAACTTCTGTTGCCAGTACAACACGTTTTTCAGTATTTGGATGTGAACTCATAATACTGTTATCACCTTTGACCTTTACTATGCACTTTGGTATTTCGTCATCCATACATATAAATGTTTTGGCGCCGCTGTTTCCAGATACGTCTTTGATTGAAAGATTTTTCTTTTTTTGTTTATTTCTATAAATTACTGCACTTGCAGTTGCTGCAATTTTTTCCAAACTTGCATTTTTTAATGTAATGTCTGTTTCTTCATATTGACTTGTATTCATATCGCCTCAGGATTAAATAAGCTTTTTTCTCATTATTCCACTTAACATTTTAGGAAGTAGACCTAATAAATTCAGATACAACAACTCCTCTATTATTATGTATTTTAAAGACAAATTTCTTTAATTTTTCTTTAAGAGTAACGCCAAACTCTTTATCGATGATTTCCTGACATTTCTGATAGCCCTCTTTACTATCATATTCAAAGACCATCGATATTCTATGTTGTTCTTTATTCCATACCTTTGAGATAACGTGTCTTATTAAACCTGCTGCGGATAAGCGAGAATAAAGGTCTTCAGACCAAACTTCATCTAGAGATTTTAGAAATAATTCAAGTTCATTTTCACTTGTGAAATCCATAAATAAACTATTGAGGAATGCAGTTTCATCAGTATCTTTCATTGTGCTTTATAAGATAGTTCAGGATTTACTATTCCAGTATCAACAGTTATTTTGCATGAAAACCTGTCTTCATAATCTTTATTAAAAGCCTTTAAATTAGGTAGGTTCTTTTGCATATTCTCTTGATTATCGAAAGTGAAAATACCCAGTCCTTTATCAGGTGAAATATGAAAGGTTTGAAGTTCTAAAAGTCCCTTAAATTGTTTAGGGTCAAAAGTTTGTGCCATATGTTGATGACCTACATGCATTAATTTCGGATTTGAATATCTAACATTAGAAAAAATACAAAACATTCAAAACTCCTACATTTTTAAGTTAGAAAATTAAATTTAAACATAACTTATTTTTTAACACAATTAATAAAATCTTGAATTATCTTGTTTGATTGAGACATAAAAAAATTGTGATTTTAAGATTTTTTTATTTTCTTAAGAAAGTTATGTTTGTTTCAGTAGATAGTTCTTTCTGATATTTATAGTTGTCTAAATTAAACTTCTTTAGATCATCAATTTCTTTAACTCTGTTTTCAATTATGTATCTAGCCATTTGCCCACGAGCTTTCTTAGCATAAAAACTTATTATCTTATTTCCTTCATCTCTTTTTTCCATGAAAACAGGAGTGATAACTCTTGTTTTTAAGGCAGACATGTCTACTGCCTGAAAATATTCTTGAGATGCACAATTTACAAGCACTTTAGAATTAGTTTTTTCAGAAAGTTCGTTTATCGACAATGCAATTTTCTCACTCCAGTAATCGTATAGATTTTTTCCATAATCTGTTTTTAACTTGCTGCCCATTTCTAACCTATATGGTTCAATTTCGTCCAGTGGCCTCAACAATCCATATAAGCCTGAAATAATTCTTAAGTGATTTTGAGCCCATTCTATATTAGCTTTACTTAATGTAGCTGCATTAAGTCCCTTATATGTGTCACCAGCAAAAGCAAAAGCTGCAGGAAATGTTTTTTGTTTACCAAAAGATGCAAACCTCTCTGAATTTAATTCAGCTAAACTATCACTTAAACCCATTAATTTTTTTAATTCTGTTATTGATAATTTGTTAGCTACTGAAGCTAATTCAATTGCATGTTTTGAGAATTGTGGTTTTGATGGAAGAACATCATTTGATAGAGTAGTATTAAGTTTCTTTGCAGGTGATATAACTACTAACATTCATATTTCCTTTATTAATTATACTATTATAATTTAAATAGTCTCTAATTATCAATATCAACTAAAATTTTAATTTACCTAAACTAATGCCTATTTTTTTATTTTGAGAAAACAATTAAATACAATATTAAAAAATAGAAAGTGAGATTTATGGTTACAGAAGACAGTATAAAAATAAGGAGTAAAAAATGGGATTTTGGTTTGAAATAGCTGTATGTGCATTATTGCTCTCAATTTCAATAAGTACATATTCAATTTACAGAATTATGAAAAATGATTTTGTTCCTAGTCAAATTTGGGCAGAGTTAAAAAAGATACAGTCAGAATTAGAAAAAAAGAAGATTTTGAAATTAAATTAGTACTTTATGAAAATTAGAAATAAATATAAAAACTCAATATATGAAATTATTGAAGAAAATGACGATATTGAAAACCTTACTGAAGGAGGAAAGTTTTATAGAGTTTGGAAAGATGGTGAATTTCAACTTTATGAGGTTCCAATAGTTCAAAAAGATGGTTCTATTATTCTTCCTAAAGACACTTTGTCAAATATTTCAGAAGAGGTAGAAAGCAATATTGATATTAAAAGCACAGATTATAAAAAATGGGATAAATTTTGGAACAATCACTCAGTTACTCAATATATAATAAAAGGTGGTTTTGAGATAATTGATGAAAAAGAATAATAAAAAATTTGATTACATCAATTTTTATATATCTGAGTTTTTTAAATATATAGATATTTTAATAGTTTCTATTATTAAATTAATTAGGTTCTTGTTTTATGGATTATTTCATTAAATTATAATTAGTAAATAAATTAAATGTTATAATAAAATGGAAATAGATGAAAAAGAATGGTTAAGACGTGAAAATCATTTTCTCAGAGAGAAAATTAAACAACTTAATGACGAGATAAACAATTATCAAAAATATATTGAAGAAATTTTAAAAAAATTAGAAAAATATGAACGCGACTAAGATTTATCAAATACTTTTTCAGGATTAGGGACAAAAAGATATTTAATTTGTCTATATTTTTTAAAATTAAAATCTAATTAAAAACTACCATTTTTAAAAAAACGAATATAAGCAATTACAAAATTAAAATTTGATTTTAAAATATTTTTATATATATAGGTTTTGCTAATCACAGATTTGTTAGGGCTGAGCTACCCAATTTATTTTAATAAATTAATTTGTGATTAGCCCCACTTTTGTAAATTTGATATTAATTTCTTTTTTTTGAATTAACTTTTTTAATATGGCATCAACAAAAATTATTCTTTTGTTAGCGTCAATATGTGTTCTTTTCTGGTTTTGGATTGGTCTCAAAGGAATTATTTCAAGACAAATTAAATCACCCTATTTATTAATTTTATTTTTTTGTATCAGCATTATAATTGCCATTGCAAAAAGTTATGAAATGAGCACTCAAAACAATGCCTTTTTTTATGTCACTACTTTTGAAATTTTTACTCTTGCAGGCATTTATCTTTTTTTGAAATTAGAAAATTTTTGGGAAAAAATAGATAATATATTTGATGAAGATACAATTTTATCTGTATCACAAAAAAGTTTTATAGGGTCTGTTTTAATAAGAAAAATAATTAGTTTTGTTGGTATAAGGAATATCAGTAAAATTTTTTCAACTTTAAGTTTCTTGGTTGCAACAACTGCTTTTATTTATATAGCGTTTTACATGCATATTAGTTGAAATGACTAACATTAATCAAAACTTTAACAAAAATATAATATTCAAATTATAAACTATAAAAGTTAATTTAGTTATTTGTCTTCATTTAAAAATTCTAATAAAAACTTTAATGTTTCAACAGGAGACTCCTCAGGAATATAGTGTCCACAAGGTAAGCCTCTCCCTTTAACATTTGTTGCATATTCTTTCCAGACATCAATAACTTGATAATTGTTCCCAACAAATCCATATTCTCCCCACATAACATAAATAGGATTTTTTATCTTTTTCCCATAATCATTTTTATCATGTTCCAAGTCTATCGTAAAAGAAGCTCTGTAATCTTCACAACTTGCATGAATTGTTTCTTTGTTAGAAAAACATCTTAAATATTCATTGAATACTTCTTCAGGTATAAAATCTTTATTTTTACCCCAAGCTTTGATTTTTCTTCTTAAATAATATTCAGGATTACCTCCAATTAGTCGTTCTGGGAAGTCATATGGTTGTGTTAAAAAAAACCAATGGTAATAGTTGTAAGCAAAATTCTTATCTGCGGTATTATACATTGTAAGAGTTGGTACTATATCCATAAAAACTGCTTTTTTAACAGAGTTTTGATTGTCAATCATCATTCTATGTAATACTCGAGCTCCTCTGTCATGGCCTACTGCATAGAATTTTTCAAATCCTAGTGCTTTCATGACTTCTACCTGATCCAAAGCCATTCTTTTTTTTGAATATACAATGTGTCTATTGTCAGTTTCTGGTTTGCTGCTGTCACCATATCCACGCAAATCAGTAACTATAACTGTAAATTCCTTAGATAACAGAGGAGCAATTTTATGCCACATTAGGTGAGTTTGTGGATATCCATGCATTAATAAAATAGGCGGACCAGTACCCCCAATTTTTGTGTTTATTAAAGCATCAGTAGTCTTAATTTTTTTACTTATAAAATTTTTTAACATAACTTGAAAATTAATTTTTATATAAACAACTTAAAATTTTAGCATTTTTAAATTTGAATTTTAAACAAAAAGTAATTTTTCTCTAGATTAGAAAAATTAATAATGTGATAATTTATAATGAACTTTAAATCTATATCTTTATTACTTTTGGTTTTTCAATCTTCTTTAGTATTCGGTGAGCCTAATGTTTTAAAATGTAATAAAAACTGTGGAGTATCAGATTTAAATGATAATTTCAGTTTCCAAGCTAGAATTGCTATGGGCCCTGATATGTGGGGGGGAAATGTTACATTCATTGAGAATGATATTATTCTGTCACAGGGGCATATTTTAGGTTATTACCCAGAAGAGAAAAACAGCATCCCTAGATGTGGTTCAGATGCATCATCAAATCCTGCAGCTGATTGGCTAAATAATATGAATGATATGTATGTTGTTGCGGGAAAAGATTATCCCATGAAGAAAATAATTGTTGCAAAAGTCCTAGATATTTCCATACGAGCTACTGGTTATCCACCAGGATATGATATAATGATTGCTCACGTTGATCGCTTTTGTGATAAATGTAATTCTAAAATTAATATTAAACCTATTCCTATAGCTTCAAAAATTCCTCCTATTAATACGAATGCCTTGCATATTTTCATACCTGGAGAAGACCGTGAAAGTCACGGAAACGGTATACGTATAGATGATCATTTATTAAATGGAGAAATTTGGGGTTCAAAAAATAACTCTTGCACAAGGCAAAGTATTAAGCATGACGGTATAACTAACCCACCTATGGTATTTGATACTTCTGGCAGTCCTGTCATTTATAAAGAATGTGGTAAATACGCTGTTCATGGGTTACACGGCAATGGGATGGATTTTGATGGTTATATGTATGAACAATTGCAATTGCTTCAAACTCAAAAAAAATGGATACAGAGCGAAATATATCGTTGGACCAACAGAAAAGATATGCTAGACGCTTGTTCTTTGTCTGGCAGAAAGTCTTTTTTGTCTGGGGAAGACTTCGAAATAGAACAACTTGACTGTGGAAAAACTATTTTGAATCACGTACAACCTGTTTCTTGTAAACTAATTAATCAAAGTAAAGCCCATAAATTACCTAATTTTTAGCATGAGTTGTCTTAATTTTTAAAATTTATTTAAATTTTCAAAAATATTTCACTTATTGGCCAAGATTGAATTTAAATCATTTTGTTTGAAAGTGTAAGTTTTATTGGTCTCTATGTCATTAAATTGAACTTCTTCTCCATTGGTCCATTTTATGGATATTTTTATATTTTTTTCATTCTTCCTAATCCCAAAGTGTGCTACTGGCTCCATTTGACATAAGTAACCTGAACCAGCATCAATAGTTTTTGAATGAGTTCTTAGATTTGATTTTAAAGTGACAGTTGCACCTCTAGCAGGAGCACCAAAATGGTTAAGGGGCTTTATTCTTAAAAATTTATTTGTCCCATCAATATTTGCTTTAAAAATTTCAATCGGTTGTTCTTTGCTCTCACCATGTGCTATCAACAGTTCTAGAACACCGTCATTGTCTATATCTGCAATGGCTGCTCCTGTTCCATATCCACGTGGCAGTCTTCCAATTTCAAATGGAATTCTTTGCAAAATACCATTATCTAATATTTTATAAAGTCTATTTGCTTGACCAATATTATTGACAAAAATTTCATCATAACCATCATTATCAAAATCAGCAGATATTACGGTTCTAACTCTAGACCGAATATTAAATGGTTCTTCACTAATATCTTCGAACTTTTTATCGTTTAACACGTAAATTCTGTGATTGCTTTCCCAATTCCCAGTAATAATATCTAACCTACCTCTGTATAAAACATCAGATAGTGCTGTTCCGCGGCCATTTTCAAATATGTCTTCGATATCGTATGCTTCGGCAACATTTTCAAATTGACCACTTTTATTTAAATATAGAAAATTAGCGTCTCTTTCATTTGCTGCAAAAATATCCATGTTATCAGATATTATGTGGCCGGCTACAACGGCTCTTCCACCAGTAACTCTGTCTATATTTAAAAAAGGAGCAATGTCTTTAATTTTATTTTCTTTAAACTCATAAAATCTTGTCGGCCCTCCGTAATTAGCTACATAGGTTGCATAATTACCTTCGCCTAATCTATCAACGCAAACAACTGATCTACCAGCAGTGAAGTTCAATTCACCTGGGTCAGCATTATTTTCGAATAAATCTTTTATTTCAGAGTTATTATATTTTAATAAACGATCAGAATATTTTTTTTTGCCGCTATAGGTATCTGTATTTAAAAAGTATAACTCTTCATGACCGTCACCGTCCATATCACATGCTGCTATTCCTATAGTTGAGCTGGTAGGATCGTTAAACAATGGGTCGTTGATTATATTCTTTAATTTTCCTTCTTCAAATGAAAGTGCTAAATTTGGATATTTAAAGCCAGTTACAATAAATTCATACTGCCCATCCTGATTAAAGTCACTAACGCCTACCCCATAGCTTAACCTTGGATTGCTGTCTGGAAGTATATCACTTATGTTTTTAAAAAATTCAGCATTTGTTTGGTATGAATAAAATATTAGAAATGGGAGGAATAATATAAAAAATCTACATGTTTTATGTTTCAGTATAATCATAGTTATTTTTAATTTTAAAAATTATTTTATGATGGCTATATGGTTGATTTACTCAAATTTTCAATTAGATAGGTTAATATTTTTATTAGGATGAAATTTTATATGTTTAAATTGTCCCTGTTTTACAAAGTTGTACTTATTTTTATCCTTCCTATAACATTCACTATTAATCAATCTTTTGCCTCTGATATTCAGTCTTATGATAAACTGGTTGAAGAATGGCCTAAAATCTTTCCTGATGGTAATAGAAATGCGGCTAGTCCAAGGTTTTTCAAATATTTAATTGATCAAGATTTAACCTATTTAGAATTTTTAAATTACAATACACTTTTCTGCCCTGTATCAGGGTCTCTGATTAGGCCTGGCACGCGGCCAACATTTATTTTTATAAACAAAGTTGCTTCTGATGAGAGAGTATGTGGATATTTCTATCAATGTTGTTGGCCATGTATATGTGATGTTATGAAATATGCCGAAGCAAAACACATAAATCTATCATTTAAAGATGGTCTAAAAGAAATTACCGCATTAGTGATTGATAATCCTTGTGAAAAAAAACAGTTTCCTGAAGAAATAAATCGAAATTATTTTTGTGATGGAAACAAGCCTAATAAAGATAAAGTTTACGAAATAGATGATAAAATTGTTATTGGAATTTTACATAAACCATCTATTTGTAATAACACTAAAATTTCATTTGTGAATAATCATCCCATTACTGGAAAGCAATGCTTAATAAGAAATTCAACTCCAATAAATGAATTAAACTCAGGAATGGGGGATATATTTATAAGGTTGGCAAAGTAATATATTTTAAATTAAAATTGTAATTAAATTTTTGGCAGAGAATTGCATAACTAATAAAAGGACCTTTAAATGGAGGATACAAAAAAACAACAAGAAGACTTTATGAAAGAAATGTGGGACAATTATAAAGTCACTAATGATATAGAATATCTCGCTAGAGCCTGTGAAGAAGCCCCATTTTTTGGCCAAAGTGAAATGTCATTAGAAATTGCAAAAAAATTAAGACAACTTAAAAGTTAAATTAATTTAAAATAAATACTCAGAAAATTAAAACCGAATTAAAAACAGCAAATTAAAGCTAAGAGAAAAACATGTTAAAAATTTTTAAAAGGTTAAAACTTAATAAAGAAAAAAAATTAAGATTTATTCAACTAAAAAGAAATCCATATAAAAGAGTTGATAGTGAAAAATTTCTGATATTGAAAAGATGGACAAAGGCTTTAATGGTAAAACATTCGTTATAAATGGCATAGAAATAGATTTTTAATGCATCCTCTGTAAATATAAAAAATTATCAATGTTAGATATTAATGAAATATTGGAAAAATTCAAAAAGAACAGGTTTGTATTAAAGGCGCTACAAAATCCACGTTCACCAAGTAGTGTTTTGAATTATATGTGTTCTGGCGATACAAATGACCCTGCAGTAAAAAAAAGTTTAAATAACATTAATATTGTAAGTTCCCTACTTGTTATTTGGTTTCAAAGTGGTCAATCTTTAGACAAGTTATGTAAGCCATTTATACCCACAGTAAGAGAGCTAAAATCTAAACCACAAACTTTAATTGGTGATGAGTGGGACAGTATAAATGGTAAAATAGCAAAAGTTTTATTAGCTGATCAACTCTCTCGATCATGTTTTAGGGGTACATCAGAAGCTTTTGCATATGATGAAATAGCACGAGATTTAGTTCAAGAGCTATTTAATAAAAAAAATAGAAATGAAACTCTTAAAAAACCTGCTGCAATTCTTTACTTGTTGCCATGGGCTTTAGCACATTCAGAAAATATTAAAGACTTAGAGAGCGCCTTAAGGATAATCAAATTGACTGCTAAAGCTTATCCTAAATTTACTTTGTTCGAAGGGCGTAATAAACAAGCAGTATATCAACACCAACAGGTTTTAGAAAAATTTGGCCGATACCCACAAAGAAATAACGCTTTAGGTAGAACAAGTACTGTCCAAGAAAAAAAATGGCTTGATGATAAAGAAAATCTTCCAATATGGGCAGGAGGAAAATTACCTATTGTTCAAGATATAAAGTAAAAAATATTTATAAATTAAATAAATGGGTAAAGATTTGCACCAAGTAGATAATGTATAACAATAAAAACAGTATAGACTGCTGCGGTTAATCCAATAAGATAAATATCACCTCTCAAGCTACCATCTAATTTTTCATGCTGATATTTGTTTCTTTCTAGTAAAAATATTTCTAAAACAGCCCATAATCCTAATGAACCGAAAAGAATAAAAGCCATTAGTGTTCCATTAATTAATAAATGAGCAATTGACCAAATTATTAAACCTGACAGCATACCATGTTTAATATATTTTTGTAATCTATTTGTATGACCAAAATGAGGTTTACCAACATTCATTAAGAGGAGTGAAAATATCATCATTAGATGAGTTATAGCAGTTAGCCATGGAGGTGAGTAATATAGATATATATCATAGTCATTAATATAATAACCAATAGTTACCAGAATAAAACCACTCAGAAGAGTAATGCCTATTATGCCTTTGGCTCTGTTCTCACCTAGTTTTTGATCTAAAAATATTCTACCATCAGGAAGTAATCTTCTAAACATATGACCAGATGTAAATATTATAATACCAAGAATTATTAACCACATATGCTACCTCAATCGTATATTCATTTAACTTAATATATTATTTGTTTTTAATAAATAATAATCTATTAAAAATTTAACCAAAATATTTAAATAATTGTTCATTAATGAACTTTAAGTCTTTTTTTGATTTACCTGCACCAGCATAATGACCATGGTCAGATCTAATAACTGATAATTGTGCATTTTTTAAATGTTTTATTTCAATTTGATTATCTTCAGGTGGAAAGTACAAATCGTTTATCCCTGGCATGAGTAAAACCTGAGCTTTTATATTTTTTAAAGCAGATATATAATTATTTTTGTATTTTGAATTTTTTGAAATATCGTGATTCTGCCAAGTTCTGATCATATGAATAAGATCATTGGCATCTTTTTTATAATAAATTTCATCCCAATAGTCTAAGAGAACATCAGTCGGATTTTTATAACCTTCTTTTAAATAAAGTTTTTCTCTATACCAATTTTGACCATGTGCCCAACCTGCCCAGACCCTAGCCATTGTAGTTTTACCCTTATTAGGTTGTTTTATATAATTTCCATTTTTCCAATTTGGGTCAGATGTTAAGGCTTCATACATTCCTTCTAAAAATACAAATGTATGGTCAGTAGTTTTTGCATGAGCACAAATTGGTACAATACGATCTACATGATTAGGATAAAATGCTCCCCATTCATAGGCTTGTTGTCCCCCCATTGACCACCCAATGACCATGTAAACTTTATTTACCCCAAAGACATCTTCTATAAGTTTTTTTTGCAAAACCACATTGTCGTTAATTGACAACCTTGGAAAAGATGGCCCCTTCAATTCACCTTCAGAATTACTTGGTGATGAAGAAATGCCATTTCCAAACATATTAGGAATACAAATAAAAAACTTTTCTGGATTAAGAAACTGATTGTTTCCAATGAGGTAGTCTTGATCATTATGATTACCAGCAAAACGGGTTGGAAAAATAATTAAGTTGTCTTTATTTTCATTTAATTTTCCATAACAAATATAATTTAATTTTAGATCAATTTCTTGATTATTAACTTTGAATTTTTTTACCCTAAATTCTTTAATATTATTTGCCATTAAAAAAGTTTTAGATACTCTCTAATTTCCCAGTCTGTTGTTGTTGTATGATATCTTCTCCATTCATCATATTTATAGCTTACAAAATTATTTATTAGTGGATCAGAAAATACTTCATATATAATAGGATCTCTCTTAAAAGCATCAACTGCTTCTAAAAGATTTCTTGGTAAGGTAGATATCTCTTGCTGCTCCTGATCATTTAAATCGTATAAACTCTTGTTTGTAATAGCTGGAGGTTTTAATCCTTTTTGAATTCCTTCGGTTACAGATGCAGCCAAAAGAGAAAAAGTCAGATACGGATTTTGTGTTAAATCAGAAGCTCTGTTTTCAATACAAAATCTATTTTGAGGAAGCCTTATCATTGCAGAACGATTGTTACTTCCATAAGTCATATGAGTTGGGGCCCAAGTGTGAAGACCTCCATCTAGTCCTTCAACAGATGAAACAAATCCATTATATGAATTTACAGTCGGACATGCTAAAGCCGTAATTGCCGCACCATGTTTGAGAATACCTGCTACAGCATTAAATGCTTTATCTGAAAAATTTTCTCCGTCTTTATATATATTTGAATTGCCAGTCTTGATTGAGGCAACACTGTGATTTATGTGGGCACCAGATCTCCAATCGCTAATGTTGGTTTTGGGCATAAAAGTTACAAAATAACCATGCTTTTTTGCAATCTCCTTTAATAAAACTCTCAAGAAAACAAACCTGTCTGCCATCTGAAGAATATCAGTATAACCAAAATCAAGTTCATACTGTCCATAAGCCCCTTCAGCGACAACATCATGTAATTCCCAACCAAGATCTTCATTCAAAATATCAATAATTTCTTTTAAAAAATGCATCCCATTTATTGAATATTCAGTATCATAACCAAACGCTTGTCTCCTAAGTGGTATTGGGTCTAGATCAATTGCTTTAACGGGTTTATCACCATCCCATTTCATTAAAAAAAACTCGGGCTCAATGCCAACATAAAACTTTAGATCAACTTGTGCACTTTTCTCTATCTGTTTTTTAAGTGTCATTCTGGGGCATACATTATAAGGTTTGTTATTCCAAAATAAATCAGAGAAAACCCAAGCACATGATTTATCCCATGGGCATATAACTAAACTATCTAAATCAGGAACTGGAATTTGATCGTTATCTGCAGGTGTAAGTTCTGGAACAAAGGACACAGAGTGAACAGCAAATTGAGGGCCTTTACCCATACATAGGTTTTCAAAATCATCAATAGGCATTGGTTTTGTTTTTGGACTTCCTAAAAAATCTATCCAGTTTGAGTAGATATACTTAACACCTTTTGATATTAAATCTTTTTTAATTTCTTTAACTCTTTTAATATCAGGCAAAGCGTCAGACATACTCTCATAAAATTTAGTCATATCAATTCCATTCTTTAAATATAATTTTTACAATACTTCTTATTTTTAATAATATAATTTAAATTCACTAAAAATTAAATTTATATGATAAAAAATTCTCAAATTTACGATGCAGCAATTTCATTAATGTCTAAGGCTGCAATCGAAATACCTGATGATTATTTAAAAGGCTTAAAAAAAGCTTCTCAAGAAGAAGATGGTGATTTATCAAACTTCGTTTTGGAGGCAATGCTAGAAAACTATGAAGCCGCTAAGGAAGATAATAGGGCTATGTGTGGTGATACTGGTTGTCCTAGGTGGTATGTAAAATTAGGCAATGAAGCAAAAATAGAAGGCGGTCCTGTTTCTTTAGAAACAACCTTAAGGAAGGCAACTGCAGATGCCACAGTTAAAATACCTCTGCGTCCTAATCGCGTGCACCCTTTATGGAGAACAGATTATGACAATAATGTAGGTATAGGTGCCCCTGAAATAGAATATGCTTTTGAACCTGACGGTGACTGGATCGACCTTATTACAGTTCACAAAGGTGGTTTGTTTGGCACTGATTATAGAATGCTTTTTCCGAGCGATGGTATAGAAGGAATAAAAAAATTTTTTCTTGATACGATTGTCGCTTTCGGGAAACGAGGCCTTGCCTGCCAGCCTGCAATAATTGGAATAGGCCTAGGGGGATCTAAGGACACTTGCATGGTATTGGGTAAAAGGGCTGCATGTTTGAGGATCGTTGGAGATAAAAACCCAGATCCAAAAATCTCAATGTTAGAAGAAGAGTTAAAAGACCTAGGAAACAGTATAGGTATGGGCGCAATGGGATTTATTGGAAAATCAATGGTAATAGATTGCAACATTGAGGTTGGATACTGTCATACTGGAGGAATGCAAATGAGTGTCCATGCTTTCTGTCTTTCATCAAGAAGAGCAGTAGCTCGCATTCATGGAGATGGAAAAATAACCTACAGAAATAACCCTGATTGGTTTACAGATTATCAAAGAAGAGAAACAGTTGAATGGCAAGTCTAAAAAAAGTTTTTTTAAATACAAACCCAACTAAAGACGAAATCAAAAACATTAATATTGGTGACATCGTATATTTGAATGGAAGTATATACACAGCAAGAGAAGGTATTTATAAAAAGGTACTAGAGGAACACGCAGATTTGCCACTAGAACTACCAAAAGAAAGTGCAACAAATTTTCACTGCTCACCAGCAGCTGTACAAAATGAAAATGGAGATTTTAATCTTGGTGCTGTAACCGCAACCGCATCTTTTAGATTTTCAAGATGGATTGGCGATTGGTTAAAAATATCAGGTGCAAAATTAATTATTGGAAAAGGTGGAATGAGTATAGAGGATTATAAACAAAACTTTGTACCATGTGGTGCAATTTATCTTACCACTGTTGGTTATGGAACGGGTGCTTTATTAGGTAGGGGTGTTAAAAAAGTAAGGAATCTTTATTGGAAGAAGGAACTTGGGCTTGCACAAGCTATGTGGCTAATAGATGTTGAAAATTTTGGTCCTTTTATTGCTGAAAGTGATGTTTTAGGAAACAGTTTGTTTGAAAGGGAAAACAAAAAGATTTCTGAAAAAATCACCAAAGCATACGAAGGAACAAGGCCTGCTGTTTTGAAAAGATTTGGTGAAACAAGCAACCCAGAAGATGAACTAATTTAAATCAGATACACTTAACTAATATTAATAACTGTAAAAAGTTATTTCATCTCGAATAAGTTTTGCCAAAAGACTGTAGCCTATTGAGTTCATATGTAAAGGATCACTACCATAAAAAATATCTGATGGTCTGTTCTTTTTATCTACCATCAACGAAAATAGATCTATGTATTTCCATTGCTTATTTTTTAAAATAATATCATTAATGCCTTTATTAGTCTTTATGATAATTTTTTGAAACCTTGATCTAAAAGGGCTGGGCTTGATTGAAATAAAATAACATTTTGTTTGTGGAAGCTTTTCATGAACCTGGTCTACAAAAAGATTAAATTCTTCAATAACTTCTGTTGAGGATTTTCCATTTCCAATATCGTTGTCTCCTGCATAAAGAAAAATCATATTTGGATTTTTTGGTAGAACCAATCGATCAAAGAAAAATCTACAAGCTTGCAATGTTGAACCTCCAAAACCTAAATTACTCAAATTATTTGCAGAGAGGTCACCTTGAGGATCTTTCCAAAGCCTGAAAGTTGAGCTGCCATATAAAACAATATTTTTTTGATCATTCGTATTTCTAACACTTTTGATTTCTAACTCTCTTACATCAGCTTCAAATTCTTTTTCAACAGGGCTTAAAAATCCTATATTGGTTATGTATTCTTTTTTATTTTCAAGGGTGATATTATCAATTTCTTTTGAAAGGTCTATTGCCTCCTCAACATACTTCCTGAATGTTCTTCTGTACTCTGATAAAAATTGCATGAGTGCTTTTTCGTCATTAACGTCAACATGGTCACCAATAAAAAAACCCTTTTTAATAACAGCTGAATAGACAGTTTTAGAAATAGGACTATCAAAATTCGCAAGTGCAATTGGAACTATCAACGGATTTGGTTGTAGTTGATTTGCCAATAAGAATGCACCAGCCTTAAATGGTCCTGGAGATTTTTCAGTCTTGTTATTAGGGGTTTCTGAAGTTCCTTCAGGTGCAATTGCTAAAGGTCTCCCTTCATCAAATGCCTTCTGTGCATCTACAAAAAAACTTTTTTTGCGCTGCTTTTTTTCAGAAGGGGTTTCTTCTAATTTATCAGATTCGGGAGTATGAACAACTATATTAGATAGCCTTGAGTAATATTCACTACGCCAATATTCAGTTTTTCTGCTTGCCCTGACAATACGTTGTCCTCCATCACCATATTTAGGAAATAATATTTTTGCGCTTACAAAATGACTATCTATTGAGAAGGAATGACCATTAGCTAACATATTACTTTCAACAGCTGCTAAGTGATTATAAATAAAAATTGTTCTTCTTTCTTTAGGAAGATTTTCATAGCCTTTAACAATATAAGGAACTTGATCAAACGCTCTTGTAAAATCTGCATTTGATAGCCTTAACAAATAATTAGGATCTTGATTAGTTTTTGCTTTAACTACTCTATTATAAATTATATTGAGTTGTTTAAAAAAACGAGTTTCACGTTCTAACCCGTCGAAAGCATCCATAGCAAGACCTGCTATCGAGCGTTCAGTGTCATTACCTTTGAAGCCAGCCTCATAAATGCAATTGATTGCAAACTCTCTTAAAAAACGATTATTGATCGATTGCTCAGCCTGATAAAGCTTTGAATCAACTGGTATTTTTGAGCCGTTGTGTTTTAGTAAATTAGATAAAAGATTTTTTTCATCACCTTCAATGTAATGTGTAAGCCCTGTTGCTGACTGTCTAAATTTTTCAATTTGCCAAATTTGTCTTTTTAAAATCAAGAGAGCTAATTTTGAATTATTTTTAAATAAACGCCTAAAAGACAAATTACTTAAAACTAACATTTTTGTGTCACGAGTTGCTTTGATGGTATATGGATATTTGAGTTTTGATTGCCCATTAGTATATGAAAGAGCAATTCCTGAACGAACTATTGTTCTAGATTTTTTAACTAACTTTTTTTTATGAATTGTTGAAAAGCTAGCTTCTACTCTCCCTGAGAGTAATATAAATAAACCTTTTGAAACATTATTTTCAATTGCAACTTTTTCATCTCTTGAAAATTGACGAATAACAAAAAACTTTAAAAATTCATTCAAGTCCTTGATTGTCATCGATGAAAAAAAAGCACTATCCTTTATTGAAGTAAGCTCTTCTTTGTTTGCGAGATATTTTATTCCCTTTTCTTCTTTAACTTTAGAATATTGGATATTTTTGTCTAAGCCTCGTGAGGCTCTCAGTAGTTCTGTCGATCTCGATAATAAAAGGGTGTAAAACTTAGCACCTAAAGTTGCATCTAGTTCAAAAAGATTATTCATGTCTTTGAGTTCTAAACTGAGAATAAAGCTATTTTTTTCAATGATAATATTAGACGCGTATCTGCCAGGTGCATTTAGTCCTGATATACCTAAGGGTACATATGGAGACCTTATTACAGCTATTTCTTGTTCTCTATTTTGATTTAATACTGTAAAAGTTGCTTTACCGTTTATTAGAAAATAAAGTTTATCAGCTAAGGCATTTTGAAAAATAATAGTCTCATTTTTTTTAAAATTTGCAAAATGGCAAATTTTTTCTAATTTTTTTATTTCTTCTTTTGAGAACAATAAATCTAGTTTGTTTAGATTACATGCTGATTTAAAAAATTCAGAAGCTTTCATTAAGACCTATTATCTTTTGTAAATGTGCTTAAATTTCACTTTAAAATTTACTTTTATTAAATTCGTAAGACCAATCTAGCCAAGGTAATAATTTGGAAACATTTTCATTCTCAACAGTTGAACCGCCCCAAATCCTTATGCCTAGTGGTGCTGTTTTGTATGAATTAAAGTCAAATCCTGCTCCGTTTTCTTCAACTGAACTATAAAAATTTGTCATAAATTTAATTTTTAACTCTTCAGTAAGATCAATGAACCATTTATCTTTTGGAATTATACAAATCGATGTACAAGAAAGTGTGTCTGGGTCCTGAGCTAGAAACTCAAAATTTTCACTTTTTTCAATCCAACTTTTAACAATAGATAAATTTTTTTCTGAAATATTTACAAGCTCTTTTAATCCTCCAATTCCAATTGCCCAGTTTAAAGAGTTTAACACATCTTCAACACATAATAATGATGGAGTATTTATTGTCACTCCTTCAAAAAGAGCTTTATTTAACTTCCCTTTTTCAGCCATTCTAAAGACTTTTGGAATAGGCCATTTTGGAGTATATTTTTCTAATCTGTCTATAGCTCGTGGCGAGAGAATTATCATGCCATGTGCTGCTTCACTACCTAAAACTTTTTGCCAAGAATAGGTTGTAACATCTAATTTTGGCCAATCTAAATACATGGAAAATGCAGCAGATGTCGCATCACAAATAGTTAATCCTTCTCTACTATTACTAATCCAGCTTGCATCTTTAATTCGAACACCTGAAGTAGTACCATTCCAAGTAAAGATAATATCATTATTTGGATCACTATTACTAAAGTCAGGAAGTACTCCATAATTAGCGCTAATATCTTTGAAACTTTTTAGTGGTAATTGCTCAAGAACATCTATTGTCCAATCACGACCAAAATTTTCCCAAGAATAAACTTCTACATCTCTTGGCCCTAACATTGACCACATTGCCATTTCAACCGCTCCTGTGTCTGAGCCTGGAACAATACCAATCAAATAATCATCAGGAATCTCAAGTAACTTTCTAGATTTATCTATTACTTCTTTTAATTTACTTTTACTTATTTCTGATCTGTGTGATCTTGAGAAAGCACCATTTTTAAGATTGTTTAAAGACCATCCTGGGGGCTTTGCACAAGGTCCCGAAGAAAAGTATGGGTAACTTGGTTTTATACTTGGTTTATCCATTCTAAAATCCTTATATGAAAATCATTTATTTACTTATGCAAGAACTACAATTTTTAATTGCTATTAAAACAAATCAAATTTTTTTACTTATTTAAAAATGAATATATATTTTATAAAAATCAAATAATTATTATCATTAATAATTTACCTTAATAAAATTTGGTTGTTATAGTAATAATTACGAAAAGTTTAAAAGGGAAATAAATGTCTAATGTAACTCTAATAAATTATTCAACTAGGGAATTTACAACTAAAGGTGAAATGGATTCTTATATAAGAAAGCAAGATGAAATTTTTACTGAAGAGGTTACAAAAATATTTATTGAAGCAGGGATGCTAAGAAGGGTTGTGACACAAATTTGGAACAAAAAAGAGACATTTAGAGTAGGTATAATTTTTGAATATAAAGATCAAACTGCTTATAAAAATTGTCAATCTCTATTAGAGAAACATTACCTTCCATATTTAAAGGATTATAACACTAAAGTGATTGGATCTAGGGGCATTGTTGTACATGAATTTGTATCTGATGATTTTACCTAAATTATGTGGTCCAATTAAAAATTAATTTATTATTATCATGAACAATTATCTTCTTGGAATGTTGGAAGACTTTTTATTGCTTTTTTAAGTGAACTGCCCCAGTTTTCAGAAATATTTTTGAAGTATTTATTATCTTGGTCTATTCTAACTTGATTTGATATTTTAAAACTAGATCCTTTCAGTGTGCAAAGATCAATTGGCAAACCAACTGAAACATTTGCTTTAATCGTGCTATCAAAAGATACAAGAAGTAACTTTATAGCTTCTCCAAAACTAAGTCCTTTGTCATAAGCTCTTACAATTATTGGTTTTCCATATTTGGTTTCACCAATTTGAAAAAAAGGCTGGTCATCAGAGGCTTCAATAAAATTTCCTTCAGGATAAATTAAAAACAATTTTGGCTCACTCCCTTTTATTTGACCACCTAATATAAAGGTTGAATGATATTGGTTATCCGATTTTTGGCCTTCAATTGTGTACTCAGATGTAATTTCTCTTAGTATCTTTCCTACAATTTTTGCAACTTTAAACATACTTGGGGCTTTTAATATATTTCTATCCTCCAGCTCACTTTGATCAATTTGTTCATTTATAGTACTGATAGCTGCCTGTGATGTGGCAAGGTTGCCAGAGGTTAAGAGGACTATTGACCTATAATTTCTTACAGACCAATTTTTCATTTTCCTGTTTCTGTTAATATTATCCACGCCTGCATTAGTAAGAGTATCTGACATAAAGACTAATCCTTCATTAATTTTCAACCCTACACAGTAAGTCATTGACTACTCATTTATACTTTTTATAGAGAGTTTAGATTTATGTTTTTCTGTAAACATACCCTTCAAAACTCCTTTAATTGGTACCACATCATTATAGTCAAAGCCTTTGGCTACAGATACATATTTTTCATCAGGAGATATTCCATTTGATATATCAAATCCTACCCAACCTAGATCATCAATATATACTTCAGCCCATGCATGCATAGCCAAATCTTGATTTTTAGTTTCTGGTAAAAAAAAACCACTTATGTATCTACAAGGTAAGTTATCCATTCTTACTAAAGATAAAAATATATGAGTGTGGTCCTGACAAACACCCTTTCTAATTTTAACAGCTTCTTCTGCAGTCGTCTTGTAATTTGTAGTCCCAGGGATATATTCAATTTTATCACGTATATAATTTGATAATGAATGCAAATATTCGATTAGATTATCATTTTTAAATGGAACCTTTTTGAAAAAATTTTTCAACTCCTTACCAGGCATAGTAAGTTTAGTTTGTTGTGTGTAAGACCAAATGGGTAAACTATCTTTATAATCGTTAAATACGCCATTACAATTAATAGTTTCTACTTTTCCTATAACACTTATGTTAATGGTATTTGTATCATCATTCATTCTAATTAAATTCACACTATTTGAAAAATGGTCTTTTGAATTAATTTCCTTTATGCCTCCTTCTATATTTAAATTCCATTCAATGATTTTTTGTGAATTTGAGCTTTTAGGGATTAATATTACTCTCTGGTACCCTTCATTCAAAATACCTTCAATCTTATACTCAGTTTTATAATTTATGTTTAAAAGCATTTATTTATGAAAATTAAATTCATCCTCTATAATATTTCCAAGTTTTATATTAGAACTTATTAATTTATCTAAATAATTATGTAACCCAAAATCGTAACTATAATTTCTTTTACGAGAAAGAAGCTTAGATTGAATTGAAAGACCAAGATTGAAACTGTCACTATTCTTTACCTTGTTATTTTTAATTAATTTTATATTTTTTAGTATCTGGTCTAAAGAAAACTTTAAAGATCGAGGCATTTTATCATCTAGTATTAAAAAATTTGATATGTTAATTGCGTTAAGTTCATTTTGGTTCTGCCACATGTACGCTCGATACGCTGATAAAGATCTTAAAATAGCTTCCCATTGAGTTTCGTTAATAACATCATTTTTTACCATTGTATTTGGCATAAAAAGGAAGTGCCTGACATCTAATATCCTTGCAGTATTATCAAATCTTTCAATGAATGTACCTAGATAGCAGAAATATAATATTTCATTTCTAAGCATAGTATTATTCAAATAGCCTATGATCAGAGCAATTTTTTCTCTGAGTTCGAACAAGATATTTTGAATATCTTTATCGTAAATATTGTTTTTTAATCTCTGACTAGTTTCAATCCAGCATGAATTAGTGGCTTCCCAAACTTCTGTCGTAAGAGAAACTCTGGATCTTTTTGCATTATTACGCGCTTTGTCTAATATAGTTAAAATATTATTAGGGTTGGAAGGATCCTTAAGCATAAATTTTATAACAGATATACTATCAAGACTTTGATTTTGGTCATAATAATAATTCTCTGATCCAGTTGTCTTTAAAATGGATTGCCACTCTTTTTTTATATTGTTCTTTGAAGTAAGGAAAAGTTGAAAACCTGTCTCTATCAATCGGGAAACATTTTCTGCTCTTTCCAAATATCGAAACATCCAAAATATTGAATCTGCTGTATTACCTAACATTATTTATCAATTACCCATGTATCTTTAGTACCACCTCCCTGACTTGAGTTCACAACAAGAGATCCTTTCTTAAGCGCTACTCTAGTCAATCCACCTGGAGTAACATAAACCTCATCTTTTGATAATAATGCAAATGGCCTTAAATCAACATGCCTTGGAACAAGTCCTGTTTTTGAAAACACTGGGCATGTAGATAATGCTAAAGTTGGTTGTGCTATATATTTTTTAGGGTTTGCTAGAATTTTTCTTTTGAAATTTTCAATTTCTTTTTTTGAAGAGAATGGGCCTATTAGCATTCCATACCCACCCGATCCGTGTACTTCTTTTACAACAAGTTTATCTATATTTTCAATTACATATTTGAGTTCAGTTTTATGGCTGCATCTAAAGGTTTGAACATTATTTAAAATTGGTTGTTCCCCTAAATAAAACTTAATCATTTCAGGTACGTAAGAATAAATTGCTTTATCGTCTGCAATTCCAGTCCCAGGAGCATTGGCAATAGTAATATTACCTTTTCTGTAAACATCCATCAAACCTGGAACCCCTAGTAAACTATCTTCTTTAAACCAAAGAGGGTCCAAATACTCATCATCAATTCTCCTATACAGAACATCAATTTTTTTCCAACCTTCTATAGTCCGCATGGATAAATGCCCTTTTCTTATACTCAGATCAATTCCTTCAACAAGCTCAACTCCCATTTGGTCAGCCAGATATGAATGTTCAAAATATGCAGAATTATTTACACCAGGTGTTAAAACAGCAACTACAGGGGATTTAATATTGCTATTTGGAGATGATTTCTTTAAAAACTTTGAGAGATTTCTAGGATACAATTTAGAGTTTCTAATTGGTAATTCAGCAAACAATTCAGGGAAAAGGTTTATCATTATATCTCTGTTTTTCATCATATAAGAAATACCAGAAGGAACTCTAACGTTGTCCTCTAAAACATAAAATTCAGAAGCTTTTGTTTTAATCAAATCAATTCCCGAAATATGGTTGTAAATATTATTTGGCGGTCTGAAACCAACCATTTGAAATAAATAGGCTGGATTTTTATAAATTAGTTCTAGTGGTAAAATCTTAGCCTTGATAATTTCTTGATTGTGATAAATATCATTTAAAAAAGAATTAATAGCCCTTATTCTTTGGCTTACTCCTTTTTCTACCTTTTCCCATTCTAAAGAAGAAATTATCCTTGGGACCATATCAAATGGGATTAATTTTTCGGTATCGTCTTTGTCTCCGTAAACATTAAATGTTATGCCTGTTATTTTAAATAATCGATTAGCATCTAAATCTTTTTTTGATAATTCAGAGTAATTTTGGTTATTAAACCACTTAAGAAATTTTTTATAAGTAATTCGAATTTGTGATTTATCATTTATAGCTTCATCATATCCTTTGCACACATAATCTTTTAAAGGATTAAAACTTTCATCATATTGGAAGTTTCTGATCTCAGCATTCATTCTAATAGTATAGGATCAAAAACCATACATGTATAAATGTCTATTTTTCAATTTTATTATGTAAATTTTGCAAACCTAATTTTGAAAAATATAAATTTCACACAAATTAATTTAATTTATAAGTAGACAACTAATTTTTAAAATTCAAATATGGGGATAGATATGAAATTACAAAAAGGAGATAAAATAACTGAAATAAATTTACCTTCAATTGATGGTAAAAATTTCAGTTTCAATAAAATAAAAGGTAAAAAAACATTATTAACATTTTATCGTTTCGCAACATGTCCATTTTGTAATTTAAGAATTCATGAAATAATTAATCGTTATGAAGAGCTTGGTAAAAATTTTGAGATGGTAGCAATTTTTAGTTCCACAAAAGAACATTTATCTAAAACTATGAAGAAACATAATGCTCCTTTTACTATTCTTGCTGATGAAAACTTTGAATATTTTTCAAAATATGAAGTTGAAAAATCACTCTTTAAATTTATGGTTGGGTCAATAGTTGGGTTTTTTAAAATTTTAAAAGCTGGTTCTAAAGGATATTTCCCAATGGAATTAAGCGGTATGACAATAGTGCCAGTGGATGTTTTAATTAATAAAAAAGGAGTAATTGAAAAGGTCTATTATGGACAAAACACAACAGACCATTTAAGTTTCGATGAAATTAAATATTTTTCGCTATCTTAGAATAAATTATCTTAGTTTTTGTTTCAGTTAGTCACTTCATTTTGTCTTGAAGCTCTAAAAAATAATATCATTATAAGAGTTAATACAAACACCATTACAAAAAATCCAGGGTCAATAGGAAAGTAATTAAATGCAGCATGATAAATTGGCATTAAAATTAAAATTCCTTGTACTATTAATCCTATATTAGACACTTTTTTCAAGTTTTCTAAACTCAATAAGCTAGGTAAAAACCAAAAATAAATACTTACACATATAAGAGTTGATCCATGATGCTCCACCATGGCTGCAAATCCTACGGAGTAATCCCATCCATATTGTTCAGCAATGAACTTTCCTCCAAACAGCATAAATAAACCCTGTAGAAAGTGAATTACTGCTACTATTCTATGCAGTAAACTTAGATCTTGTAGCCATTTAGTCATTTAATATCCTTTCATATTTTTGTTAATTAAATTAAACTCATATACTAAATTTAAAACATTACTTTTCACAAAAATAATTAATTACGATAACCCCATTTCTGAAGATGATGTATGTTTTTATTACATTTTAGTATTTCAATATCTCTCATTTTGTGAATAGGAGATCCTCCCTTGCCTGTTCTTAAACTATTCTCAACAACTGTAAGACAATATGATTTATCTTTTGTTAAGTGAATTTCATTATTTTCACTAAATATAAAACTATCTAAATTCATATTATCACATTTGCCAAGTATAACTTCATGCTCAAAATGAACTGACTTAACTTTCATACAGACAGAAAATCCTGGGATATAAAAACTTGAGTTAGTTATACTTTGTTTTTTAAAACCTTGGTCTACCGAAATTTGGCCTTGATAACTGTAGCAGGTATGAGCTTGTATTCCTCTCTCAATTTTGGCACGACTTTTATGTCCTTTGATATCTAAACAAAATCCTCTTTCGTCATCTAAATTATCAAGTAAATATATTTCAACTAATTCTGATGAATAACTAATATTTTTAGAGAGAATAAAAAGGTATAAGACTAAAATGAAAATTTTCATTTAACTTATGAAAATTATCTATACTCAAAACTTTACCAATATTTCACTGCAAATTAACAACAGCTACAACTACCCTGCTTTTTTACTGGAGTGGGTTTTGGTAAAACTTCTTTCAATTTTAAATTCTCAGAATTTTGTTTGGCAATTTTTTCAGTTTCGGCTTTTTTTTCCAATTTATCCTCAATATATTCGTAAAGAGAATTAAAACCTAATTTCTTAGACTTTTTCTCTTCATAGTTTTTACGGCCTTTTAAATTTGAAATAACATTTAAAACTTGCTGATTTTCCATAGCAAACTCCTTTTTTTAAAATGTAATATAAAAAAGTTTTTTTTTCAATAAAGTGATTGAAAACTCAATATATTATTTTTAAAAAAAGTTGTTTAAACTAAAAAACCTAAATTTATAAAATTATTTATTATAAACTTAGGTTTTTTATAGTTGCTTTAATTAAGTTTTTTAATTTAACAATCTTTTAATTTGTTTCCTAAATCATTAATCAACTTAAAATATTGCATTTTGTTTGCATCAAAAATTGAGCCAAGTGGATCTAAAACACCTGTTTTAATTCCTGTATCCTGTGCAATTGTCTCTATAATTTTAGGATTAAACTGAGGCTCAGAAAATATGCATTTTATATCTCTTTCTTCTATAACTTCTTGAATTTCAGAAATTTGCTTAGCACCAGGAAGAACATCAGTATTTAGTGTAAGTGCACCTGCTGTCATAACACCAAATCTTGTTTCAAAGTACTGATAAGCATCATGGAATACTATGAACTTAGCATCTTTGTTGATGTTAGTATCGATATCTTTAATCATTTGATCAATTGACTTAATTGTTTGATCAGTATTGCTTTCATATTTACTTGCATTATCAGGATCTAGATCTGCTAGTTCATGTGCTATTTCGTGAAGCATTTCTTTTGCATTAGCTGGGTCTAGCCAGATGTGAGCATCAAATTCCCCATGGTTATGTCCTTCATGACCATGTCCATGATCATCGTGATCTTTCTTTTCACCGTGA
>CACMFN010000015.1 GCA_902612965.1 uncultured SAR116 cluster alpha proteobacterium | reverse complement strand
CGCAATATTAGTATTGACTGAAGTCATTTTATATCTCCGTCTTAGGTCAGTAAAACTTAATGCGGAGAGGGTTTTCGCTGACCACCTCCGTACAAATAAATGAACGGCATGTAGCGAAAATGTTTAGCTCTATTTTAGTAAGAAGTTATTGATTTTGTTAATTTAAATAATATTCCAATATTCTAACCTATAGGGGAAGGAATATTTTAAGAAAATGTTTCCCCTGTGTTTCCCCGAAACAAAAAAGAGGTTTACATAAAATGTAACCTCTCTTCATTTTTCCTTTATGCCTTTGATTTATAAGGGAAAGTTAATGGTGAGCCGTGCAGGATTCGAACCTGCGACCCAGTGATTAAAAGTCACTTGCTCTACCAACTGAGCTAACGGCCCATACCATAAACGAAAATTAATAAATGATTTAAAATGAATCAAGTAATAAATTTAATAAATATTTTTTATTTTTTTTTACTTTCTAAATGATCCATTACAATTTTTGGAACAAAAGATGATACGTCACCTCCTAAAGAATGGATCTCCTTAACAAACCTTGAAGCAACAAATTGTTGATTTTCTGACGCCATTAAAAAAATTGTCTCAAAATCACTTGATAAACGCGTGTTGATACCTGCCATTTGAAACTCATATTCAAAATCAGAAAGCGCTCTTAACCCTCTTAGGACAGCTACAGCTCCTACGTCAATCACATGATCAACTAGTAAACCTTTAAATCCTCTTATTTCGATTTTATCTAGGTTTTTTTCATTTAAAATCACGTCTGATATAATCTTAATCCTTTCATCCAAATTAAAAAGAGCACTTTTATTATTATTCTCAGCTACAGAAACAATAATTTTGTCAAAAAGCTTGGAAGATCTTTTTACAACATCAAGATGACCAAAAGTAAATGGATCAAAAGTTCCTGGATATACTGCAATTTTTACTGTCATAGTTTTCGTATATAAGTCTTTTGATAGGACTTAATCTTCCTCCTCATCCTCTTCTTCCTTAACACGATCAACGGAAACTACTTTTTCACCTTCACTTAGAGTAAAAAGATTTACGCCTTGAGTTTTTCTTCCAGCAACACGTATTGTATTCCCTTCTCCTCCATCAACTGAAATCCTTATGATTTTACCCTGATCTGTGGCTAACATAAGTTGTTCACCCTCTAAAACAGGGAATGATGCAACAACATTACCGTTCTTTTTTGAAATTTCAATATTTGCAATACCTTGACCACCTCTTCCAGTTTTTCTGTACTCTGACGATTTAGAGCGTTTACCAAAACCATTTTCAGTAACTGCTAATATAAACTCTCTTTCATCATTTGTTAAAACAGATAAACTTACGACATAATCACCTTCTTTTAATTTTATACCCCGAACACCCATTGAATCCCTGCTAGTGAAGACTCTAAGGTCTTTAGTGGCAAACCTTATCGCCTTCCCTCTATTAGTAGCTAGAATTATATCACTATCATCAGTACACGGAACAACGCCAATTAATCTATCGGAAGCTCCTAGTTTCATTGCAATTTTGCCATTTGCCCTTATGTTTGTAAAATCTGACAGTCTATTTCTTCTTATACTTCCTGATGATGTAGCAAAAACAACAGAGAGACTATCCCATTTCTCAGTTTCATTGGGCATTGGCATAATAGTCTGAATATTTTCTTCATTTGATATGGGCAATAAATTTATCATAGCTTTACCCATTGATGTGGGTGATGTTTCAGGTAATTTATAACATTTTAATTGGTGAACAATTCCTGATGATGTAAAGAAAAGAATAGGTGTATGGGTATTAGCAATAAAAAGCCGAGTTACAAAGTCCTCGTCTCTAGTTTTCATTCCAGCTTTACCTTTGCCACCCCTTCTTTGAGCTCTGTATGAGTCTAGAGGAACTCTTTTAATGTAACCTTTGTGACTAACTGTAACAACCATATCCTCCTGCTGAATCAGATCTTCATCATCTGCATCAATGGCATGATCACTTATTTCAGTTCTTCTTTTGCCGTCTAATTTTTCTTTTGTGGCAATCAGCTCAGACTTTAATAATTTCACGAGAACTTCTTTTGAAGAAAGTATTTCTAAATATTCCGTAATTTTAACAGCAAGTTCTTGAGTTTCTTGAACAAGTTTGTCCCTTTCCATACCTGTTAATCTTTGGAGTCTAAGTTCTAAAATTGCTTTAGCTTGTTCCTCAGATAAATGATACTTGCCATCTTTAACATTATGTTGAGGATCATCAATAATTTTAATAAACTCTTCTATACCTAATACTGGCCATGCCTTGGATGTAAGAGATTTTTTAGCTGTATCTGCATCTGGGGATGAACGAATTAATGATATAACTTCATCAATACTTGTTAATGCTACCATGAGCCCTGCAAGTATGTGTGCTCTCTCTCTAGCTTTATTTAAGTGAAACCGTGTTCTTTTATATATAACCTCTTCTCTAAACGCTACAAAAGCAGAAAGAACTTCTTTGAGCCCCATCTGCTCTGGCTTTCCTGCATTTAATGCAAGAAGATTTACAGAAAATGCTGTTTGAAATCGGGTATGCCTAAAGAGTTGGTTTAATATCACATTAGGATCACTATCACGTTTTATTTCAACTACTATTCTTAGACCATCTCTATCAGATTCATCTCGTAAATCTTGAATACCTTCAATTGTTTTTTCTCTAACTAATTCTCCAACTCTCTCCAATAACTGTGATTTATTTACTTGATAAGGAATTTCTGAAATAATTATCTGAGACCTATTATTATTTTCTATTATTTCAGCTTTTGACCTCATTACAATGCTGCCTTTGCCAGTTTCATAAGCAGACCGAATGCCAGCTTGGCCCATTATCAAAGCTCCAGTGGGAAAATCTGGACCAGGCAGAATTTTCATTAAATCTTCAATACTAATTTCAGGATTATCTACATATGAAATACACGCGTCAATAACCTCAGCTGGATTATGCGGTGGAATGTTTGTTGCCATTCCAACAGCTATGCCACCAGCTCCATTTACTAATAAGTTAGGATACTCAGCAGGCAACACCTGTGGCTCTAGTTGGCTTTCATCATAATTTGGGGCATAATCAACAGTTTCAAAGTCGATATCTCTCAATAAAAATTCAGAAACTTTATCTAATCTAGCCTCTGTATACCTCATTGCCGCTGCAGGATCGCCGTCAATCGATCCAAAATTGCCTTGTCCATCTATCAATGGCACTCTCATTGAGAAATCTTGTGCTAATCTGACCATTGACTCATAAATAGCTGCATCACCATGAGGATGATATTTACCCATTACATCACCAACAATTCTTGCTGACTTTTTATATGGCTTTGACCAGTCGTATCCCCCTTTTATCATAGCGTATAATATTCTGCGATGAACAGGTTTGAGGCCGTCTCTGACATCAGGCAAAGCTCGACTTACAATTACACTCATAGCGTAATCTAAATAAGATTTTTTAAGCTCATCAGCTATTGCTATTGTTTCGTGATTTTCGGTTATATTATCGTCTGACATTAAATTCAAAACAAATTATCATAGCCCAATATAATGTATTAATACTTTAAAATGCAACTAAATATAGTTAATTTTTCTTTAAAATGGTATTTCATCATCTAAATCACCTGCGCCCCCCATAGGCGGCTCAATTTCTTTCGCAGGTAAACTATTTTGATTATTTTCATCAAGGTTTTCAGAAACATTATTAGGGGATAAATTATCATTTCTGCTACCTATCATAGCTAGTTCTCCTCTAAATCTACCAAGAACGATTTCTGTAGTATATTTATCAACACCATTTTGATCTTGCCATTTACGTGTCTGCAATTGACCCTCAATATAAATTGTGCTTCCTTTTTTTAAATACTGTTCAGCAATGTTGCTCAAGCCTTCATTGAAAATTACAACTCTATGCCACTCTGTTCTCTCTCTTTGCTCACCACTCATTCGATCCTTCCACCGTTCAGAAGTAGCAATACTTAATTGAACAATTTTATTTCCATCTTGTGATGTTCTTACTACAGGATCCTGCCCTAAATTGCCCAATAATATCACTTTATTAACACTGCCAGCCATTTAATTTTCTCCAAACAAATTTATTTTTAGTCTTTATATTTTATATAATTAAACTAAATTATTTATTGTAAATTACTAGCATTAATTTAAATTTAAATCTTTTATTTATTCATGAAAAATAAAAAAAATATTCATCAATCTGATCCTGATATTTTGCGTATCAAAGGTGCAAGAGAGCATAACCTTAAAAACATTAATATCGACATTCCTAAAGGCAAGATTGTTGTAATAACTGGGGTAAGTGGCTCAGGAAAATCATCATTAGCTTTTGACACTATATATGCTGAAGGTCAAAGAAGATATGTTGAAAGTTTATCAGCCTACGCTAGACAATTTCTGGACATGATGCAAAAACCAGATGTCGACCTAATCGAGGGACTGTCTCCAGCTATATCAATTGAGCAAAAAACCACTCATAAAAACCCCAGATCTACAGTTGGAACAGTTACTGAAATCTATGATTACATGAGACTACTCTGGGCAAGAATTGGCATTCCATACTCACCTGCTACAGGTCTTCCAATAAAGTCACAATCTGTTTCTCAAATAGTTGATAGTATATTGAATATAGAAGAAAATAGTAGGATTTATTTATTAGCTCCAATAATAAGGGGAAGAAAAGGCGAATATAAGAAAGAAATCTCAGAACTTGCAAGAAAAGGTTTTCAAAGAATTCAAATTGATAAAGAAATTTATAATATAGAGGAAACCCCCGTTCTCGATAAAAATAAAAAACATGATATTGATGTTGTCGTTGACAGACTAGTAATAAAAAAAGAGCTTAAGGAAAATAAGCAAAGAATAGCTGACTCAGTTGAGACATGCCTTAATTTAGCAGATGGTATTTTATATGTAGGATTTGCTGATAAGGATGAAAAAATAATATTTTCATCAAATTTTTCCTGCCCTGTTTCAGGATTTACAATAGATGAAATTGAGCCTAGGCTTTTTAGCTTCAATAATCCTTATGGCGCTTGCAAGAAGTGTGACGGGCTCGGAGTTCAGAATAGTTTTGATATTACACTCGTTGTACCTAACACATCACTATCTTTACGTGGTGGTGCTATAGCGCCTTGGTCCTCTAGCACCTCTAAATATTATATGCAAACACTTACTTCTATTTCAAGGTATCTTAAATTTAGCTTAGACACACCTTTTCAAGATCTTTCCGAAGAAGTTATAAACTTTTTATTATATGGTTCACAGAATGAACCTGTTTTGATGAATTATGATGACGGCTTGAGAAGTTATGAGATTAACAGACCATTTGAAGGTGTTATTCCAAACTTAGAAAGAAGGTACAGAGAAACTGAGTCATCTTGGATAAGGGAGGAAATTTCGAAGTTCCAAATCGATACTCCTTGTGAGGAATGCTTTGGAAAGAGGTTAAAGAAAGAAGCATTGGCTGTTAAAATTGATAAATATGATATTTCTAGTATTACAGAATTATCAATAATTGAAGCTGAAAAATGGTTTTCCAGCCTTAAAGAAAAATTAACTGATACTGAAAATGAGATTGCAAGCCGTATCTTAAAAGAAATAATTGATAGGTTAAACTTTTTAATTAATGTAGGACTTGACTATTTATCTCTAAGTAGAAGTTCCGGAACTTTATCTGGAGGAGAGAGCCAGAGAATTAGACTAGCCTCTCAAATAGGTTCAGGATTAACTGGAGTATTATACGTATTAGATGAGCCTTCCATTGGCCTACATCAAAAAGACAATGAAAGGTTACTAAAAACTCTTATTGGTTTAAAAGACTTAGGAAATACGGTTATTGTTGTAGAACATGATGAAGAGGCTATAAGAAAAGCAGATTTTATAATTGACATAGGGCCAGGAGCTGGCGTTCACGGCGGCAATATCTCAGCATTTGGAGATATTTCTAAAATTATAAATTCAAAAAATAGCCTTACAGGAAAGTATCTCTCTAAAAAACTAGAAATTAAAATTCCAGAACAAAGAAGGACAATTAAAAAAGATAAAAATATAAAAATTTATGGTGCAAAAGGTAATAACCTTAAGAATATTGATGTAAAGTTTCCGTTAGGTACCTTTACATGTGTTACAGGTGTATCGGGTGGGGGAAAATCTACTTTAGTTTTAGAAACATTATGGAAAGGTTTAAGTAGAGCAATTAATAAATCAAAAGTAATTCCTGCAGACCACAAAAAAATAGAAGGAATTGAGTTTATTGATAAAGTTGTTGATATAAATCAATCACCAATTGGCAGAACACCAAGATCAAACCCAGCAACCTACACAGGTTCATTTACGCCAATAAGAGAATGGTTTTCATCATTACCAGAATCTAAAGCGAGAGGATATTCGCCTGGGAGGTTTTCATTTAATGTCAAGGGTGGAAGATGTGAAGGTTGCCAAGGTGATGGTCTTATAAAAATAGAAATGCATTTTTTACCTGATGTTTATGTTCAATGTGATCAGTGCAAAGGAAAAAGATATAATAGAGAAACACTTGAAATAATTTGGCGTAATAAATCAATTTCAGATGTGTTAGAAATGACAGTGAGCGAAGGGTTAGAATTTTTCAAAGCTGTTCCTTCCATCAAAGATAAATTAGAAACAATGAATAAAGTTGGCCTTGGCTATATAAAAATAGGTCAACAAGCTACAACTCTATCAGGAGGTGAAGCTCAAAGAATAAAATTATCAAAAGAATTATCAAAAAGAGCTACTGGTAAAACTATATATATACTTGATGAACCTACAACGGGTCTTCATTTTGAGGATATAAGAAAACTTTTAGAAGTTTTGGACCAATTAGTTTCTTATGGAAATACTGTTATTGTAATTGAACATAACTTAGACGTAATTAAAACAGCAGACTGGATTATTGATTTGGGACCTGACGGTGGAGATAAAGGTGGAGAAATTATAGCTCAAGGCACACCTGAAGAATTAATTAAGATAAATAACACATATACTGGTCAGTTTCTAAAAAAGTTACTATAGCATAATATTATGTCAAAAATTGATCCTGTAAATATTATTGGCGGTGGCTTAGCTGGCTCTGAAGCGGCCTGGCAACTCGCAAGCCATAACATTCCATCAATTATATATGAAATGCGTCCAAAAAGAATGACTGAAGCACACCAAACCAATAAGTTAGGTGAACTTGTTTGCTCTAATTCTTTTCGTTCAGATGATTTTGAAACAAATGCAGTTGGTTTATTACATCAGGAACTTAGATTGTCTAATTCATTAATTATGAAATGTGCTGACAAATGCAAAATTCCCGCTGGCAGTGCTTTAGCAGTAGACCGTGAAAAATTTTCATCTTTGGTCACAAAACATTTAAACAGTCACAAATTAATTTCCATAGAAAGGAAAGAAATTAAATCACTAGATGAATTTGAACATGATAGTCAAATTTTAGTTGCTACAGGTCCATTAACTTCAAGCAAATTAGCCAATGATATAATTAAAAAAACAGGACAAAGTTCTTTATCTTTCTTTGATGCAATAGCCCCAATTGTATATTTTGATAGTATTAACATGAATAAAGCTTGGTTTCAGTCTAGATATGATAAAGGTGATGGAAAAGACTATATCAATTGCCCGTTATCCAAAGAAGAATACTATGACTTTGTTGACTCACTTATAAAGTCAAAAAAAATTGAGTTTAAAGAGTGGGAAAAAAATACTCCATACTTTGAAGGGTGTATGCCTATAGAAGTTATGGCAGAGCGTGGCATTGAAACGTTAAGACATGGACCAATGAAACCTTTTGGCCTTACAAATGCAAATGACCCTTCAACCAAACCTTATGCAGTTATTCAACTTAGGCAAGATAATTCTATTGGAAGTCTATGGAACATTGTTGGATTTCAAACAAAGATGACTTACGAAGAGCAAAAAAATGTTTTTAAGAAAATACCTGGATTAGAAAATGCAGCATTCGCAAGACTTGGTGGTTTACATAGAAACACATTTATTAACTCACCTGACATTTTAAGCTCAAAATTAAATTTGAAAACTAATTCAAAAATTTTCTTTGCTGGACAAATAACCGGAGTTGAAGGATATGTTGAGTCATCTGCAATGGGATTGTTGTCATCTATTTTTATTATCTTTGAAAGAAACAACAAGAAGTGTTTATTTCCACCTAGTGAAACTGCTTTAGCCTCTTTACTTAACCATGTAACTAAAAATGCTAATAGGGAAACATTCCAACCAATGAACATAAATTTTGGACTTTTCCCTAATATTGAAAACAGTCATAAAAATCAAAAAATAGATAAAAAATTAAAAAGAAAGGCCATATCAGAGAAATCAATTAGTTTAATAAGTGAATGGTCAAAAAATTTAAAAAAAATTATATAAATTTACTTAAATTTTAAACACGCAAAAGCCCGCCTGCCTTCCGAAATTAATATATTCCAAGTTCTACATGCTGAAGGAGTTGTCATTATTTCAACTGCAATGGACAACTTAGACATTTTTGAACGAATATCTAGGTAGGGACTGCTGATCGTATCACCAACTCCTATTAATAATAGTTCAGGATATGATTTCAGAGTTTTAATAAAATCAAAATTTTTATCAGTAATTTGAGAATCTATATTCCAAGTGTGTATATTTTCTGAGCTAATTAAAATTGAATGATTATATAATTTGTTATCAATTAAAAAACCATCTTTACTAAAGTTTTTAATGGTGCATGATTTCTTTTTGCTTGAACTAAGCAAATCAACCATTTGAGTTTTTTCACTACTCATTATTAAAATAATTTAAATCTTCAGCTTCTTCTTCTCTTGTTCTCCTTAGATTAAAAAAGGTTAAAAAAGCAGAAGCAACGAAGATTGATGAGTAAGTTCCAATCATAACTCCCCATATCATAGCGAGGGTAAAGTCTGAAATTACTTCTCCACCAACAAAATAAATTGCTAATAATGCTAACAGAGTTGTAACTGATGTAGTAATTGTTCTACTAAGTGTTTCGTTCAACGATTTATTTATTATAGATAATTGATCAGAAGACTTAGTTTTTCTTAAGTTCTCTCTTACCCTGTCAAACACAACAACAGTATCATTTACTGAATAACCAGCAATTGTTAAAACAGCAGCCACTGTAGACAAATTAAACTCAAGTCCTGTAAAGGCAAACAGACCTATAGTTGCAATAACATCATGGAACAACGCCAAAATTGCAGAAACAGCAAACTGCCATTCGAATCTAAACCAAATATATAGAAGTATTCCTACAAGCGCCACTATGACTGCCCAAAAACCATTCTTTTTTAATTCATCACCAACAGTAGGACCAACAAATTCAGTTCTGCGAATTTCATAAGAATTGCTTAATATGTTTTTAACTTCATTAAGTTTAGCGTCTTGACTTTTTTCATCACCCTCTTGTTTTTGAATTCTTACAAGAGCATCACTTGGCTGACCAAACTCTTGAATTGAAACTTCACCCAAATTGAAATCTTCTAAGTTCTTCCTTAATTCAGAAATATTTGCATTTCCATTTATTGATCTAAGTTCGAGTAAGACCCCTCCTCTAAAATCAATTCCAAAATTTAGTCCAATTATGAATGAAGCCAAAAGACTTATTATAACCATTGCCAAAGAACCCAATAAGAAAATTGATTTATATTTTAAAAAATTAATTTTTGTATTTTCTGGTATGAGGTGAATAGGTCTTAACATAATCAGATTATCAGCTTTTTGGGTTTGTAATTTCTTAGATAAAATACGACCAGCATTCTAGTAACCATTATAGCAGTGAACATTGAAGTAAGAATTCCGATTGATAATGTTACTGCAAATCCTTTTATGGGTCCAGACCCTAAACCGTATAAACAAGCGGACGCAATTAGTGTTGTCAGGCTTGCATCTACAATTGTTCCAATTGCTCTTTTATAACCACTCTCAACACTTGATAAAACAGACCTACCGCCTCTAATTTCCTCTCTAATTCTTTCAAAAATCAAAACATTGGCATCGACCGCCATGCCCATTGTTAAAACAATTCCGGCAATTCCTGGAAGCGTTAATGTTGCTTGAAGTACTGATAAAAGTGAAATGATCAATGTAATATTTATGAATAGTGCAACATTCGCAAAAATTCCAAATACTCCGTAAGTAAATAACATAAAAATAATAACTAATATCATACCAATAATAGAAGCCAGCTTTCCTGCTTCAACTGAATCTCTTCCTAGCCCTGGACCAACAGAACGCTCTTCCATTACAGTTAAAGGAGCAGGTAAGGCACCAGCCCTCAAAAGTAATGCGAGGTCTTTTGTTTCGGTTACAGAAAATTGACCAGTTATTTGTCCAGAAGAAAATATTTGCGCCTGAATAACAGGAGCACTTACCACTTTTCCATCTAATATTATAGCAAAAGGTCTTCCTATATTATTAGCAGTAACTCTTCCAAACCTCTTCCCACCCTCTGGTGTTAGAGAAAAACTGACTGATGGCCTACCATTTTGATCAAAAGATGATCGAGCATCTGTTAACATTTCTCCCGAAACCATTACTCTTCTTTGGACTACAAAATGTTGATCACTATTAGAATAAGATTCTAATAATTTCCTTCCAGGAGGAACTCTTCCAGATAATTTAACCTCGAAAGGATCTGAATTAGTATCAACCAATTGGAATGTAAGCTTAGCCGTTTTGCCTAATAAAGATTTTATTCTTTCAGGATCATCAATACCAGGAAGTTGTATGAGTATTCTCTGCAAGCCCTGACGTTGGATTAATGGCTCTTTTGTTCCTGTTTCATCAATCCTTCTTCTAACTATTTCTATGGCTTGCTCTATAGTTAAATCAATTATTTGTTTCCGAGCAGTTTCAGAATAATTTACTGTGATCTCAAGATTTTCTGATCCAATACTTAGTTCAGAACCAAAATTTTGCCTAATGACTGTTTTAGCTCTCTCTACAATTGAATTGTCATTAAAATATAATTTCAAAATTCCATTATCGATCTCTTTTTGGGAATATGGCAAGTTATATTCATTTAATTTCCGAGAAATATCATCACTTATTGTCTCAAGTCTTTCATTAATTACAGATTTTATATCTGCCTCAAGTAAAAGATATGATCCACCTTGCAGATCTAAACCTAAATTTATTGTTTTACCTGGTAAAAAACTGTTGTTATTAACTTTTGGAAAAGAAGTAAAGTTTGGTATTGCATATATAATACCTAAAAAACAAATCAATGAAATTAAACCAATATTCCAACTTTTAAAATTTAACATATTGTTTAAAGTTTACTTGTTTTTCTTTTCCTTAGAGTCAAACATGTCACTAACGAAACGTCTTTCTGTTTCTATTTTAACACCCTCTGAAATCTCAATACTTATTCTTTCTTCTCCTTCTTTAGCTTTGACAACAGCACCATATAGGCCACCAATTGTTAAAATTTTATCACCACGTTTTAGCGATGACTGCATATTTCTTCGCTCTTTTTCTTTCTTTTGGTTGGGTCTAATTAAGAAAAAGTAGAATATAATAAATATACCTACCATTAAGAATAAGAAACCAAAATCAGGGCTACCAGCACCGGTTTGAGCATAAGCTGGAGATATAAACATAGTATCCTCTTTAGATTAGTATAAAGGTTTTTTGAATAATATAACTTTTAAAATTATTTTCAAATTATATTTCTAGAAAAATATATTTGTAATATAAATAATCAATTATGAAAGAAATTATACTTAAAAATATCGAAAAGGCATTATTAAGAATTGCTTTAAGTCTTGAGAAGAAAAATAAAACTCAATTAAATTTCAAAATAGATGAAAAATGTTCAGTTTTTATTTGGGATCCTGATGAAAATTATTTAAAAGCAGTAAATAAAGTGAATTATCTAGATTTAGAATTACTTAAAGGTATTGATCATCAAAAAGAAGTCCTATATCAGAACACATTAAATTTTAGTAAAGGTTACCAAGCTAATAATGCACTTTTATGGGGTGCAAAAGGAGCTGGAAAATCTTCCCTAATAAAATCAATTTTTTTTTCAATAATTAATAATAGTAAAAATAAATTATCATTAATTGAAATTAATAGAGAAGATTTAGAAAGCCTGCCTAAGTTACTTAATTTAATAAAAAATTTAAAAAGACAATTTATTTTGTATTGTGATGATTTATCTTTTGAAAAAGGTGAAACTAAATTCAAATCACTAAAATCAGTTTTGGAAGGAGGCATTGAGGGAAAACCAAATAATGTTGTATTCTATGCAACATCAAACATTAGGCATCTCATCTCTAGTAATTCTACCGAGATGGAACAATTAAATACTGTCGCTCAAAAAGATCATTTGAATGAAACTATATCTCTATCCGATAGATTTGGTTTATGGATAGGTTTTCATAATATTGATCAAAACACTTATTTAGAAATAATAAATAGTTACTTAAAATATTTTGAAATTGAAGATGTCAATAATGAAATAAGAGAAAATTCATTAAAGTGGTCAATTCAAAGAGGTTCTAGATCAGGAAGAGTTGCATGGCAATACATCGTTGATGTTGCTGGGAAACTAGAAAAAAAAATTTCATTCTAATCTAACTATCTAAGTAAGTTATTGGATCTAGAGCTTCATTATCCTGTCTGATTTCAAAGTAAAGTTGTGATTTTGTGACTTTGCCACTTGAACCTACTTCAGCAATAGGTTGACCACGTGTAATTATTTCACCTTCATGAACATATATTTTTGATAAATGTGCGTAACTTGTAATTAAATTTTCAGAATGTTTTACAATTAAAAGTTTTCCAAAATCTTTTAAATCAGATCCTACAAATATAACCTCACCATCAGCAGATGATTTTACAATTGTACCATAGTCTGCTTCAATATATATCCCCTCATTCATAACTCCATCAGATTTAATTCCAAATTTTGTAATTATTTCACCATCTAATGGTGAATAAAACTTTACTTTCAGTATTCTCGAACTAGTTTTAAAAATGTTTGGTTTTGGTTGAGGAAGAGTTACAATCTTTAAATTTTTATTAGAATTAAAAGCAGTTGGGTTGAAACTTAAATTTTTTGGTATTTTTAAAATTTGTCCTTTAAAGATAACATTATTTAAACCAAGATTATTAATTTCAATTATTGTTTGAACTGAAACATCAAATTTTTTTGCTATACCAAATAAAGTATCTCCTGATTTAACAACAATTGTATCAAATTCATTTAAAAATTTTTGTGTTTGTCTAATTTCAGTGACGTCTTTTAATTCCTCATCAAATAATGAAGGGTCTAAAGAACAAGCTTGTAAATATAAAAATATTAAAAATATAAAATAATACTTTTGGATTTTATAACATTGGAACAAACTTAACGTCCTCAATTTTCTTTTTTTCAAATTTATTCTTATCAATTTGATAATAAGAACTTAGTACTTGACTGCTGTCTTCCAAAATTTCAGGACCTATTAATATTCCTCCAATTTTTAGTTGAAGAAATAATTGCTTAGGAATTTGATTAATAGCACATGTTAAAATTATTCTATCAAATGGAGAAACTTCTGGCCAACCCAAAGACCCATTTCCAAACTTTGTAGTTATATTATTTAGTTTTAGTTCCTTAAATTTTTTATTTGAAAATTCATGTAAAGTTTTTATCCTTTCAATTGTGTAAACTCTTCTGCATAGAAGTGATAAAATTGAAGCTTGATAGCCACTTCCAGTTCCAATCTCTAGAACTATTTCTTTTCCAGATAAATTCAAAGCAGTAGTCATTAAAGCTACGATATACGGCTGACTAATGGTTTGACCTTCTCCAATTGGAAGTGTGACATTTTCCCATGCGTGGTTTTTGAGAGCATTTTCGATGAATATGTCTCTTGGGACACTTTCTATAGCTGATAATACGCTGGCTGACCGAATTCCTTGTCCTCTAAGCTTCATGATAAGGTGGGCTCTTTGTTCCTCACCTTTGCTAATCATAAAATATTCTCTCGCAATTGCTTTAAAACTTTATAATCTGTTACATTAAGAGCTAAAGGAGTAATCGATATGTAACCCTTTTTAAGATAGTATAAATCACTCCCTTTTACTTGATGATCTCTAGTTATCATTGCTCCTATTCTAAAATTTTCACTGTTTTCGTTATACTCAATATTATCGCTTAATTTATGTGAGTCTAATTCAACTGTCTTGAGCCCTTTTACATTAACATCTTCTACAGGAGGGAAGTTAATATTTATTACAGAATTTAATTTAGAGATTTTTGGAATAATTTTTTTCAAAATACTAGATCCATATGACTTTGATGCAGAAAAATTCATTCCAAATCTTTTATCATACATTTGGCTGAGTGCTATCCCCTGAACACCAAGAACTGTTGCTTCCCAAGCAGCACCCACAGTGCCTGAATATGTAACATCATCTGCTGCATTTCTACCAGCATTAACACCACTCAAAACTAGATCAGGTAAATTGCCCTTCATAAAATGGTTTAAACCTAAAATTACACAATCAGTAGGTGTGCCATCAACTTCAAATTCTCTATTGCTCCTTTTTTTTACTTTTATATCATTTCTAAGGGTTATTGACCTGCCAGCACCAGATTTATCATTCTTTGGCGCGAAAACCCAAATTTCTTCAGAAATCTCTTCTGCTATAGATTTTAAAATTTTAAACCCGGGAGCATCAATACCGTCATCATTGACAAGCAATACCTTGCCTACTTTATTGAATTTTTTATCTATATTATCCATATTAACCTTTTGATATCTTATCAGCACCCATATAATCGTGGAGTACTTTTGGAAGCTGAATATCTCCGTTAGATAATTGTCCATTCTCTAAAATAGCAATAATTGTTCTCCCTACGGCCAAACCAGAACCATTCAATGTATGAACAAATTTGTTATTATTGCTTTCATCTTTATACCTCGCTTTCATTCTTCTTCCTTGAAAAGAACCACAATTAGAGCAAGAAGAAATTTCTCTGTAACAACCTTGGCCATCATTTTGACCTGGCAACCATACTTCCAAGTCATATGTTCTTTTTGCCGAAAAACCTATATCTTTAGAAGCCAATAAAACTACTCGATAAGGTAATTCAAGACTTTGAAGAATATTCTCTGCGGCCCCAGTCATCCTGTCTAATTCATCTACTGAGCTATCTTCATCACAAATAGAAACCATTTCAACTTTAGAGAATTGATGATTTCTTATCATTCCTCTTGTGTCTCTACCAGCGGCTCCTGCTTCAGCTCTAAAACACTGAGTATAAGCTGTAAAACGCATCGGAAGATTTTTTTTAGGTGTTATCATATCTGACACCAAATTAGTAAGAGGAACTTCAGCTGTTGGAATTAGCCATCTGTTATCGATTGTTTTAAATAAATCTTCAGAAAACTTTGGTAATTGCCCAGTTCCAGTCATTGTTTTCTCATTGACTAAAACTGGTGGCATAACCTCAGTATATCCATATAAATTGGTTAACCTATCAATCATAAAACTCTTTAGAGCTCTTTCTAATTTAGCAATTTTCCCAAAAAGAATAACAAACCTACTACCTGACAACTTAGCAGCACTTGGGAAATCGATTTCTGAAAGATTCTCACCTAGAGCAACATGGTCTTTTGGTGTGAAATCATATTTTTTAATTGTGCCCCATGTTTTAATTAATTTATTTTGCTCTTCAGTACCAATAGGTAAATCATTATCAATTAAATTTGGTAATTCTAGTAAATAACTATTCAATTTTTCAGAGAGTTGAGTTTCATTTTTTTCAAATTCAGAAATCTCTTTTTTGATTAAGGAAACCTGATCAAACAAAGAAGAAGCATCCTGACCTTTAGATTTAATTTCAGGTATTTTTTTTGAAATTTCATTCCTAGATTTCTGTTTTTCTTGAATAAGAGTTTGGAGTTTTCTTCTTTCATTGTCTATAAGAAGTATTTCCTTTGAAGACGCATCAACACCTCTTTTATTCAAATTAGCATCAAATAATTCTGGGTTTTCTCTTATGTACTTAATATCATGCATCTAGTTGTTCCTATAAATTTTAAATATAAATATCTAGTTATTATTTTTATACATTATTTTAGATGCAATAATTGAGATTTCATAAAGTAAAATTATTGGGGTAGCTAGCATAACCTGACTTATGACATCAGGTGGCGTTAAAATGGCAGCTGCAATAAAGGAGATAAGAATGGCATACCTTCTCTTTGAGGCCAAACCCTCTGGAGTTACAAAACCAGATTTAACTAATAAAAGTAAAACTACCGGCAATTCAAAACTCAAACCAAAAGCAAACATTAGTCTCATCACTAAAGATAAATATTCAGATATTCTTGGTTCAACTTCTATAGGAAGCGCACCTTGCCCAGGACTAATTTCAAATGATAGAAAAAATTGCCAAGCTAATGGAATAACCATGTAATAAACCATCGCTGCTCCCAAAACAAATAAAAATGGAGTTGCAATCATGAAGGGTAGCATTGCACTGCGTTCATTTTTGTATAGTCCAGGAGCAACAAATTTCCATACCTGAATAAGAATTATAGGCAATGAAATACTTATAGAGGTAAAGAAGGCAACTTTAATTTGAGTAAAAAATCCCTCGTGTAAACCTGTAAAAATCATCCTGCCTCCCCTTTCAGCCAAAAGATCAGCTAAAGGTTTTTGTAAAAACAAATAAACTTGATCTGCAATACTAGTTGAGGGATCGCCAATTCTTACAAGGCAAATAACGAACAAAACTATAAAAATTATAATACTTAATAGTAAACGAGATCTAAGCTCAGTTAAATGATCCATCAAGGACATTTGACCATCAGACAAGTCTTCTTTTGTAAGGTCTTCAGCCATTATAATTTATTAGAAGACATATTGTCTTCATTTTTAGATATTTCAATATTTTTATTTGGCTGAGATTCCAAATTATTTTCATCCTTTAAACTATCTTCTGCTGTTGTTTTTAATGTTTCTTTTACTTTATTTGTTTCATTAGCTAAATCAGCACTGTCCTTTGCTTGTTGAAGAGCTTTAGTAACTTCATTGTCAGGATCTAAATGACTTTGAATAGTTTTATCGATGTTATTATTTTTAAGCTCATTAAAACTATCTTTCAGATCAGCTTCATCAGCCATCTTTTCAATACCACGATGAAATTCGGATGCCATCTGTCTCATATTTCTGATGTATTTAGTAACTGTCTTGAGAACTTTAGGCAAATCCTTAGGACCGACAACTAAAACAAGAACAAACGCTATAACAAGAAATTCTTGCCATCCAAAATCAAACATTAAAAAACCTTAAAATTAGGATTTATTTTTATCAGTATTATCAGTAACTTCTTCTTCTATATTTTTTTTATCGTTACCTTCGTCCTTCATCCCTTTTCTAAAATTACTTAAGCCTTTTCCAAAGTCACCCATTAATCCAGATATTTTGCCAGGACGAGCAAACAACAAAACTACAATTAGCCCAACAACAAGCCATTGCCATATTCCAAAAATTCCACCACTCATTTTTCAGCCTTTCTTAAGAAAAATTTATAAAATCTATTTTAACAAAAAATTATTAAAAAATTATATCTATACAGGAAATATATAGCTCTGTACACTGTCAACCTCAATACCAATTTTAGTTTGTGGCTTTAAATAACTTAATCCAGGCACTCTAGCGTGAAGATGAACTTTTGAATTTCCTTCTTCAACTTGAAGATGCACTAGACTGAATCTTCCAAGCAATCTAGTTTCAAGCACTTTAGCTTTAGGTAAAGTATTATCAACTTTGTCAATTAATTTAATTCCTTCATGCCTAATAATAATATTTACCGGTGTTTCCTCTTCAAAATTCTTTGCCTCAAAACTTCCTAAAATTGTTTGAATACTACCGTTTTTGATTTTGCCTGGAATAAGATTAACTTCTCCAAAAAATTCAGCAACAAATTTTGATTTAGGTCTATTGTATAAATCTCCTGGCCTTCCAATCTGCATTATTTCTCCGTCATTTATAACAACTATCCTATCAGACATAAACATAGCTTCTTCTGCTTCATGGGTAACTATTATAGCTGTAGTGCCTGAAACTTTTAAAAGATGGAGAACTTCATCTCTTACTTTCTCTCTTAATCTAATATCTAATCTTACAAATGGCTCATCGAGTAATAGTATTCTTGGTGATGGTGCAATCGCCCGAGCTAAAGCAACTCTTTGTTGCTGACCACCAGAAATTTGATGTGGGTAAGATTCTCTAAGATTTTCGATGCCAAGCAACTCCATTACCTCAAATGCCCTATTTCTTTGATCTCTTTTTAAACCAAATAAAATATTGTCAATAACGTTTAAGTGAGGAAATAATGCATAATCTTGAAATACAAAACCTATTTTTCTTCTTTCAGGAAGTATGAAAGTTTCTTTACTTGAAACTAATTTATCATCAATCGATATTTTCCCAGAAATTATTCTCTCTAACCCTGCAATTGATCGCAAGATTGTAGTTTTTCCACTTCCTGATGGACCTAGCAATGAAATTATTTCACCTTTTGAAACATCAAAAGTAATGTTCTTCAAACATGGGTTTTCACTATAGGATTGATAAACTTCATTTATTGATAATTCAGGGTAATTATTTGAAAAATTAAAATTATTATTATTCATAGATATTTAACATTTATTTTTCTTCTAAGTTAAGCTCTTCAATAAAATTATTTTCTTCAGTATCGTTCTCATTTTGTTGGCTTATATCGTCAGATATTAAAAGTTTAGAACCAATTAAACCTGCAGATTTGAGTTCGGAAAGCCCTGGTAATGATGATAAGTCTTTCAAACCAAAAACATCTAAAAATTTTTCAGTAGTTCCCCATGTTAAAGGCCTTCCTGGCGACTTTCTCCTACCCTTCGGTTTTATCCATTCTAATTCTAAAAGGTTATCTAAAGTACCTTTTGAAATACTAACACCTCTGATATTTTCAATTTCTGCCCTTGTTACAGGCTGATGGTAAGCAATAATTGAGAGTGTTTCAAGTGCTGGTCTTGAAAGTGATTTTCTTACAACTCTTTCTATTATAAGGTTTTCAGATACGATTGGTGAAGTTCTAAAAGCCCATGAATTATTTATTTGCTCTAAGTGGATGCCTCTTTCAGAGTATTCTTCTTTTAATTTATTTAAAAGATCAATCAAACTAATAGAAGCAGGGACTTTTTTTTCTAAAAGTTCTGTTTTAACTGGCTCAGAAGATGAAAATATTATTGCTTCTATAATATTTTTAAAAAATTTGAAATTATCTTTACTCATAATTTATTTCTAATTTAAAAATTGTTTTTCATCCAAATAGTACCAAATGGATTTTCTTGTTTTATTTTTATTTCACCTTTATTTGCTAACTCTAAAGAAGCTAAAAAATGTGAAGATATAGAATTTTTTTTATTCAAAGTATCGTCTATGGTTTCTGGCAAAAATTGCTTCAGGTCAATCCACTGAGTAGTTTTTTTAATTAAATTTGACAGCCTTTCAATAGCTTCCTGAACAGAAATTAATTTGGAACTTTCTATTGTTAATGCAATATTTTTAGAATTATTTGTAATTTGCCCATAAACTACTAATAAATGATAGAGGTTTGCTTCATATTCATATTTTACATTTGTTTGTGTTAAGTTTTCAACACCTCTTCCAAACCTACTTTCTCCTAATTTTGGTAAAGACATTAGTTGCTCAGAGGCTTTTTGCATGGCCTGTAATTTTAGTAGTCTTGACCTTAATTCAGCCGAAATGAGTTCAACATTCTCTGCTTCATCTTCATTATCAAGGTCCGGAAGCAGAGTTTTAGACTTTAAAAATGCAAGCCATGCAGCCATCACTAAATAATCTGCAGCAATTTCAATATTAAGAATTTTTACTTTTTCAATAAAATCTATATATTGATTGGCTAACTCAGCTATAGATATTGAAGTTAGATCAACCTTTTGCTCTCTTGATAAGTGCAATAAGAGGTCAATCGGTCCTTCAAAACCGTCTAAATTCAAGAATAACGATAGTTGTTCACCGGAACTATCATAATTATTAAAATTATTTTCTTCTTGCATAACTTACTGTTAATCCCGAATTATCTTGATCGAACTATACAATTGTTACCTTCTGACTTAAGGAGTGCGCAAACAGTCTCAGCTTCACCTCTAGGTATTATATTTGTTACAATCCGCCACCAAATACCTTTTCCATCACCTAAATCAACTCTCATAATTTGAAGCTCATTACCACTTAAAGACACTGCAAGTTTTTCATTTAAAACATCAACAGATACTTTTGCTTTTGTCTCATTATTAAATGAAGCTAATTGAACAAAATAGCCTTTTTTTGGTTTTGAAACAGGTTTTTCAATAATCTCTGATATATTGTCTTGATTATACTTATCTATATTAACAACATTTTTATTCTCAGTATTATTATTTTCTTTTTCTTGAGAGGTTATTTCGAGATTTTGAATGTTATTAATTGAATTTTCATCTTGGTTATCATCAGATGTTTCATTTTTATTTTTTTTATTGGAATAATCACTTATATTGTCTTTTTCACTATTATTATCTAAGTCCAATTCTATACTAGGCAATTCAGGTTCAGGTGCAGTTGGCTTTAATACTTCAACTACTTTATTATCAATATCTTTATCTAAAATTCCGTAAAAATCAGCATCTTGATGGTCTATTATTTTTCCTCCTGAATTTTTAGGTTTCTCTTTTATAGGGCCTTCTGGAGCTTTTAAAATTTGTATTTCTTTATTTCCTAGAAAGTTAATATTGAAAAAAATATAAATAGCTCCACTCAAAACAAATATAACAGACAGTAAACCACTTAAAAGAGGCAATAAAATTCTAAATTTTTTACTATTCTCAGCCATTACATTTCCTGAGGGGCTGAAACTGAAAATAAATCAAGACCTGAACAAATTACAACTTTTATAGCCTTAAGAAGGTTTAAATTAGCATATGTAGACGCATCATTTTCTTTTTGAAAAAATCTTAATTCATCATACTCTCTACCCAATGACCAGAGACTGTGAAAAACAGATGATAATTCTATTAAATAAAATGCTACTCTATGAGGTTCTTTATGAATTGCTGATGTCTCTATGACCTTTGGCCAGTAAGTAAGAATTTTACACAATTTTAAATGAACGTCATTATTTAGATAGGATAAGTCATAATTATTTTTTTCTGTATCATATCCCAGCTGCTCAGCTTTATTTAAAACAGAGCAAATTCGTGCATGTGCATACTTAACATAGAAAACTGGATTATCTTTAGATTTCTCAGTTACTTTATCAAAATCAAAATCAAGAACCTGATCATTTTTCCGAGTTAACATTATGAAGCGTATTGCATCTGCGCCCACCTCATCAATAATTTCATTTAAAGTTATAAAATTACCAGCTCTTTTTGACATTTTTAAAGGTTTATTATTCTTTATTAAATTTACCATTTGGCAAAGTTTAATTTCTAACTGGCCATCTTTATCTGCAATTGCATTTACTGCAGCAGTCATTCTTTTCACATAACCACTATGATCTGCACCCCATATATTAATCAACTTTCCTTTAGTTCTAATCAACTTATCCCTATGATAAGCAACATCACTTGCAAAATATGTAAGAGCACCATCCGACTTAATTATAGTTCGATCTTCATCATCACCAAACTTCTTAGCTTTGAACAAAGTTTGCTCTTTTGGTTCCCAATCTTCTGCATTGCTTTTTGGAGACGGTAAAACCCCAATATAAATCAAACCCTTTTTATCAAGCTCTTGAATTGTTTTTTCAACTGACAGATCTTCAACTAATTTTTTTTCAGAGGAATATTTATCCATTTCAATATTTAACTTTTTTAGATCATCCTTAATCTGATTAAGAAGGTATTCAATCGAAAATTTCTTTATAAGCTCTAATGATTTTAATTTATCTACATTAAGCAAACTATCCCCGTGAACATCATATAATGATTTTGCTAATTGAATTAAATATTCACCAGGATAATAACCTTCAGGAATTTCAGCTTTATTTTTTGTAATTAACTCTTCATACCTAATAAAAACTGAAGCAGCCAAGACATCAATTTGATTACCCGCATCATTAATATAGTATTCTTTTGTAACATTATATCCAACCATCTTTAAAATATTTGACAAGACATCACCAATAACAGCGCCTCTTACATGTCCAACATGAAGTGGCCCAGTAGGATTTGCCGAAACAAATTCAACATTAATATTATTGTTTAAAAAAATTTCAGACCTACCAAATTTTGACTTTAGTTTTAAAATTTTCAAAATTTGCTCATGCCAAAATGAATTTTCCAAGTTTATATTGATGAATCCAGGTCCTTCAATAGAAATGCCAACAAAGCAGTCTAGCTTCTCTAAATTAGATTTCATTAAAATTGCTAATTCTATAGGTTTTAAACCAACAATTTTTGATAATACTAAGCAAATATTAGTTGAAATATCACCATGGCTTTCTTCACGAGGAAGTTCAACAGTAAATTTTTCCTTTAGGGTATGGATATCATCTAAACTTTTATTATTATTTTTTGTAACTTTTAAAAAAATTTCAAAAATTTGATTTTTAAAATCATTATATATATTCATAAAATATAATTGCTCTTGAAGTATTTTTTATGCATTTCTAGTGCATTACGATCAGTTAGGCTAGCAATTTTATCAGCAATAAATCTTTCTAAGGATTTAGGACATTTACCAGCCATTATTTTTTTATTATTATATAATTTTTCTTCATTAATTAAAATATTTGGATCTTTAATAAAAAAATCAAAAAGATCAGAAATTACCTTTTTACCTAATGATTTTGATTTATCTACTTTTGGATGATGCCATAATTTATTTAGAAGAAAATCCCTAATTACTGATACATTAGATAAAGTTTTACTACTAAAGCAAACAATTGGTTTTGGACAGTGTTTTACATTTTCAACTGATTGAATGTTATGGTTTTTAATATTCAATTTACTATTATTAATTGTGTCTTGAACTAAAACGGCAATCAACCTTCTAACCATTTCGTGAGCTAGAAATTGATCAGTAATATTTATAAATTTATTACTAATTTCCTTAATAATCATATCAATAATTGGTAAATTTTTAATTTGATTTATATTTAATATACCAGAGTTTAGGCCATCATCAAAATCATGTGTTAAATAAGCAATATCATCTGCAATTGCAGCCACCTGACCTTCTAAAGACGTGTTGGAATTTAAGTCGAATTGAAACTTACTGTCTAAAATTTTTAAAAATTGTCTAGGCTTGTCAATTATACCATTATGTTTAATTATACCGTCCAAAGTTTCCCAACATAGATTTAATCCAATAAAGTTTGGATATCTTTTTTCTAATTCACATAAAATTCTCAGTGCTTGTTCATTATGGTCAAATCCTCCGAAAGAAATCATTTTTTCATTTAGAATTTCCTCACCTGCATGCCCAAATGGCGGATGGCCCAAATCATGTGACAAGGCGATTGCTTCTGTTAGATCTTCATTTAAATTTAATGCAAAAGAAATAGATCGTGAAATCTGTGAGACTTCAATTGTATGAGTAAGTCTAGTTCTGTAATAATCACCTTGCTCATTGAGAAAAACCTGTGTTTTATGTTTCAATCTTCTGAAAGCTGCTGAATGAAGTATCCTATCTCTGTCTCTTTGAAAACAAGTTCGCCCATCAATATGATTCTCAAAAATCATTCTTCCTTTAGTCTTTTGAGAAAAAGTTGCATAATTTGATAGAATTCTATTGTCTGGGTTGGTCATATAAACTAAATATGTAGTAAATTGTTTAATATTTATATTTTATATATTATATTAAAATTTTAATCATTGATTTTATATTTATGAGCACATTATCAGAAATTAAACAGAAATTCGCAGTATCAAAAAATGCCGCTCTTAGAATACAATATTTGTTAAAACAAGAAGAAAAAAATTGTTTCTTTAGGCTTAAAGTTAACGGAGGCGGATGCTCTGGCTTTCAATATGATTTTAGTTTTGATAAAAATAGAAATGAAGATGACCTAATATTTAAATACCATAATACAGAAATAACAATTGATGAAATGTCATTAACATTTTTAGATGGAAGTATGCTTGATTTTATTGATGATTTATCAGGATCTTTTTTTCAAGTGAACAATCCAAATGCATCTTCTAGTTGCGGCTGCGGAACATCTTTTTCTATTTAATGAAATTTGCAAGTTGGAACATTAATTCAATAAACTTAAGAAAAGAAGCTGTTCTTAATTGGATAATTACTCAAGACATAGATGTATTAGGACTGCAAGAAATAAAATGTGAAGAAGCTAATTTTCCAAAAAGTTTTTTTACAGATAATAATTATTTCGTCGAAGTAATTGGCCAAAAAGGATATAATGGTGTAGCTATAATTTCTAAATACCCAATTGAAGTTTTAAATAGAAATATACCAAATTTTATAGAAGAAATTTCTCAAGCAAGATACCTTGAAGTTAAAATTAAAAACTACGTTTTTTCATCAATTTATGTTCCAAATGGGAATCCAATAAATTCTGAAAAATTAAAATATAAGTTATCTTGGATTGAAGCATTCATTGAACATGCTAAAGGTTTGTTAAAATTTGAAATGCCTGTAATACTTGCAGGTGACTATAATATAATTCCTGAAGAAATCGATTGCTGGGATGAACAGGTGTGGAAAAATGATGCTTTGGCAATACCAGATATAAGATTTAAATTTCGAGAAATTAAAAACTTAGGATATTTTGATTCCTTTAGATTAATAAATAAAAATAAATGTGAATGGAGTTTTTGGGATTATCAAAATGGGTCTTGGAATAAAGATCATGGAATCAGAATTGATCATATTTTAATAAATAGTTATGGCGCCGACGAAATAAAAGATTGCAAAATTGACAAGTCTCTTCGCGGTCTGAATAAACCAAGCGATCACACACCTATATTTGCTACTTTTTAAAATCTACCCTATTTAAGGCCTCATTCAATTTAGTTTTTTTATCAATTGAAGCATTTCTTTTATTTTTAAGTTCATTTACAACTTTTTCAGGAGCGCGATTAATAAAATTTTTATTACTAAGATTTTGATCAAATTTTAATATATCCTCATCTACTTTACTAATTTCTTTTTTTAATCTTATAATTTCATCATCTAAGTTTATCGTGCCTGATAATGGTATACCAATTGACAACTCTCCTACAACTCCTGTTGCAGAACCATTTGGAAATTCGTGACTAATTATTTTAATTGAAAAAAGTTTACTAATATTACAAATAATATCTTCATATTTTGTAATTATCGAAAGTTTCTGATTTTCATTATTTTTAATTAACAATTCTAGTTTTTGTTTATAAGGAATATTTAATTCAGATCTAATTGTCCTAATTTCGGTTAATAAAGATATTAAAAAATTAATCTCATTCTTGGCGATATTATTGTCTTCAATTAAGCATGGTTCTGGCCATTCAGAAACAATTAATAATTCTTTGGAACCAAAGTATTCTTTTGACAAAGTTTCTGTAACATAAGGCATAAATGGATTTATAATTGATAAACTATTGAATAAAATCCAACTTGAAACATTCCTAAACTCAGATATATCCTTTGAAACAGATTTTTTTGACAATGAAGGCTTTATAAGTTCTATGTACCAATCACAATAACTATTCCAAAAAAATTTATATATATTATCAGCTGCCTCATTAAATTTATAAGAGTTCAAATTGTCATATAATTTTTTTAAAGTTGAATTAAACTCATTAACAATCCAAATATTAATATTATTTTTTAATTTTTTTGGTCTATAGTCTTTATTGAAAGTACATTTATTATACTCTAAAAATTTAGTAGCATTCCAAATTTTAGTAGAAAAGTTTCTGTATCCTGCAATCCTAGTTTCAGATAATTTAATATCACTGCCTTGAGTTGCTAATGCAGCTAGTGTAAACCTTAAAGCATCAGCACCATATTTTTCAGATAAATCTAACGGGTCCATAACATTCCCTTTAGACTTAGACATTTTTTGACCTTTTTCATCTCTGACTAAACCATGAATGTATATATCTTTAAATGGAACTTTTTGATCCATAAAATGCATACCCATCATCATCATCCTTGCAACCCAAAAAAAGATAATATCAAAGCCAGTAACTAAAACAGAACCTGGGTAATACTTTTTGATTTCCTTAGTGTCATTGGGCCATCCTAAAGTAGAGAAAGGCCATAAAGCAGATGAAAACCAAGTATCTAAAACATCATTTTCTTGTTGTAGATTTACTTTTTTTCCATAATGCTCTTCAGCTTTTTTTAGTGCTGTTTCTTCATCTAACTCAACAAAAATTTTTTTATCTGGTCCATACCATACAGGTATTCTATGTCCCCACCATAATTGTCTTGAAATACACCATGGTTGAATATTACGCATCCACTCAAAAAATAAATTTTCCCAATTTTTTGGAATGAATTTCATTTTTCCTTCTTCTACAGCTTGGATAGTCGGTTTAGCTAGCTCCTTTGCGTTGACATACCATTGCTCCATTAGCCATGGTTCAATAATTACACCTGAGCGATCACCATAAGGAAGAACATTTTCAACTTCTTCTATTTTAACAATAAGCTTTTCTTTTTCTAAATCTTCAATAACTTTTTTTCTTGCTTCAAATCTATCTAAGCCTATGTAATTTTTAGCAAACTTTTTATCCACGATGCAGGCATTTTCATCAAATATATTTATAATTTCTAGATTATGTCTTCTACCTACTTCAAAATCATTAAAGTCGTGTCCCGGAGTAATTTTTACGGCTCCAGACCCCTTATCAGGATCAGAATATTCGTCAGCTATAACTGGAATTTCTCTATTGACTAATGGTAAAATAAGAGTTTTACCAACTAAATCACTATACCTTTTATCTTGGGGATGAACTGCTACGGCAGTATCACCAAGCATCGTCTCTGGTCTAGTTGTTGCAACAATTATAGAATTTTTTTTATCTTTTGTAGAATATTTTATATACCACATTTTAGATTTTTCAGATTTGTTTTCAACTTCCAAATCAGAAATTGCAGTTAAAAGTTTAGGATCCCAATTTACCAGTCGGTTGTCTTTGTATATTAAGCCTTCATTATAAAGTTGAACAAAAACTTTTCTTACTGCTTTTGATAAGCCTTCATCTAATGTAAAGCGTTCACGCTTCCAATCAGGAGTTGCACCCAAAGATCTAAGTTGTTTGGTTATCATTCCCCCAGATTCTTCTTTCCATTCCCATATTTTTTTTACAAATTCTTCTCTACCTAAATCTGTTCTTAATATTCCTTCTTTTAATAAATTTCTTTCTACAACCATTTGGGTTGCTATTCCTGCATGGTCCATTCCTGGTTGCCATAGAACATCAAAACCTAACTTCCTTTTAAAACGGATTAAAATATCTTGAAGAGTGAAGGTAAGAGCGTGTCCAATATGGAGGTTTCCAGTAACATTAGGAGGTGGCATCATAATAGTATAAGGTTTTTTTGAACTATCTAGAATTGCAGAAAAAGCGCCAGAGCTTTCCCAAATATTATACCACTCTTTTTCTTTAGTTTTATGATCAAATTGATTTTCAAGCATAACTTCTGATATACTTAACTTTTTGACAACAAAGATATTAAAGTTTTTTTACCATTTCTTTTATCTAATTTTATACCTTTATTAACAACTTCCTTCTGCAGTTCTTCTAAGGTCATTTGCTCAAAATTTCTTTTACTTAATTTAGTTTTAATTTTTACTTTAGGTTGTGCATTAATATCTTTTGTTAGCTTTCTTTTATTTTGACTTGATGGATTTTTTCTAGAATTATGGAGATAATCTCTTAAAATAGGACTTATAGTAGAGGATAGGTTTTTTTCTAACCAAATTTTTAATTCTTGTGAAATAATATCCTTAATTACATTCTTAATCAAAAGATTGAGATTATTAGATTGTAATAATTTATTTTTATCAGTTTTATTTTCATCAATAGAGATAATATCAGTTAAGAATAATGGATCTGTTACCTCTTGATGCATTTCCTTTTCAATGATCTTTCGAACATTTAATAAATCATCTTTACTTATATTAGATTTATTATTCTCATTCATTATTGAAATAATTTTCTAGGATTAATTACTGAAAATGGGGACGGCAAAGGCGGTGCCACTATTTCAATGTACTTATACTGTGGAGCTGTTGGCTTGAACCCAAGTCTCTCTGTATGCAACTCTCCTGTTTCAGAAAGAATTTCAAATGAAGATCTTACCAAATCACATTTAGCCCTCCACAAACTTATTTCAGAATTTAAAACGTTTATTTCAGAATCTAAAACATCAAGTATAGTTTTTGCGCCAAATTGATTTTCTTTCAGAGTAGCTTCAGAAGCAATTCTTGCAGCATTTAATTCCTCTTCAACAGCAGAAATAATTGATTTTTTTGAAACTAAGTTATTAAGTTTCAACTTTACATTTAAATTTGTTAATTTTATTGCCTCATCTAAATTATAATTTAAAGCTCTAGCTTGAGCAACTATCTCTCTATTTTTTGATGAAGTAGCTGGAGTATAAAATATCGGACTGCTGAGTGAAAGAGATAAAGTCACACCCTCATTATTTCCATTCCTAGTAGATTCAGAAATTGTTCCTGACAATGAAGTAGTTACATTTGGCATTACAGACGAAATGAGAGAGTCATATTGTGCTTGGTTTATTAATAAATTTAATTTTGCGAGAGCTATATTTAATGAGAATTTTTCAGCTCGCGAGACAGCATTTTCTTCATCTTGAGGGATATTCATTACTTCCGTTGGAATTGTTAAATCACCGGGAGTTTCACCAACTTTTGAAAAAAATTGCTCTATAGAATTATTTAAATCTAGTTTAGCTTCAATAAGTTGCGAATTGGCTCGAGCTAGTCTCGCCTCTGATTCTGCCATCGATGTTTTGTTAATTGCTCCTGCTTGATATCTAGCTTTATTTGCTTCAACCTGCTCTTTAACTCTTAAAAAATTCTTTTCTCGAAGATCTCTAATTTTCTGAGATAAAAATACATTTAAATGAGAGTTTATTATTTCTAGAATAATACTCTGTTCAAGTATTTTTATTTGAATAGACTTTTTATCTATATTTAAATTATTAATTTTCTCTGAAGATTTACTTACTCCACCGTCATAAAGTTTTTTTGATATTGTGGCTGTTACACTATTACTAAAGCTATTACTATAATCTCCTGAGTTTCCAGAAAAAGATTCTGATAATGAACCACTTAATGATCCAATTATTTCTTTTCCTGCAGATGACTGTTTAAGTTTCTCATTTAAGGATGCCCATTCTAAACTTGCTGCATGTAAAGTATTTGATTTTTCTAGTCCTTTTTGAATAGAATCTTCAAGAGTTTGCGCAAAAATAAAACTTCCTGGAATAAAAAATATTAAAATTATAATGAATTTTGATAAAAATTTTATAAACATTTCACACTCAATAATCTGTTAACTAACATTATATAAAAATAATTTAAATTTTGTTAGTAATTTTATTATTAAAATGAAAATTTAGTTTTTGATTTAAAAATTGATAATTTACTGACTTGAGCATCAAATAGATTTTCTAGGCCGATTTCATTACTGATTTTAAAAAAAAGTTTCGCTTTGCCAATTTTAATATTTTCTGGCCTAATAATAGCTATCAATTTACCATTTTCATTAAGTTGACCAAAGAGGCTTTTAGGCTCTGTTTCAATAGAACCTTCAATAAATATGATATCAAATGGTGCTTCTTTTTCTACTCCATTTTCCATTGAACCATGCAACGGAACAACATTATCAAATCCCATGTTTGAAAAAGTATGGATGGATGTTTCAAATAATTTTTTGTCTGATTCTAAAGAAATAACTGATGAACACATTCTGGATAAAATAGCAGATCCGTAACCTGAGTTAGATCCTACATGAAGAATATTTTCATTTCCCTTTAAATTTAGAGACTGGAACAACCTTGCTAAAATCATTGGTTTCATCATAAATCGATTTCTAGATAACTGAATGTCTTCATCAACATATGATATTTCCTGCAAAGCATCTGGAACAAATTTTTCCCTAGGAACATCCAAAAATGCGTTTATAACATTTAAACTTGTAACCTTATTTGCTCTAATTTGGTTTTCAACCATATTTTTTCTAGCTATTTTAAAATCCATATTTTATTCCAGAATAGATATTATTAGTTTCTTCGCTTATTACTAACCGGATCATAACCAGAACCTCCAAAAGGATGACACCTTAATATCCTTTTAAAAGAAGAATAAAGACCTCGTATTATACCTTTTTGTTCGATAGATTGAATTGCATAATCAGAGCATGTTGGTACATATCTGCAATTAACTCCTAAAAATGGTGATATAACTAACTTATAAAACTTTATCAGAGAAATAAAAAAAGTTTTTAATATATTCATTATAATATTTTAACTTGTGAGAATATAGAGACTTGTTAGTCCTGAAACATAATTTAGTCAAGATATTGATAAATAGAGAACTAATTATTTAGAGAAATATTCAAATTTGAAATATTCTTAACGTTGTATAAATTTGAATTTTCAAAAGATCCATTAAAAATCTCTTGCTTCACTTGATAAACTGAATGGTATTGTTGCTGAATATTATTAGAGTTTATTTCATGATTTGAATTGAAAGTTGCTAAATTAAAAAAAAGCGAAATAATAGAAAGTGGTTCCATAAAATCTCCTAAAATCATACAAAATACAGCAAAAAACATGCCACAAAAAAAAGGGTATCTGACGACACCCTTAAGTAGATTTAGTTGTTTAATATATTTTTGTTTAATATATTTTTTTATTTCCTCAACTAAACTCAGCTGCTTAACAAAGCTGAGCCTAAATGATATAAAATTAAAAAATAATTTCAAATAAAAAATAATCTTTTTTTTTATAATTCAGAATAAACACAAATCTTATTATTATCTAAATCTCTAAAATAGGAAAAATACATATTGTCATAACCTTCCCTTATTCCAGGATCACCCTCATTTATACCTCCATTTTTTATTGCCAACTCATGAACCTTATCAACAATTTGTTGAGATAAAACTTTAAAAGCTACCATTGTTCCATTTCCAAATGATGCTTTTCCACCATCAAAAGGAAGTGTTATGTAAAAAATGGTCTTTTTAGGGTCATCTTTTCTTGCGTAACCAATAAATTCATTGTCATCTTCAACTTTAATCATTTCAATTTCTGGTAAAAAAGAATCATAAAATTTTGAAGATTTTTCTAAATTATTTGTTCCATACATGAAATAACCTATCATTTTCAGACCTCACCTTATATCACTAAATAAATTAATAAAATAATTTTATAAAATGAATTATTATATTTTAAATATATTAAAAAAAACCTATAATTAGTTTTTTTTGTAACATCACGAAAATAATTTTAGAAAAATTGCTTTTTTTGGAAGTGTACTTAGTTGGAAAGAGGACTATAAAATACATCTTAGACCGGATGGCAAAGTGGCTGATGCTCGGGTATGCAAAGTCCGCTAGCTTAAAAATTAATTGATTACATATTAAATTTATTGAAATCTTTTGTAGGATTAAGAGCTAAAAAAGGGACATCACCTTCATATTTTTCAATTTTTGCACCCAATGATTTAACTTTAGAAAACAAAGCCTCCCCTTTTTCTTTCCATGCATTATCTAAATCATTTTTACTGTCAAAAAAATTTAAATAAAATCCAACATTCTGGGAAGTTGTGACTGTTATTCTCATTAAAAATAACTTTTTTTCTAATACTTTTGTATGATTTGTGAGAATATATGAATCAAAACTTTCTTTGGAAAACTCATTTGGAAAAGTAATTTTAAATATTCTGCAATAAATCATTTTGTAACATCTATTTAATAATTTATAATAATTAAGTTTAAGTATTTACAGCATCTAACAAAAAAGATAAAGATGTCAACTAAATGGCCGGATGGCAGAGTGGCTTATGCTCGGGCCTGCAAAGCCCGCTACCCCGGTTCGATTCCGGGTCCGGCCTCCATAAATTATAAAGCTTATTTAAATTTTTAATGGAAATAAAAAATTTTTTAACAAGAAAAGCACCAACGTCACATGATTTAGTACTTATAGGCGGAGGTCATTCTCAAATTACTGTTTTAAAGAAATTTGGAATGAAACCAATTCCAGGTTTGAGAATTACATTAATAAATAAAGATTTTATATCATCTTATAGCGGTATGTTACCTGGATATATAGCTGAAACTTATGACAGGTCTCAAACTGAAATTGATTTGTTGAATTTATGTAAATTTTCAAATTCAAGGCTCATTATTGATAAAGTTATTGGTTTAGATTTAAATGAGAAACTAGTTATTCTTGAAAATAGGGCTCCTATTATTTTTGATACATTGTCGATTAATTCAGGAGGGGAACCAAATCTAGGCTACATTAAAGGTGCTAATGAATTCAGTATTCCTATAAAACCAATATCGAAGTTAGTAAAAATTATTGATGGTATAAAAGAAAAAATAAAAAAATTAAATGGAATATCTATTTCTGTTGTTGGAGGTGGAGCTGGAGGAATAGAACTTGCTTTAGCACTAACACAGTATTTAAAAACAAAACAAAATATTAAGGAAATTGAAGTTAATATAATTTCAAAAGGCCAGTATTTAGCTAAAGCAAAAAATAAAATTTCTCAAAATACTATTTTAAGTTTTTTAAAAAAAAATAATATCAATGTCATATTAAACGAAGAAGTTATTGAATTTGGTGAAAGTTTCGTAAAGACTTCAAAAGGAACTATAATAAATTCAAAATTTAATTTTTTAGTCACACCAATTTCTGCCCCAAAATGGATATCTGAAACTGGATTAAGTTTGGATAATTCAGGATTTGTTAGAGTAAATAAATTTTTACAAACATCTAATGAAAACATTTTTGCATCTGGTGATGTAAGCTCTTTTGAGAATAAAAATCTTCCAAAAGCAGGTGTATATGCTGTAAGACAAGGGCCAATTTTATTTAAAAACTTAAGAGCAAAAATTTTAAATTATAGTTTGACAGTTTTTAAACCTCAAAGTTCTTTTTTGTCATTAATAGGTAACGGTAAAGATGAAGCTATTTTATCATGGAAAGGCATCTCTTTTAAAAGCAAGTTTGCTTGGATGCTTAAGAGATATATTGATGAAAGCTTTATGAAAAAATATAATCATTTGAATTTAATGAAGATGGAAAGTATTCAACCTCATCCAAAATTAATTTCAAAAGAGAACAAAGGAGATCCTGCTTTAGAAAAAATCAGATGCCTAGGTTGTGGAGCAAAAGCACCATGGATTTCGCTAAATAAAGGAATTAATTCTATAACAGATAATTTACATTCAAAGAGTAATAAATTAAATAATGTCACAATTACCAGTGACGCTTCCATTATAGATGTGCCTAGTGGTAACAATCTAATACAGTCAGTTGATCTAATTTCTGCTATTGTAAATGACCCTTATACGCTTTCAAGAATAGCTGCAATTCATGCAATATCTGATGTACTTTCTGCAAGTGCGACACCTATGAACGCTGAAGCTATTTTTATATTACCCCCAGGCTTACAGAAAATTCAAAGTCGTTTAATCTCAGAACTATTAAATGGAGCTACTTATGAATTTAATTCTCATAATATAAATTTAAATGGCGGACACACTAGTGAAGGAGAAGAGTTGCAAGTAGGATTTTGCATAAGTGGAATAAGGCCCAAAAGTTTTAAATCTAAAGAACCAAAAGTTGGAGATAAATTAATTTTAACCAAGCCTCTTGGTACAGGAGTTATATTAGCAGCCAACATGAGACTAAAAATTAATCCTATTGAATATAAAAACACAATTGAAACAATGCTCAATTCAAATTTAAATGCAGCAAAAATTATTAGAAATGAAAATATATCAGCTGTAACTGATGTAACTGGTTTTGGTTTAGCTCGTCATACACTTAATCTTACCAAACCATTTGGAGCTAGGTTAAGCATCAAAGATATTCCTGTACTTTCTGGAGCACTTGAATACTTGTCTAATAATATTTACTCATCGTTGGCATTCTCAAATAAAAAGGCAATAAATTTTATAAGTAGAATTTCGAAACAAGATCACATTATTTTTGATCCTCAAACAAGTGGAGGACTATTAGTTTCTGTAAATAAAATTAAAGCCAATCAAGTTTTAGAAAAATTAAAAAAAAGTAATCACCATGCTTCAATAATTGGTGAAGTTATTGAAAAACATGAAATAATATTAAATTAGTTAAAGATGAAAGAGATAGAATATATTGATGACTGGAGAGAAATAAAAAATGCAGAAATTATTGATGTAAGATCTCCATCGGAATTTAATAATGACCATATACCAGGCTCAATAAATATACCAATTTTAAATGACCAACAGAGACACGATGTTGGAAAAACTTATAAAGAAGTAAATCCATTCAAAGCAAAAATAATGGGAGCTTCAATTATTTCTAAAAATATTTCTAAATTTTTAGATAATGAATTTTTTTCAAGACAAGGATCTTGGCAAGCTTTAATTTACTGTTGGAGAGGAGGTCAAAGAAGTAGATCTCTAGCTTTGGTTTTAAATGAAATTGGTTGGCGTATTTCAATATTGAAAGGAGGCTATAAAAATTATAGAAAATTAGTTTTAGATGAATTAAATGATCTTAGTAAATATCAATTTAAAATTCTCCAAGGACAAACTGGGTCTGCAAAAACTAAAATTCTAAATTGTCTTAACAATATGAATACTCAAGTTATTGATCTTGAAAACTTAGCGTGTCATAGAGGATCACTTCTAGGAAGTGAAATCAATAAAAAACAACATAGCCAAAGATACTTTGAAAGCCTTCTCCATAATGCTATTGATAAATTTGACTGTACTAAACCAATATTTATCGAATCTGAAAGTAGTAAAATTGGAAAATTACATTTACCTAAGAAGTTATGGCTAAAATTAAATGAGTCAGACAGATTATTATTAAATGTTCCAATCGATGAGCGTATTAAGTTTTTACTAAAAGAGTACAAGCATTTAACAAAAGATTGTAAATTAATTCAACCTTTTATTAGTGGTATGAAAGGTAAGATTTCCAATGAAAAATTATCAAATTGGACCAATTTAATTCAAAAACAAGATTGGAAAAATTTTGTTAAGGAAATTTTAGAAAACCATTATGATCCAAAATATAATTTTTCTACAACTAAACACATAAATAAAATTAAACACAAAATAGATATAATAAAACTAAATAAATTAAGTATTGATAATGCTAGTAAAAAAATATTAGAATATTTTAATTAATATATTATTATTGCATGAAGATTATATTAGTGTATAAGCGAATTATTCCCCAGTAGCTCAGCGGTAGAGCAAGCGACTGTTAATCGCTTGGCCGGCGGTTCGAATCCGTCCTGGGGAGCCATTCCCATCATCAGATTAAATGTAACACATTGATTTATCAGCATAAATCTTAACTCGGCTTATGTGGGTAGACAATATGGTAGACAATTTAACATACTCTTATTTGTACACAAAAAGAGATGTGTACTATTTCAGTAAACAAGTTCCAAAGGATATACGGTCATATTATAAACGTGACAGGATAGTGATATGCCTTAAAACTAAATCACAGTTTGCAGCATCACGAGCCTGTAAAAGTCTGATACAAAGGCTTGAGGATTATTGGATGTCATTGAGATTATCCACGTTAAGTATTCCAGCTAAACATCTTCTTAAAAATACTATCAACACATCAAACTCCCCTAATCTAACAGTTGCTCTTCAGACATATTTCAAGATGAAAGGAAATGGTAAAAGCAGGGTATTTTACAGAGCAGGACAACGGAACATTAATACAGTTATAAGTCTATTAGGTGACAGACCAATAGATGAATATTCTACATCAGATGCTTCAGCATTACGTGACCATCTCATAGATAAAGGATTAAAGATAGCATCCATTACAAGGATGTTCTCAACGATTAAAAGTGTCATCAATCTCACCATCCGTGAAGAAGGATTAAAATGTAATAATGCCTTTTCAAGAACCTACATGCCTGACTTGGATGATAGTAATCAAAGGCAACCAATCGCTAATGAGGACATTAAAACAATACAAAATGAATGTAAGAAAATAGATGTTGAGAAGCGATGGCTGATAGCTTTGATATCCGATACAGGAATGCGTTTATCAGAGGCTGCAGGTCTCTCAAAGGATGATATTAAGGTTAATGAAGCTATACCTTATGTTGATATTAAACCTCACCCATGGCGTTCTCTGAAGACTAAAAGCAGTATCAGGAAAGTACCTTTAGTGGGAGCATCTTTATGGTCAGCAAGAAGAATATTAGAGAATGGTAACGATACACCATTCGCCTTTCCAATCTATACAAATGAGAAAACAACTAACTCCAATTCTGCAAGTGCAGCACTCAATAAATGGTTAAGAAACAGATTAGGTGAAGGAAATGTCATCCATGGATTTAGGCATAGTATGCGAGATAGATTAAGAGCAGTTGAATGTCCTTCAGACTTAATAGACCAGATAGGTGGATGGACTAGAGGGAGTATTGGTGAGGGATATGGGAAAGGTTACAGTTTGGAGATTAAGAATAGGTGGTTAAAAAAATCTATTAATCTTATATTTTATAAGATAAGTTAATTATTTACGTTTTTTTGTAATTTTATATGGATAATATAGCTAAATATTTAATATCAAAAAACCTCCTTTTAATTCCAATCTCAGTATTGCTTATTGGTTTGCTTCCATTGAATACTGGATATTATACTCTAGTAAGATGTGTTGTATTTGTGTTTGGTATAGCTGCATTTTTAAGTCTTGATAAAAAATTAGAAAAAGAAAAATGGATTTTCCTATTAAGTACAATTATTTATAATCCTATTTTTTCTATTTATTTTGGAACAAGATTAATATGGTATCCTATCAATATCTTAGTTTTATTTTTCTTTTGGAAATTAAGAAAGGAAACTCAAGAATAATATGTTTTGGCCAATAGTATCTATATTTTTAATACTTGTTGCCTTATTAGTTACAGGCTTTATTACAATTATATTAATTTGGCCAATATTTGGACCAATAAGTTGGATTTTTAGCCTTATTATATTATTTATCGTTGGAAATTTAATAAAAAAACTAATTATAAATCCTAATGACCCAAAACATTGGGAAAGTAATAAAAATAATAAGAAAAATAGTAATTTCTTTAAAGATGGTGCATTTGATAAATTAAAAGGTTTTTTTAAAGATTTTGCAAAAAATAAATAACAAATTGGTGTATCTTATTTTATACCCATTATTTCTTTTTGTTTTGCTATCCATACTTCCTTTGAAATTAATTCTTCATCAAACATTTTTTTAAGTTCCTCTAATTCATTTTTAATTTTTGATGAATTACCCTTTATTTTCTTTGCCTTTTTTTTAGTATTATTATTTTGTTTTTTATTATGGACATTAAAATATTTTTTTCTGATATGAGAACTTACTGTAACCATTGCAAGTCCATCAGTAATACTATCAACCAAATTGGTATCTAATAAATTATAAGCCTCAATTACTTTTGGTTCATTTTTGTATTGCTCTTTTTTAGATTTGTTATACGCCTCACAATACAATAGTTCCCCCTCAAAACAACCTCGTTCATATTCTGGAGACTTATCTTGAGTTTGACCAAAATGATTTTCGTGTTTCTTCATCATATATTCTAATTTTTCATCACCATATACTTCCTTATATAGCTCTTGAGAGGCTTGAATTAAAAAGTTAATATCATCTGATTTGTGTTGTAAATTTTCCTCAAAAATCAAAACATTTATAAATATTATATCTATAAAACCAATTATATAATCGTCATCACAAAACTTATTTGGGAAGGATATATTAAGATTTCCATTATCAAATTTTGAACCTATAAATGAAGCCTTTAATATATTGTGTATAATTCGTGCAACTTCTTTAGCTTTATTTAAATCATTTGAAAACAGACCAAACATTTAATTTACCTAAGTATATTCAATAAATTGAATTAGATTGTCTACCCACATAAGCCGAGTTAAGATTTATGCTGATAAATCAATGTGTTACATTTAATCTGATGGTGGGAATGGCTCCCCAGGACTAAGTCTGTTCATGCCACAAGTACCAATCACACATCATTATAAGCAATACCAACAGTTTAAGTAATCCAGTCTTTGTGTCAACAGGCACAAATTGTCTACCCAATGGTCTACCCTTTAAAAATCTTCTGGTAATGGAAAGAACCTTTGTAATATTACAA
>CACMFN010000014.1 GCA_902612965.1 uncultured SAR116 cluster alpha proteobacterium | reverse complement strand
GATTATGAGAAAATTAAATTGAGCACGTCATATTCTGAGAATAACAATAAAATATGTTTATATATTAAAAATGATACAAAAATTTTTAGAGAAATTCCGATAGATAAAGAATGTCCTTTGGAAATATAATTTAGAATGAACAATTTTTTTGAACTTAATAACAAGTTAGCAATTGTTACCGGGTCTGGAAGAGGGATAGGAAAAAGCCTGGCTTTTGCCTTGGCTAATGCAGGATGTGATTTAATATTAACTGCTAGATCTAAAAATGAATTAAAAGAAGTTAGTGTTGAGATTGAGAAAATTGGAAGAAAATGCTGGTATTTTGAATGTGATTTTGCAGATGTAAATAAAATCAAAGGATTTTATAAAAATTTGTTAGATCAAAGCTTAATTCCAGATATTTTAATAAATAATGCTGGAACAGAAGAAGTTAGACCCTCTTTTGATGTAGATGAGAAATTATGGGATAAAATTATTGATACAAATTTAAAGGGTGCTTTTTTTAGTAGTCAAAGCTTTGCTCAGCAATTAAAAAGCAATAGTAAATCTGGCAGTATTATAAATTTAGGTTCATTAAGCTCATCCATTGGAATACCAACTGCAGCAGCCTATACTTCATCAAAATCTGGTATACTTGGAATGACAAAAGCTTTGAGTGCTGAATGGGCAAATTATAATATTAGAGTTAACTCAATCGCTCCAGGTTATTTTAGAACAAGTCTAACTGAAGTGTTTTATAGCGATGAGAATTGGCAAAAAACAATGCTAAACAAAATCCCGATGAAGCGTTTTGGAAAAATGGAAGATCTTCACGGTATTACTATATTACTAGCAAGTGATGCTTCTTCATATATTACAGGTCAAATTTTTTATATTGACGGTGGTTTTATTTCAAGCATCTAAGTATTCAAAATAGGTAAGTTAATGGAAAAAATAAATATTCATAAATATAGCAGATTATCTCAATCTGAAATTTTAAATCTTTGCAAACGAGCTGAAAGTAATCTATCTGGCTACTTTGAAATTGTTGATGAAATCATAAAAAATGTTGAAGAAAATAAAGAAAATGCTCTTGTAGAGTACTCAAAGAAGCTTGATAACGTAAAGTCTGGTTTGCGAGAATTTAAAGTTTCAGAAGAGGAATTTTCAAGGGCTTATGATTTAATTGATGAGGGCATGAAAGAAGCTTTAATTTTCTGTTCTGCAAATGTTAAAAAGTTTCATGAGGCTCAGATGCCAAAAAAAGAATGGATGATCGAAATGCATCCAGGTGTATTGGCTGGAGAAAAAAATCTGCCAATAGAGTCTGTTGCCTTGTATGTTCCAAGGGGAAAGGGTTCTTTTCCAAGTGTAGCAATGATGACTTCTATCCCTGCAGTAATAGCAGGTGTTAATACACCAGTAATATTTACTCCTCCTGAAGAAGATGGAACGGTTGATTGCGCAACACTAGTTGCGGCAGAAATTGCTGGTGTTAAAAATGTTTTTAAAATTGGGGGAGCACAGGCAGTAGCAGCTGCGGCATTTGGAACAGAAACTGTTCCAAAATGCTTAAAAATTGTTGGCCCTGGAAGTCCTTGGGTGGCAGCTGCTAAAAGTAGACTATCACATGTTATTGATACTGGAACACCAGCTGGGCCTAGTGAGGCAATTGTATTTGCTGATCAATCAGCAAATGGAAAATTAGTTGCTTTGGACTTATTAATTGAAGCTGAACATGGCTCAGACAGTTCGGTATATTTAATTTCTAATTCAAATAATGTCATTCAAGAAGCAAAAAATTTTATTCCGCAATGTTTTCAAAACATGTCGCAAGAAAGAGTAAAATATGCAACTGACGTTTTGTGTGGAAGAAGAGGGGGAATAATACAAGTTGATAACACAGATCAAGCATTAGACTTTATTAATTTATATGCACCTGAGCACTTACAAATACATTCTAAAAATCCTGATCAGTATTTAGATAACATAAAAAATGCTGGTGAAATAATGCTTGGAGAATTTTCGCCAATGAGTATTGCAAATTTTTCCTTAGGTCCAAATAATGTTATTCCAACTAATGCTTGGGCAAAAACAAAATCACCATTAAGTGTCCATGATTTTATAAAATCTACCTCAATAGGAAAGATTGACAATAAAGGTTTTGCAAAACTATCTCCTTACGCAAAAAAATTTGCTGAACATGAAGGGTTCGACGCCCACGCAAATGCTGTTTCACAAATGAGGTTAGATGCATTAAAAAAATAAATATGGAAGCAGTTAGACTCTATAAAAAAAATTTTATTAAAGTTGAAAATATACCCTTTGAGGATTCCCTTAAAGATGATCAAGTTTTAGTTGAAATTGCTTATGCAGGTATTTGCGGTTCAGATCTGCATAATTATAAAACAGGTTGCTGGATTTCGAGGTCTCCTTCTACGCCTGGACACGAATTTTCAGGAAAAATTTTAAAAATAGGTAAAAAGGTCAATAGTCTAAAAGCTAATGATCATGTAATTGCAGACAGTCGTGTTTTTTGCGAAGATTGTTACTATTGTAAAAAAAAATTATACCATTTGTGTCTTAATTTAGGGTTTGTAGGTGAATTGAATGATGGGGGATTTGCTAAGTATTCCATTCAAAAAGAAAAGCAACTACTAAAAATTTCAAAATCTATAGACCTTAAAAATGCTGCACTGATTGAACCTTTAGCTGTTGCATTGCACGCTATATCAAAATTTGATAATGCAAAGTATAATAATATTTTAATTGTTGGATTAGGTCCAATTGGGGTATTGTCAGCTCTTTCTTTAAGAGAGTTTGGTGCAAAATCAATCAAAATATACGATGTCAATAAACATAGGTTAAACAAAATATCACATCAATTAAATTTTGATATTTTCGATCCTGCAGAAGATATAAAAGAGCACAAAAAACCAAACTTTTGCATTGATGCTACTAATTCACCTAATGCGTTACAATTTATTTTAAATAATATTTCTAAAGGTGGGAAAATTTCTCTAGTTGGACTTACTCATGAATTATCAGAAATAGAAGTGGTTAAAATTGTTGAGGCAGGAATTGAACTTTATGGTTGTGCAGCTTACAACGATGAGCTTGATCAAGCTGTAAATTTTTTAAATAAAATATCAAAATATATTAGCAAGATAATTTCACAACCTATATCATTACATGAAGTACCTTATTATTATGAGAAACTTCTCAAAAATGAGGTCGAAGATGTCAAAGTAATAATCAAACCATAAATTATCTTGAAAAAACTTTAAAAGATATATTTATTAAGTAGAAAATATTTTATGTATTAGTTTAGATGAAACAATCAATCAAAAACGCTATTGAAGTTCAAAATGTTACAAAAGTTTATGGAGTTGGTGAAAATTCTGTAACAGCACTTAAGGATGCAAATCTTACAATTAATGATAATGAATTTTTCACCCTTTTAGGTCCCTCTGGTTGTGGCAAAACTACACTTTTAAGATTAATTGCGGGCTTTGAAGACATTACAAAGGGAGATTTAAAGCTTTTTGGAAAAGAAATTGTAAATCTGCCACCTAATAAAAGACCGATCAACACAGTTTTTCAGCATTATGCACTATTTCCACATTTAAATGTTTTTGAAAATGTTGCTTTTGGTCTAAGACGTTTAGGTAAAAATCGTTCTGAAATTGAGCAAAAAACCAATTACGTTTTAAAATTGGTTCAAATGGAAGAATTTTCAAAAAGAAGGCCAAATCAACTTTCTGGTGGGCAACAACAAAGGGTTGCGTTAGCTAGAGCTCTTGCCCCTGAACCAAAAGTTTTACTACTCGATGAACCTTTGTCAGCTTTAGATTTAAAGCTCCGTCAGGCAATGCGTATTGAGCTTAAAACACTTCAAAGAGAAACGGGTATTACGTTTGTTTTTGTAACGCATGACCAGGAAGAGGCTTTAACTATGTCAGATAGAATAGCTGTAATTAGTGAAGGAGAAATACAACAAATAGGTGAGCCAAATTCTATATATGAAAATCCAGCTAACCAGTTTGTTGCAAATTTTATTGGAGAAGCTAATTTATTGAAAGGAATATGTAAAAAAATTGGTAAAAATGGTTTATGTAAACTTAATTCCGGGCATGAAATCTCTCTTGAAATTCCGTCATTAATAAAAGTAAATGACCCTATTACAATTTTTATAAGACCTGAAAGAATAAAAATTAATAAATCAAGTTCGTCAAAAATAAAATCTTTTATCTCACAATTTACTTATCTTGGAAATGCAGCACATCTTGAAGTTGAGAGCAACAACCAAAAAATAAATATTACATTGCCAATAGATAAAGTAAAAAACTTCAAAAATGCAGATGAAGTAACTCTGGAATTTCCAAAAAATCATGCACGTGTAATAAATCAATGAATATACAGGGTGAAAACAAATCAAGAAATATTGTTTTAGGTTTAACGCCTTTATGGTTAGTAATAGGTATTTTTATGATAGGGCCATTGCTAATTATGGCTGGAGTTTCAGTAATGGAACCAAATGTTTACGGGGGTGTATATTTCAAATTTGATTTAAGTGGTTATAGACAAATTTTGTTTGATACTAATTTATTTGATGAAATGGAATTTAATCCTGCCTATGTAATTATTATTTTAAGATCCTTTGTTTTAGCTGTTTCTGCAACTATTATTTCATTAATAATAGGATTTCCAGCCGCCTATTTTATTTCAAGGCAACCTGATAATGTCAAAAATATTCTTATATTTTTAGTTACAATTCCTTTTTGGACAAATTTATTAGTAAGAACTTTTGCATGGATTATTATATTAGGAAAAGGTGGCGTAATTGAGAGCTCTTTCTCCTTTTTTGGTCTTTTAAACGAAGATGATTCACTTAATTTAATGTATACGAATTTTGCAATTTTAATTGGGTTAGTATATTCATATTTGCCTTTAATGGTATTGCCAATTTTCTCTTCCTTGGAGAAATTAGATGTGAGATTGCTTGAAGCTGCAAGTGATTTATACTCTTCTAGAATGGAAATAATTAGGAGAGTAATTATACCATTGACTTTACCTGGTATTATAGGAGGAAGTATCTTAGTTTTCGTTCCTTGTTTAGGTGCATTTATTGCTCCAGATTTACTAGGTGGCGGAAAAAAACTTTTATTGGGTTCTTTAATACAATTTCAATTCTCTACAGCAAGAAACTGGCCTTTTGGTGCAGCAGTTGCGATGTTCTTACTCTCACTTGTGGTTATAGTTCTTGTTATAAATGCAAGAATTAACAGTAAGCATGAGGATCTACAAAAACATGTTTAGAAAAAATAAATTTAGACATGTTTGGGATTTTCCTGGGTTTAGTGGTTGGACAGCTATTTTCTTTGGTTTTTTGTATGTTCCTATATTTGTACTGGTTTGTTATAGTTTTAACTCAAGTAGTTATGCTATGATCTGGACTGGTTTTTCATTTCGTTGGTATGAAAAACTATTCTTTAACGATGATATTTTACAGGCTGCATACAATTCTCTTATTATCGCAATAACTGCAGCACCAATGGCCACTGCTATTGCAACAATTTCAGCTTTGGTTATTGTGAGAGGAGGAGGTTTTAGAGGTAAAGAATTTAGTAGTGGTCTTATTACACTACCTTTAATGGTACCTGAAATTGTAACTGCTGTTGCTACATTAATATTTTTTGCAACTTTAGGAATTAATTTAGGATTAATTAATGTAATCATTGCACACACAGTATTTTGCATTCCTTTTGCCTACATGCCAATTAAGGCCGCATTAGAGGCAATGGATCCTAATCTTGAACTTGCAGCAAGAGATTTGTACTCTGACAAAAATTCAGCATTTAGATATATTACTTTACCACTTTTAACACCGGGTATTCTCTCTGGTTTTATGTTGGCATTTGTTATATCCGTAGATGATTTTATAATCACATTAATGGTAGCTGGTGGAGGTTCAACAACATTACCAGTATATATATATAGTATGGTAAAAATGGGAGTAACACCTGAAGTAAATGCAGTTTCAAGTCTTTTGTTAGCTTTTTCAATTATCTTCGTTACTGGCTATTGGTTTTTAAATAAAAAGAGCTCATAAAGTTTAAAAATATTAAAATTTTAATTCTGAAATTTTTTATTCTTCATGAATTTTTTTAAATAGTAATGTTTCATTAATTGCATTTTATTTTTTTTAAATTGATTATATTTATTAATTGACTATTTATAAAATAGTATTACTGTGTTAACTAGTTAATACGTTTTTTTAATTTAATGAGGAAAGAAATGAATAAAATATTAAAGTTTTTTAGTTTTTGTGTTGCAATTACTCTGATTTCATCAAGTTCTTTTGCAGCGGGAAAACTAAACCTATACAATTGGTCAGACTATACACCGGACGAATTGGTTAAAAAATTTGAAGCTGAAACAGGTATTCAAGTGATAATTGATACTTATGACTCAAATGAAACCCTTCTGGCAAAACTTCAGGCAGCAGGTGGGTCAACAGGATATGATTTAGCGGTTCCATCTCAACATTTTGTTGAAATAATGATTAAAGAAGGACTTCTCGAGAAAGTTTCTGGAATTAAAGACATGCCAAATTATAAATATGTTGCAAAGCAATTTCAAAATCCATCCTTTGATCCCATGCAAGAATATTCAACACCATATCAAATGGGTTCGGCCGGATTTGCTTTTAGAGCTGACTCATATTCAGGTGATGGCTCATCTATGATGGAATTTTTTAAACCAAATGATGAGGTTTGCGGAAAATTAGCTGTTTTTAAGTCACCAGAAGAAGTTGTGAATATGGCCCACCTAGCTTTAGGATCTAATTTTTGTTCTGAAGATCCAAATGAAATGCAGGCCGTTCTTGACTTAATGTTAGAACAAAAAAAATGCGTTAAAGTATATTCCTCTGAGGGCATTAATGACAGATTAAAAAGTGGTGAAGTAATTATGCATGCCCATTGGGATGGATACAGCCAAGTCGGAAAATGGGAATATATGGATGACTTAACTTATGCATATCCAAAAGAGGGAGTTGTTGGTTGGTTTGATAGTTTAGTAATGCCAAAAGGAGCAAAAAACGTAAAAGAAGCAAAGGCTTTTATGAACTTTTTAATGGATCCAGAAAATATGGCAATATTATCAAATAATGCAGCTTACGCAAATGCTATTCCAGAATCACAAAAGTATCTTTCTGACAAAATGAAAAATGCTACTAATATTCAGGTACCTGAAGGTGTTCCTGTTGTTTTTGGACAAGCTTGTAATGAAAAAGCCCAATCTTTGATTGACAAAGTTTGGACAAGAGTAATGCAATAGTTCTTAAAAAAATTTATCACTTAGCAAATTTAAATAATTTGCTAAGTGGTATTTAATATATGCGAATTTCGATTGACACCGGTGGAACTTTTACAGACTTAGTCTGTGAAGATAAAAAAAATATTTTAAAGATTTTTAAAGTTCCAACCACACCAGAAAATCCTTCAATAGGCATTCTTAACGGTTTAAAACAGATTGCCACTTCATATAAAAAAAATTTTACCGACTTTTTATCGGATATAGATACAATTATACATGGTACAACACATGCCATTAATGCAATTGTAACAAATAAGATAGCGAAAACAGCTTTTTTGTGTACTAAAGGTCACCCTGATACTTTATTGTTTAGAGAAGGAGGAAGGATAGAAATATTTAATTTCACTGTTGAATACCCAGATCCATATGTTCCAAGATCACTTACATTTGAAGTTCCAGAAAGAACAAACTATGATGGCTCAATTTCTGAAAATTTAGATATAAATCATCTAAAAAAAATTATTTTAAAACTAAAAAAATTAAAAATTGAATCAGTTGCCGTTTGTTTATTATGGTCAACAATTAATCCCTACCATGAAAAACAAATTGGAGAGGTTATTAAAAATGAATTACCAAATATTCCGTTTTCATTGTCACATGAAGTTAACCCAACTTTAAGAGAATACAGAAGAGCTTCTTCAACTTGTATTAACGCATCCTTAAAACCTATTATGAGTAAATATTTGAAGAAACTTAAGGAATTACTTTTCTTAAATGGTTTTAATGGTGAGTTATTAATGATTACATCTCAAGGGGGGATTAAAGATATTAACTCAATAATGGAATTTCCAATACACTTAATTAATTCAGGACCATCAATGGCACCTGTAGCAGGAAAATTCTATTTGAAAAAAAGTAAATATTTTAAACAAGGCATTGTCACTGATTTAGGAGGTACTACGTTTGATATTAGCCTTATAAAAAACAACAAAATACCAAGAACAAGAGAAACATGGATAGGAGAAAAATACCGAGGTCACATGACAGGTTTTTCTTCCATAGATATAAGAAGTATTGGTGCAGGTGGGGGAAGTATTGCTTGGATTGATAAAGGAGGTATGCTCCATGTTGGTCCAGAAAGCGCTGGGGCTAATCCAGGTCCAGTTTGCTATGATAAAGGTGGAGAAAAAACAACAGTTACTGATGCTGCTCTTATATTAGGAATACTTAATTCAGATTTTTTTCTTGGTGGCAATATAAAACTTAATAAAAATCTTGCCTTAAAATCTATTAAAAATATAAGCAAAAAATTAGGAATGAATGAATATGATACAGCTTTATCAATTTTGGATGTTGTAACTCAAAATATGGCCCAAGAGATTAAAAGTTTAACTATTCATCAGGGAATAAATCCGTCAGAAGCGATAATTATAGCTGGTGGTGGTGCTTCTGGAATAAATATTTTGAATTTAGCTAAAAATTTAGGCTGTAAAAGCATTTTAATTCCTGACATGGGTCCAGTTATATCTGCTTCAGGGGCTGTTATTGCAGAACTTACAGATGAGTTCTCAATAACTTACCCTTCTAAGTTGAATAATTTAGATTTAAAATTAGCAAATAAAATTTTGAAAGAATTATTTAATAAATGTAATAAATTTGCAAAAACAAATGTTAAAAATTCAATTTCACACAAAATTGATTTTTTTATAGAAGCAAAACTAACTGATCAAGTGTGGGAAATTGAAGTTCCAATCACGCTAAATAAAAAATTTTCTATAAATAAAGAATTAATTAAAAAAGAATTTAATAAAAAATATCTTAGTTTATTTGAAGTAGTTGATATAGATAGTGAAATTGAAATTATACAGTGGAATGCCAAAATATCATGTAAGACTTCAAGAACAAATTTATTGATGGAAAGAGAATTTATTAAAAAAAGCAAATTTAATTATAGAAATGTTTATATTAAAAATGAAGGGTTTAAAAAAATAAAAATCTTAAATTTTAATCAATTAATTTATGATAAAATATATAAAGGTCCAAATGTTATCGAAACTCCATTTACATCAATATTTATCGATAAATCATCTAAAATTAAATTAAATAAAAACAATTCGTTAGAAATTAAAATTAAATCAAATGGTAAAGCTAAATTAAATGAGGGCGCTACATCATTTTGGTAATGAATTTATAATTTAGGGGTGTGTTTAAATGAATGGCGCTGAATTAGCAGTTTTAAGTAGTAAGTTTCAAGGTATCTGTCAGCAAATGGCAAACACTCTTATGAGAACAGGAAGGTCTGGTGTTTTAAATACTGCGCATGATTTTTCCTGTTGTATTTTAAGTGCTAAAAATGAATTTATAGTTGCTGACGAAAGTCTACCTGTACATGTTTTATCTGGTCCAGATTTAATGTGTAAATCGATAGATAAATTTCATCCTGTCAAGAAAAAGGGAGATGCTTTTTTAATAAACTCTCCTTATCATGGTTGCTCACATGCAGCTGACCATACAATTGTTGTACCTGTAATTGATTCTAAGGGCAAACATCATTTCAATGTTTGCGTAAAGGCTCATCAAGCTGACATTGGAAATTCTAAACCGACTACTTACATGGCAGATGTTGAAGATGTATATGAGGAGGGAGCCTTAATTTTTCCAGGAACTAAAATTCAAGAAAATTATAGTGATATCAAAGACATTATTAGAATGTGTGAAATTAGATTTAGGGTTCCTAAACAATGGAAAGGTGATTATTTAGCAATGATTTCATCCGCAAGAATTGGTGAAAGAGAATTAATTCAATTGGGCTATGAAATTGGTTGGAAAAAATTAAAAACTTTCACACATAAATGGTTTAATTATAGTGAACTTAGAATGAGAGAGGCAATTAAAGAAATGCCCTCAAAGAAAATTAAAATTTCAACAAAGCATGATCCATTTCCCGGTTTACCTAAAGAAGGTTTGCAAATAAATATTTCTTTAAATATTGATAATATTAAAGGAACCTTAACGATCGATTTGAGAGATAATCCTGACAATTTGCCCTGTGGTTTGAATCTAACAGAGGCTACAGCAAAATCTGGGGCTATGACGGGAATTTTTAACAGTATTGATCATACTGTGCCTCCCAATACTGGGAGTTTTAGATGTGTCAATATTCTCCTAAGAGAAGGTTGTATAGTTGGCATTCCTAAACACCCATATAGTTGCTCATTAGGGACATCTAATATTTGTGATAGGTTAGAAAATGCTGTAGTGCAAGCCTTTGCTAAGCTTGGAGAGGGCTTGGGTATGGCTGAATGTGGTCCTTTATTGCCTCCTGCCACTGGAGTAATTTCAGGATTTGATGAAAGATCAAATGAAAATTTTGTTAATGAAATTTTTTTGTTTCATACTGGAGCTGGTGCATCACCTCAAGCAGATGGATGGTTAACTTTAACCGGTATGGGGAGTGCTGGTTTATGTCTTCTTGATAGTGTTGAATTAGATGAGCTAAGATTTCCAATTAAAGTTTATAAGCAAGCAATTTCAAAAAACTCTGAGGGAGCTGGTAGACGAAGAGGCTCACCTGGTGCGCATGTTGAATACGGTCCATTTAACAGTAAAATTAAAGTAGCATATGCAAGTGATGGAACAATATTTCCTGCATCTGGTGTTAGAGGTGGTGAAAGTGCTTCGCCTGCAGAACAATATAAAATTGATAATAATGGTAAGAAAATTAATTTACCATTGGTCTATGAAGTTGAGCTTTTAGATGGTGAAAAAATTGTATCAATAACTCAACCTGGCGGTGGATATGGGTTTCCATATGATAGAGAAATAGAGAGAGTTAAAAAAGATTTTGTTGAGGGATGGATCTCAAATTCTAGAGCTTTTAATGTTTATGGTGTCAAATTATCAAATAATGGAAAAGTAGATTATATAAAAACTAAGATGAAAAGAAAATTATTAAAAAAGGCCAATAAATATGAAAAATGAATATTTGTATTGGAATTGTGAAAAGCTTGTAAAGGCTTATAAAACAAAACAACTATCACCTGTTGAAGTTGTACAAGAAACGTTAAATAACGCAAAAAAATATAATAAAATTTTTAATTTTATTACTGAACATTTTGAGAATAAAGCATTAGAAAACGCTAGAGTTGCTGAAAAATTATTTTTAGGAAAAGGTAATAATAAGCCAAGACTTCTTGAGGGAATACCGCTAGCTGTCAAGGATGAATTTGCTTTATCAGGAACTTATAGAACAAGTGGTTCTAAACTTTACGAAAATCGAAAAGATGATTTTACTGACGTATATGTCGAAAGATTATTATCAGGTGGAGCTATTCCAGTTATTAAAACAACTACACCAGAATTTTGCTTATTAGGAACCACATGGTCAGATTTGCATGGAGTAACTTTAAATCCATGGAATAAAAATTATTCACCAGGCGGGTCTTCTGGTGGCTCTGGTGTTGCACTGGCCACTGGCTCTTCAACTATAGCAACAGGATCTGATATTGGAGGTTCCATTCGTATTCCAGCATCAGCATGTGGAATATTTGGCTATAAGCCTCCTTATGGAAGAAACCCAGAGGTACCTTACATGAATTTAGATTATTACAGTCATTCTGGTCCAATGGCTCGAAGTACTGGAGATATTATCTTAATGCAGACACTTACAGCTGGTATACATAATCAAGACATTGCAAGTTTAAAGCAAGCTGAACCTTTTGATTATAATTTAAACTTGAAAGAAGTGAAGATTGCATGGAGTGCTGATTTTTGTGGGTTTGAAATAGAAGATGATATAATTAATAACCTCAATAATGCTCTAAATGTATTATCTGACCTTGGGGCTGTAATTGAGAAGGTGGACTTAGACTTATCTTCTGAGGTTTTGGATGCAACGGAAATATACTTGAACTCTGTTTGGGGAACTGCTCTTGCAAATGAGGTTACAGGAAAGGAAGATTTAATAACTTCTTATGCTAGAAAGTATTTAGAACACAGTAAAGAAAGAACATTAAATGATTTCATAAAAAGTAATAAAACTGCTTGGGAAACATATGCTAAGTTTGGTCCAATGATTGATAAATTTGATGTTTTTATTTGTCCTACAAATGCTGTAACTGGCATCCCTGCTAACCATGGATATCCAAATTTAGATTATGAATTCAATGGTAAATTAAAATCAACAAAGGAAGACGGAGATGAGACAATGTGGTTAACAACGCCATTTAATATGATGTCTAGGTTGCCTGTAATGTCCGCTCCTACTGGTTTTGCTTCAAATAACATTCCAACAGGCATGCAGATAGTTGGCAAGCCATATGACGATAATTCTGTCTTTAAGGTATCTTTTGCATATGAAAAATCACTTGAATGGTTGTTTGATAAAAAAAACAGGCCAAGTTGTTAACTTAACTAATACTTATTGATTCAAGTTTTCCTAACTATTGGAAAAAATAAAAATAATCAAAAAAATCCGTTGTTTGTGCCATATATTTAAATGAGGGGAGTATTTTTATGATTAGAAAAGGTTCAGATTACATAGATAGTATTCGTGCTAACAGAGATGTTTACATGAATGGTGAAAAAGTTAAGGATATTACAAAACATCCAATGTTTAAGCCTATTATTGATATTAGGGCAAAAATCTATGATATGCAGCATGATGCTAAATTTAAAGACATAATGACAGTTGAAAACGATGGAGAAATAAACGCTATAGGAAATTCTTTGCCTTTTACACAAGAAGATTGGTGGTCAAAAAGAAGAGCAACGGATACTATAATGGAAGAGGTTGGTGGAGTAGTTACACGTGTAGGTGATGAAACTGTTGGAGAAATGTGGTCATTATATGATGGCCAAGATGTTTTAAATGAAGTTGACCCTCAATTTTCAAAAAATATTTCTAATCATATTTATAAGGTTCTTAAAGAAGATCCTTTTCATGTTTCAGCTAATACGGATCCAAAAGGGGATAGGTCGTTAGCACCTCAGGATCAAGATCCGGATATGCTTCTGCATGTTGTCAAAGAGACAGATCAAGGAATAGTGGTTAGGGGCGCTAAATATGAAACGGCAGCAGCTTACGCTAATCAGGCATTTACAAAGCCCACAATTGCAAATTGGGGTGATGCAAAATTATCTGATTATGCTGTGGGTTTTATATGTGACTTAAATTCGCCAAATCTAAAGTTTATTTGCAGAGGAGGTTTTGCTGGAGCAAGTGGCTCATGTCCAAGAGCTGATCAAATGGATTACCCTTTAGCTAATAAGTTTGATGAAGTTGATGCTTTGGTAATTTTTGATAACGTTCTAATTCCGTGGGAAAATGTTCTTTTTTATCGTCATACGAAAGCTGCTGCTTTTATTAGAAGCACATTGCATAGATATTCTGCCTTTGCGTATGTTCAAAGAACTTTAAAGCTCGCTGATATGATGATTGGTGCCGCATTATTCAACGTTAAGCAAACTGGATTAGAAAAACAACCTGCAGTTCAAGAAAAATTAGCAAAAATTGCTACTTGGAGAGAAAATATCAATGCCCATTTAACATCGAGTATAACTTTAGCTGAGAAGTCTCCAGCTGGGTTGCTTATGCCAAATCAATCTCTGCTCTATACTGGTAGATGTACTGCATTAAATCAATTGAATGAAATGATGCATATTGCACGCGAATTATGTGGCGGACAAATTTGTGTTACGCCAAATGCAGCAACATTTAAAAATCCAGATACTGGAAAATGGATGGAAAAATTTTATACTATTAATGATACATGGAAATCAGAGGATAGAAGGAAATTGCTTGCTTACGCAAGAGACTTATTAAACTCAGATTATGGAGGTCATCGTTTAACCTTTCAACTTTTCGCTCAGTCAGCTCCATTTGCTCAAAGTGGTGCTGTTTATAGAAATTTTGACTGGGATGCTACTTTAGAATTTGTTCAAAAATCTGCTGGTCTTTCAGATAATGTTTTTAAACCTAATAAAATTAATAATGGTGACCCGGCAATTCAAAAATGGTATGAAAATAATTACAAAGAAGCCGCTGAGTAAATTTAAATTTTGAAGGTATAAAAATGTCTGCAAAAACAAAAGCTGAATGGGAAAAATTAAGCTCAAACTTGAACTTTCATAATGAGGCTTTTATTGACGGTAAATTTGTTAAAGCGAAGTCTGAGAAGACGTTTGACTGTTTTAATCCCTCAAATGGAAAGCTTTTAACAAAAGTCTCATCATGTGATGAAACCGATGTAGATAGTGCTGTGAAATCTTGTAGAAAAGCATTTGATAATGGTCACTGGTCAAGAATGTCACCCACTGAAAGAAAAAAGATACTTTTAAAACTTTCTGATCTCATTTTAAAAAATCATAATGAACTTGCTTTGTTAGATTCTATGGATATGGGCAAAACTGTCTCTGATGCTTTTACTTATGACATTCCAGGAGCTGCAGACCTTTTAAGTTGGAATGCTGAAGCAATTGATAAAATTATGGATGAGATCGCACCTACAGAGAAGAATAATTTGGCTATGATTAGAAGAGTGCCTTTAGGTGTCGTTGGTGCTGTTGTACCATGGAATTATCCATTGGATATGGCAATGTGGAAATGTGCTCCTGCTCTTGCAACAGGTAACTCAATTATTCTTAAACCTGCCGAACAATCGCCCTTAAGCGCTTTAAGATTTGCGGAATTAGCCGCTGAAGCTGGTTTACCTGATGGTGTTTTAAATGTTGTGACTGGCTATGGAGAAACAGCTGGAAAAGCAATTGGCATGCATAATGATATAGATTGTGTTTCATTTACAGGTTCAACAGAAGTTGGAAAATACTTTTTTGAATATTCTGCTAAATCAAATATGAAATTAATTTGGACAGAATGTGGAGGTAAGAGTCCAAATATAATCTTTGAAAAATCCAAAAAATTAGATTTAGCCGCTCAGTTGTCCGCAAACGGAGGATTTTTTAATCAAGGTGAAGTATGTAGTGCCAATAGTAGAGTTTTAGTTCATGAAAATGTTTTAAATGAGTTTATCGATTTACTTAAAAAGGAAGCCAGCAATTGGGTAACAGGTGATCCTTTTGACCCAAATTCAAATATTGGTTGTCTTGTTTCAGAAGATCACGCTGCAAAAGTTAAAAATTTTATTAATAATGCTAAAAATGAAACTGAATTATTATTTGAAGGTAAGATAGAAAGTAAAGAAAATGTCGGGACATTTGTAGCGCCAACAATCTTTAAGGATGACACTGGGAAAAAAGAAATATCGACTGATGAAGTTTTCGGACCTGTGCTCTCAATAATTCCATTTTCTTCAGATGAAGAAGCAATTAACATTGCTCATGACTCAAAGTATGCACTGGCAGCTTCAATATGGACTGATGACTTAAGTCAAGCACACGACATATCAGATAAATTACATGTAGGCACTGTCTCAGTTAATACAGTTGATGCATTCAGTACGATGACACCTTTTGGTGGTTTTAAACAATCTGGTACAGGTAATGACTTATCTATTCACGCTTTTGATAAATACACAGGACTAAAAACAGTTTGGATTAAATATTAAGTTGTGAGATTTTCTCTTAAACAACTTGAATATTTTTTAGCTGTTTCAGAAACAAAAAATATTTCCATTGCTTCAAAAAAAATAAATATTTCGTCACCTTCAATATCTTCTGCTATAGCTCAGTTAGAAGAAGAGTTTTCGATTAAATTATTTATACGAAAGCATGCTTCTGGATTAGAATTGACAAAATCTGGTGAAAAATTTGCACTTGCTGCTAAAAATATAGTTAATCAATCTAAGGACTTATATAATATTGCTAATAATTTGACTAACAATAATGTAGGCAATATTAATCTTGGTTGTCTTACAACTCTTGCTCCAGTAATTGCGCCATCATTAAGAAAGAAATATACTGAAAAAAACAAAAAAGTTAAAATTATTCAACATGAAGGTAATCAAGCTGATTTAATTGATTACATAATTAGTGGTAAAATCGACTTAGCTGTAACATATAATTTAAGTCTTCCAAAAAATATATCCTTCATTCCACTTATTAATGTTCCACCACATGTTTTAGTTAATGCAAATCATAAATTTTCAAAACTTAAAGAAATTGATTTAAATGATATTAAAGATGAGCCTTTAATTTTACTGGATTTACCTTTGAGTAGAGAATATTTTTTAAGTATTTTTGAAGAACAAAATATAAAACCCAAAATTAGTGAAAAAACATCTCAAATATCTGTGTTAAGATCATTAGTTGCGCATAATTTTGGTTATTCATTAGCTAACTTACAGTTAGGAATACCACAATCTATTGATGGACTAAAAATATCTCAAATTCCACTTAAAGGTGAACATCAATCTTTAGAGTTGGGATTAGCTATTGCTGATCTAAATTATATTCCGTCTCTAACAAATGAATTTATCGAATTTGCAAAAACAATTTATAAAGAAGATAACTAACATGAATACAAACAATAAAATTTTCAAAACTGACAATAAATATCAAGTTCTTTTTGAACCAATTAAAATTGGACCTGTTATAGCAAAAAATAGATTTTATCAAGTTCCTCACTGTAATGGAGGTGGCTACAGAGATCCTTCAGCAGCTGCAGAAATGAGAAATATTAAAAGTGAAGGAGGTTGGGGAGTTGTTTTTACTGAACAGGTTGAAATGCATCATACTAGTGAAATAACACCCTATATTGAGCTTAGACTTTGGGATGATCGGGATATCAAAATTGTCTCCAAAATGGCAGATAAAATACACGAATATGACACTTTGGCAGGTATTGAACTTACCTATCCAGGTATTAATGGTCCTAATTTATATACTAAAGAAGTGCCAATGGCAGCAACTGCAGGGCCAATTCTTACTTTTACAAGTGACCCTGTAAATGCTCGAGAAATGGATAAAGAAGATATTAGAAATTTAAGAAAGTGGTTTAGACAAGCCGCAAGAAGATCTAAGATTGCAGGTTTTGATATAATTTGCCTTTACGGTGCTCATGGATTTGGTGCTATTCAACATTTTCTCTCAAGGTCAACTAACCATAGAATTGATGAATATGGAGGCTCATTAGAGAACAGAAGTAGATTGATGAAAGAGTTAACAGAAGAAGTGATGGATGAAGTTGGTGATACAATGGCTGTATCAATACGTTTATCTCTTCAAGAACTCGGTGATCAATATAGTCTTACCAATAATGAGATACGTGATTGTATTGAAATGCATTCATCTTTACCAGATCTTTGGGATTTAGCTCAAGGGGCATGGGAAGATTGCTCAGGAACATCTAGGTTTGTAGAGGAGGGAGCTCAACAAGATTTAATTCAAGGAATTAAATCACTTACTGATAAACCGGTGGTTGGAGTTGGTAGGTTTACTTCACCTGATTTAATGGTAAAGCAGATTAAATCAGGTAATTTAGATTTTATAGGTGCTGCACGTCCATCAATTGCAGATCCTTTTTTGCCTAATAAAATTAGAGATGGAAAAATAGATGATATTAGAGAATGTATTGGCTGTAATATATGTGTTACAGGTGACATGACCATGTCTATTTCACGATGTACACAAAATCCATCATTTATGGAAGAATGGAGAAAAGGGTGGCACCCTGAAAATTTTCAAATTAAAGGTGAAAGTAAATCTATTCTAATTATTGGATCTGGACCAGCAGGATTAGAGGCTACAAGATGTTTATCAAAAAGGGGTTATGATGTTACCCTGGCGGAAAAAGATGCTCAAATTGGAGGAAGAGTATCTAAAGAAAGGTTGTTACCTGGTTTGAGTGCTTGGGGAAGAGTTGTAGATTACAGAGAGGGTCAAATTAACAAACTTAAAAATGTAAATATTTATCTTGAAAGTGAAATTACTAAAAAGGATGTATTGGAATTTGATTTTGAACATATTTGCTTTGCTACTGGTTCAAAATGGAGAAATGACGGTGTAGGAAGAATTAATTTACATCCATTAGAAATTGACAACTCGATGAATATTTATACTCCTGATGATATTATGAGTGATAAAAAGATTGATGGTAAAGTAGTTATTTTTGACGATGATCATTATTATATGGCTAGTGTATTAGCTGAAAAATTGGTTAAGGAAGGTAATGAGGTAGTATTTGTGACACCTGCCAGTATTGTTTCAGAATGGTCATTGAATACTTTGGACCAACCATTTATCCAAAAAAGACTCATTGAATTGGGTGTGCAAATAATTTGTAACAAATCAATTTCCAAAGTAGGGCGAGATACAGTCGATTTGTCTTGTAAATATACTGGTAAGATTAGTTCATTAGAGACTGGAAATATTTTGTTTGTAACCAGTAGACAGCCTTTAAATGAACTATATAAATCATTTTCACAAGATGAAATTACTATACACAAACATATAAAGTCCATAGATGTAATAGGTGATGCTAATGCTCCCGCGCCCATTGCATGGGCTACTTATGCTGGTTATAATTATGCGTTTAACCTTGATAAAGCAGTTGATGATAATACTTTACCATTTAAAAGAGAAATAACAGAAATCATTAGCTAAATTTATGAATATTGTAAACAAATACAAAAGCACAATACTTTTGTTTGTTTTATCATCATTATGGGCTCTTCATTTCTCATTGGTAAAGCTAGTTGAGGCAGATAATAATCCTTTTTCAATTTTAGTGCCTCTATTATTAATATTGTGTTTTTTATTTTATCTCGTTTTAAAAATAAACAATCAAATTTTTAAATTTACACTGAGAAAGTCAATTTTTTTTATAATAGCTGGAATTTTTGCTTATGTAATTCCGTTATATGTAGAGTTTTTAGTTGCTCCAAAAATTGACTCTGGAATTTTAGTTCTAATTGTCTCAAGTGTACCCGTTTTCACATTATTAATAGTTTGGTTATTTAGATTATTATCTATTAATTTAAGGCTTATATTAGGTACACTGTCAGGCTTGGTTGGAGTTTCGTTTATAATATTTGGAAATTCTGATAACACATTGAATATATGGGCAATATTAGCTTTAATTGTTCCTTTGTCTTATTCATTCGATGCCATTTTTATGGAAAAATTTTGGCCTCTAAAGTTAAATACTTTTCAGGTTGCATTTGGTGAATGTTTAGCTTCTTTAATTTTAATTATCTTTTTAAATTTTATTATGGGTACATCAATAGAAGAGTATACATATTGGTTTAAATTACAGAGTTTTTGGTGGCTCAGCATAGTCACATTTATAGAAATTGCATTGTTTTTTTATCTTCTTAAGCACTATGGTGCAGTTTTTATCAATTTAGGATCTTATTTAGTTATGCCAGCAGGATTTATTTGGGGTTTTATTATTTTTGGTGAAATGTTTACAGTGGTAAAATTTATCAGTACATTATTTATTATTGGCTCTATATTTTTGATAGGTAGCCAAGACTATAAAATTAAAAATACTCCTATAGAATAAAACAATGAAAACATTTTTTTCAGAAAAGCATAAGTTAAGAGACGCAAATACCGAACTTTATGGTGGTGAACTAGTAAAGCCTTTTGAAAGACCCCAAAGATTAGATTTTATTGTTGATGAAATCAAAACAAGAGGTCTTGGAGAAATTTTAAATCCAAATAAAGTTAACCTAAATATTATAGGCAAAGTTCATGACCAAGACTATATTAAATTTTTAGATAATGCATGGAATGAATGGACAAAAGAAGGATTTAAAGGAGAAGCTATACCTACTGTTTGGCCGAGTAGGTCAATGAACTCTGAGAAAATACCCACATTTATTGAAGGTAAACTTGGTTACTACTCACTTGCAGGTGAAACCTCTATTTCTAATGGATCCATAGAAGCGGCTTATGAGGCAGTGAGAGTTGCAATTTCTGCTGTTGATACTTTAGTAAAAGATAAACTATCAGGGATTTTTGCTTTATGTAGGCCTCCAGGGCATCATGCTTCTAAAAATCAATATGGCGGTTACTGTTTTTTTAATAATGCAGCAATTGCTGCAGAACGATTTAAAGAATTGGGGGCTAAAAAAATATTTATTTTAGATATAGATTTTCATCACGGCAATGGTACGCAGTCAATTTTTTATGATAAGTCAGATGTGTTTTATGCTTCATTACATGGTGATCCGATGTTTGCATTTCCTCATTTTTTAGGGCATTCGGATGAAAGAGGTTCAGGTAATGGTGAAGGTTATAATTCTAATTTTCCAATGTTGCCTGGTACAAACTTTCAAATTTGGTCGGAGGCATTTGATAAGTCAATCAAAGAAATAAAAAAGTTTAAGCCAGATGCATTAGTAATTTCTTTAGGTGTTGATGCGTATGAAAAAGATCCAATTAGTTTTTTTAAATTGAAAAGCAACAATTTTATCGATATAGGGAGAAAATTATCTAAACTTAGTATTCCTACTTTATTTGTAATGGAGGGGGGGTATTCTATAAAAGAAATTGGTATAAATACTGTTAATACTCTTGAGGGTTTTGAAAATGGTTAATCCAATTGTAGCTTGCTCTCAAATAAGTTGCTCTTGGGATCAAGATGAAAATATTAATAAAGCTGAAAAAATAATAACCGATGCTGTTAAAGAGGGTGTAAATATATTTTTATTACAAGAGCTTTTTTCAAGCCCATATTTTTGTTCTTCTCAAGACCCAAAATTTTTTAAATTAGCTCAGCCATTTGAAAATAATTATTTAATTGACAAATTTTCCAAAATTGCTTCAAAATTGAGTGTAGTTTTGCCGATAAGTTTTTTTGAAAAGGATAAAAATTCTTATTATAACAGCGTAGCTATTATAGATAGTAATGGTGAAGTTTTAGGAAAATACAGGAAGAGTCATATACCTCAAAATCCTGGTTATGAGGAAAAGTATTATTTTTCCCCTGGAAATAGTGGATTTAAAGTATGGGAAACAAGTGTTTGTAAAATTGGTGTTGGTATTTGTTGGGATCAATGGTTTCCAGAATGTGCTCGTTTTATGGCTTTAGAAGGAGCAGATTTGCTTCTTTATCCTACTGCTATTGGAAGTGAACCCCAAGACTCAACCATAGATTCAAAAAATCATTGGCAAACTGTAATGAGAGGGCATGCTGCAGCCAACATGGTTGGGGTTATTGCTAGTAACAGAATTGGTGATGAATTAAATAACAATGTAAAAATGAATTTTTATGGTCACTCACTCATTATAAATGAAACTGGAGAAGTTGTTAAAGAAATGGATAGTGATAAAGAGGGATATACTTCATATGCATTTGATTTAGAAAGTTTGCAGAATAAAAGATCAGAATGGGGATTATTTAGAGATAGACGAGAAGATTTATATAATAAAGTAATTAATTAATGGAAATTTATGAAAAATTTATCAGACAATATAACCAATAATATTAAAAAGCACTTAATTCAACCTTGGCCATATGCAAGTTCTATAGGTGATGAATATCGAGATATCGTTACAAATGGTGATGGAATTTACATAGAAGATAAAAATGGAAATAAACTAATTGATGGCCCTGCAGGTATGTGGTGTTCGAACATTGGTCATAGAAATGAAGAAATAGCTAAAGTTATGTATAATCAAGCTATGAGTTTATCCTATAATTCGCCATGGTATACTACCAATGAACCCTCTGCTCAATTATCAAAAATGATCTCAGATTATGCACCTGGCGATTTAAATAATGTTTTTTTTACAACAGGAGGATCCACCGCTGTTGAAAGTGCACTGAGGTTTGTGCAGTACTACAATAATGTACTTGGCTTACCTGAGAAAAAATTAATTTTATGTAGAGAAGATGGTTATCATGGAAGTACTTACCTAACAGCATCTTTGAATGGAAAATCAAGAACTAGTGATTGGATGAATTATGAAAATACAAACATTGTTAAATTATCTAGTCCCAATTCATTTAGGAAATTAAATGGAAAAAGCATTGAAGAGTTTGAAGATGATTTGATTAAAGAGTTGAATGATGTAATTAAAGATAATGGAGCTAAAAATATTGCAGCATTTATTGGTGAGCCAATTCAAGCTTCAGGTGGTGTAATAGTTCCACCTAAAAATTATCTAAAAAGGGTAAGAGATATTTGCAAAAAAAATAATATAATTTTTATTGCAGATGAGGTCGTTACCGGTTTTGGAAGGATGGGACATATTTTTGCTTCAGAAAAGGTATTTAATTTTATACCTGATATTATAACTTTTGCCAAAGGAGTTACGTCTGGATATTTTCCACTTGGTGGTATTGCTATTTCTAATAAGCTTATACAAAATTTACGAAGTTCAAACCATGCTGATGCTATGTTTGGACATGGATTAACATATTCTAGTCATCCTATAGGTTGTGCCGTAGCGATTAAAAATATTGAATTGATGGAAAACGGTATTTTAGAAAATGCTCTAGAATTAGGACCTGTTTTTCAAGAAAAATTAAACACTTTATTAGATTTACCAATAGTTGGTGATGTTAGAGGGCAGGGCTTAATGGCTTGTATAGAATGTGTTGCTGATTATAACGAAGAAAACCCATTGGCACTTGATCTTAAAGTAGGAGAAATTATAGATAAACACTGTCAAAAATTAGGCCTTTTATTAAGGCCAGCAATAAATATGTGTATTCTTTCACCACCATTGATAATAAATAAAAATGATATCGATAAAATTGTAAATATATTAAGACAAGGGATTATTCAATCAATGGAAGAATTAAAAAGTAAAGATTTATGGCATAATTGAAAAATATCTTTTAAACTTATAATTGAATTGTTTACAATTTTATTAAATAAAGTTTTTAGAAAATCAAAAGATTATTTAAGTAAATAATAATATTTATTTTTAATTTTTTAAGAAATTAAATATAAAAGATGATACCTTTTTATGTCCATAAGCAGACCAATGACTATCATATATAGTATCGTATTTAATTAAATTTTTTTCATAATCTTTTTTTATATGTTCGTGTAAATCCAATACTTCGTAATTATATTTTTTGGCTATTTTGTTAAAATATTGAAAGCTTTTAATATTTTTTTCCCCTCCCGAATATACTGTTTTATTATCTTCATCTAAATGTAATCTATTCCCATCAAGAATAAAAAGCGTGTTATTTGGAGATATACATGAAATACTATTAAGTGATTTAAAAAAAATACTAATAGCTTTTTTCTCCAAATCAAAACGGCTGTATTTATTAATATTTGAATTAGCAGGTCGCATAAATGGTATTAAATAGACACCGCCAGATAAATTAAAATAAAAATATTGGATCAAACTACTTTTATTTGCAATGTATCTGATAAGACTTATTTTATATTCTGTAGGCTTTAGATCATTGTTTTCATTATAGTGAAACCAACCATCTCGAATTCTATGTTCTTTCCAACTATGAATAAAATCATTTTCTATTATTAAGAAATAAATTTTTTTTGGGGAGTACCTTTTGCATACTTCTTGAGCATAAGCCTGATATTGAGATAAAGGAGCTCCAGATAAACCAAAATTATAAATTCTTTTATTTAATTTTAATGATAAAAGTTGATGAAAAGTTTCTTCAAAAGGCACTTGTAATGATTCAACTTGGGAATCACCAATAATGACTATGCCATCAAAACCATCATAATAATTGAAATCACTAAAAAAACCTAAATTATTAGTTTTCCTTGTTTGAGGATTATTAAAAAACCAATTTGTTGAATAGTCATAAGATGAGAATTTTTCTGCAGAGGCATCAAATGGGTTAGAATTATTATTTAATGGCTTCGTCCTGATTGCATTGCTTACAGGTAAAAACCTCAATGCAATTTCTAAAAATAATAATATAATTATAAAGCTTACAGAATAAGCTAAAAGGTTCAAAAAGAACTTGTTTAACCATTTATTCACTAAAGATTAATAAATATAAAATTATAAAAAATAAAAATATACTATTTTATAATTTAGATATCAAACAAAATAAATTATTTTTTATTGCTGCTTAGTGACTTTTTGTTATCTCTAAGCTATACGTATAATATGAGTGAAAACACCGAATATTTTAAAATTAAAATCGGGTCTAACCGTAACTTTGGAATAACATTTAGTATATTTTTTTTTATTTTATCAATTTATTTATTTGTAAATGAAAATATTTTTTGGCTAGTATTTTCTATTCTTTGTTGTTTGTTTTTATTTTTTTCATTTTATAAGCATGCTTTATTATTTCCTTTCAATTTTTTATGGTTCAAATTTGGTATTTTATTAGGAAATCTTGTGGCGCCAATTGTTATGTCTTTAATTTTTTTTTTAATTTTTACGCCAATTGGGTTTCTTTTAAAGTTATTTGGTAAAGACTTATTAAAGTTAAAACCTTCCAATAAAGACACTTATTGGGATGAGAGAAAAGAAACCATGAACCCATTTGAAGACCAATTTTAATTTTTATGAGTGCAATTATTGGAATATCTGCTTTTTATCATGATAGTGCTGCAGCTATTATTATTGATGGTAAAGTTATTGCAGCGGCTCAAGAAGAGAGATTTACAAGAAAAAAACATGATTCTAGTTTTCCAATAAATTCTATTAAATATTTACTTTTCAGTACAAATTTAAAATTATCTGAAATCTCTTATATTGTTTTTTATGATAAGCCTCTTTTGAAATTCGAACGTCTACTTGATACATATATTGCATCTTCACCAAGAGGTTTTAATTCATTTAAAAAATCTATGCCCTTATGGCTCAGGGATAAATTATTTCTTAAAAATTATTTAGTAAATAAATTTTGTGAAATAGATAAAAACTTTAATAAAGAAAAATTACTATTTACCGAGCATCATTTAAGTCATGCAGCTAGTGCATTTTATCCATCTCCATTTAAAAAAGCTCTTATATTAGTTATTGATGGAGTTGGAGAGTGGGCAACTACTTCTGTATGTCTTGGCTCAGGTTCATCTCTGAAAATTTTAAAAGAAATAAAGTATCCCCATTCAATAGGATTATTATATTCAGCATTTACATACTATTTAGGATTTAAAGTTAATGGCGGTGAATATAAACTGATGGGTTTGGCCCCTTATGGCAAACCTATTTTCAAAGAAATTATTTATGAGAATTTAATCAATGTTAAAAACGATGGTTCATTTAGAATAAATCAAAGTTTTTTTAATTATTCTACTGGCCTAACAATGACAAACAATAATTTTAATTCTTTGTTTAAAAGAAATGTTAGAAACCCTAAAGAAGAAAATTTGACACAATTTCATATGGATGTTGCTTCTTCTATTCAAGTGGTTGTGGAAGAAACGATTTTAAAAATTTGCAAAAGCTTAAAAAATGAATTTTCTGAAAATAATTTGTGCCTTGCTGGAGGAGTTGCTTTAAATTGTGTAGTTAATGGCAAAATATTGGATACTAATATTTTTAAAAATATATGGGTGCAGCCTGCCGCTGGTGACGCTGGAGGGGCATTAGGTGCAGCCCTTGCTGTTTGGTATATTAAATTAAAAAAAATACGTCAAATTAATCCAAATGATGGAATGAATGGAAGTCTTTTAGGCCCCTCATATAATGAAAGTTTTATTAAAAGCGAATTAGATAGCTTTGGCGCAAATTATAAATATTTATCTGAGAAAAAATTATATAAAGTAGCTGCAACAGAAATTTCAAGAGGAAAAGTAGTTGGTTGGTTTCAAGGTAAAATGGAGTTTGGTCCACGATCATTAGGTAACAGATCTATTTTGGCAGATCCTCGTGATATTGAAATGCAAAAGAAGTTAAATTTAAAAATAAAATTTCGCGAGAGTTTTAGACCATTTGCACCTTCTATTTTGCAAGAATATTCCAAAGAATTTTTTGATCTTAAGTCTAAAAGTCCATATATGCTTTTTGTAGCTGATATTAATAAAAAAATGAGAATTAAAATATCAAACGAAATAGAAAATAGATATTTTGGTATTGATAAATTAAAACTGATTAGATCAAAATTACCTTGCATTACGCATGTAAATTTTTCTGCTAGGATACAAACCGTAGATATTAAAAATAATAAAAAATATTATAACTTGATTAGTCAATTTTATAAAATTACAGGATATCCAGTTTTGGTCAATACTTCTTTTAATGTTAGAGGGGAACCAATAGTTTGCTCTCCTTATGATGCTTACAAGTGTTTCATGAGTACAAATATTGATATTTTGATATTGGAAAATTTTATTCTATATAAAGATGATCAATATAAAAATTTATTTACCTAATTAAAAGTATTAAAATATTAATAATCTCTATGAATATTTTGCCAATAATCAAAAATCCATATTTTAATTTAATATTGCTTTTATTTTTCATAACTCTATTTACTTTTGCTCTATTAAGTAGTGAAATTACTTTTGCACCTTTTAATCATGCAACTTTTGATTTAAGGATTATCGTAATGTTTTTACTTGCAGAACCTCATTTTGCTATGACAATTCCTTTGCTATGGGGGTATAGAAAGTTATTTTATACAGATAAATTCTCTTTTATTTTAGTTCCAATAATTATAATAATTCTTTCTTGTTTTTTATTTTATATAAATATTGGTATTTATTCTTATTTATTTTTGATGGCTAATATTTACCATGTAAATAGGCAAAGCAGAGGTATAATGCTGATACAAGGTAAGGTAAAGCTTGAAACTGCTAATTTATATGAGGCAACACTACATATATTTTGTGTTATAATATTTATAAATAAATTATTTATTTTTAATAATTCATTTATAATCACATTGTTTTTATTTTGTTTAGTATTTATTCTTTCTATAATGATTTTTTATTTTGATAAAAGTAATTTATCTATAACTAAAATTTTAATACCTTTGCAAGGTTATTTGATATTTTTGCCTGTGGCTTTTTTTGATGATATTTTACTAGCTTTTGCTGTTGGAATAAGTATTCATTATATTCAGTATTTATCAATTTCATTTGCAGTTTGCAAAAAATCATTTGGTTTTTCTATTTTACATGTAATTATTTTTTTGTTTATTTATTCAGTAATAACAAGTAGTTCATTGGGTGGTTTAGTGACTAATGATAAATTGTCAATAATTATACTTATTCCAACAACACTTCAATTACTTCACTTTTACTTTGATGGTTTGATTTGGAGGAAATCAAATACTATAGTTAGAAACCAACTTAATAAAGCTTTCTTGTAACAAAATTTTCAAATGAAATTTATTAAAGATAAATTTAAAAATAAATTAAATTTTTATGATGAAATTTTAGTTCTTGAACAGAAGAATGTTATAACTTCTAAGGTTGCAAATTTTTATAAAAAAACTCCTTTTCCTAATTATAATGAATTTGATACAATACAAGATTTATTGAATACATTAAAATCTAACAAGTTAATTAATGATTTAAAAAAATATATAGGTTTTAATAAAAGAATCATAGAAGTTGGGAGTGGTACGTGTCAATTATCTATTGCTTTAGCTTCAGGAACAAATAATTCTATAGTTTCACTTGATCCTACTTTAGAAGCATTAAAATTAGGTTCAAATTTTGCTGAAAAAAACAATATTAAAAATATTAAATTTTTAAATGCTGATTTATTTGATGATCCTATAAAGGAAAGCTTTTTTGATTTGGTATGGTGTAGCGGTGTTTTGCATCATACTCAAAATACACAAAAAGGGTTAAAAATAATTTTGAAATGGCTTAAGCCTAAAGGTTTAATTATAATTGGATTGTACAATAAATATGGGCGAATGAGAACTTTTGCTCGTCAGATTCTTTATAAAGTTTTTATGAAAAGCATATTTGGGAAAAATATTATTTATTTTTTAGATCCTTATTTAAGAAAAAATTTATCCCAAGAAAAAAAAGAAGCTTGGTTTAAAGATCAATATGATCATCCTGTTGAAAGAAGTCATTCAATGGATGAAGTTTTAAAATGGTTTGATGAAAACAATATAGATTTTATCGGCTCAGTTCCAAGTATTGAACTCAACGATGGTTATACATCAATACAGAACATGAATTGTTTCAAAGGAACGTTTATAACTCGAATCATTCTTCAATTAAGTATGATATTTTCAAAAAATGGTTCAGAAGGTGGTCTGTTTATTATGATTGGAAAAAAAAATTAGAAGATAGTATAGATAAAAGGAGCCACAGCTGAACCTTGGCTTAAAATAATTAAACCACCAAAAACAAATAGAACGAAAAAAATTGGAACCAACCAAAATTTCTTTCTTTTAGCAATTAATTTAATAATTTGAATTATTATTGACATATTTTTTTTATTTTAAATTATTAGATTTAATATACAAAAATATTTTATACAATATTTTATTTAACTCAAATATTAAATTTTATGCAAATTCCTAAACATATGAAAGCTATTATTACTTCCGGATATGGAGGTTTTGAAAAACTTGTTTATTCGATAATAAAGACACCAATCCTTAATCATGATGAAGTTTTGATTAAAGTTCTAGCAGCTGGTATGAATAATACTGAAATTAATACAAGAATTGGTTGGTATTCATCTTCTGTTCAATCAGGAACTGAAACTTTACATAAAAATACTGAGGAAGGGAGAAGTTACAAAAATGCTGGATGGAATGGAGTAACAAATTTTCCCCTTATTCAAGGCACTGATTGCTGTGGTATAGTTGTAAAATGTAAAGATAATAAATTTAGTTCTCTTTTGGGAAAAAGAGTAATTGTTCGGTCATGTATGAGACTTGAAGGCTTTAGTTCAAAACAAAAGGTTTGGATGGGTTCAAACTTTGATGGCGCTTTTGCAGAATACGTAAAAGTTCCTGCCTCAGAGGTATTTCCTATTAATTGTAGTTGGTCTGACGCGGAGTTAGCAACAATACCTTGTTCTTATGGTACATCTGAAAATATGCTTTTAATATCCAATTGTAATCAAAATGATACAGTTCTTATAACTGGTGCTTCTGGCGGGGTTGGATCTGCAACTATTCAGCTTGCAAAACTGAGAGGTTGTAATGTAATTTCAATAGTCAGTGAAGAGAAATCCTCTTATGCAATACAAGCAGGTGCAGATAAAGTTATTCCAAGAAATTCCAACTTATTGAATATTCTAGGTGAGAATAGTATTAATTTAGTTGTTGATTTGGTGGGAGGCAAAAACTTTTCGGACTTTTTAAAAATAATTGCACCTGGGGGAAGGTATGTAAGTGCAGGTGCTATTGGAAATCCAATTGTTAATTTCGATTTGCGTGATCTATATTTAAAAGATATTTCAATGTTTGGATGCACAACCTGGGAGGAGCAAGTCTTCTTAAATTTAATAAAATATATAGAGGAGGGAAGGATAAAACCGTTATTATCAAAAACGTTTAAACTACAAAATATAATTGAAGCCCAAAAAGAATTTCTCAAAAAAAATCATTTTGGTAATTTTGTATTAATACCTTAGTTAGATTTTATGAAAACTATTTTAGTAACAGGTACAAACAAAGGAATTGGGCTTGAGTTTGCAAGGCAATATCTCAATGAAGGGTTTAAAGTAATTGCTACTTGTAGGAACCTTTCTAAATTAGATGGCTTAAATGGATTGGTTAATTCATTTCCTGATAAAATAAGTATTTACCAAATGGAACTACTAGATGAAAAATCTATTGAAGATTTTTCTATAGAAATAAAAGATATACCAATTGATATTTTTATTAATAATGCAGGTATAACATTTGGTTACAGTCGAAATGCAAAGTTATCGAATACTGGAATATCACTTAATAAATTAAATGCTTTTGGGCATATACAAACAGAGAATTGGTTGCCAATATTCAAAGCTAATTGTATTGCGCCATTATTATTAGCTCAGTTACTTTATAAAAATATTATGTTAGGGAAAGAAAAGAAAATGGTTTTTATTTCTTCCAAACCAGCTTCAATTACTGAAAATACTGGTGGATCAATGTATATGTCCAGATCAAGCAGAAGTGCCTTAAATCAAGTCATTAAATCTTTATCTATTGATTTAAAAGGTGAGGGTATATCAGTTGCTTCAATAAGTCCTGGATGGGTTAAGACTGACTCTGGAGGTTTGAATGCTTTAATTGACGTCAATACAAGTGTTGCAGGTATTAGAAATGTAATTGAATATTTAACAATCAAGAATTCAGGTAAATTTTGGGATTATAATGGTGAATTTATACCATGGTAAATTATTTTTTATTTGCTCTAATATCGTTAACCACAGTTATCCTATTCATGCATCTATAGTTAGGCATATAATCTGATACAGCATAATGCATTGTAACTCTATTGTCCCACATTACCATGTCTCCAGTTGACCATTTCCATCTCATTTGGTCTTCTGGCTTATTCATATGATTAGTTATAAATGTTTTCAAAGAGTTTGATTCATTGATTGTAAGCCCAATTATATATGATGAAAATGATTCATTGAAATTTAGGTATTTCTTTTTTGTAATAGGGTGTATGCCAATTATTGGGCGTATATTATGACCAAATTTATGAACATTTTCGTTTAATAATTTAATTGCTTCTTCATCACTAGTATTTTTGGCTAATGAATTCCTAAAATCTCCAAAATCATGTATTACTTTTAAATTTTCTAAATATTTTTTCATATTATTAGGTAATCTGTTATAAGCTGCATAGCAGCTAGACCATAATGTATCTCCTCCTATATCTGGAACCGCTCTTGCAACTAAAACTGATGCAAAAGGTTGGTTAATCTTGAACGTTAGATCTGTGTGCCAACTATTTGTATCTGGTGGATTATTTTCATCATTTTCTAGTAAAACTATATTTTTATAATCCTTTACATGTGGGTACACATGATGTGGTTCATCTAAATTACCAAAATTCTCAGCAAACTTAATATGGTTTTGATTTGTTATATTAGTTTTTTTAAAAATTATTACTAAGCTTTCAATTAATATCTCATATATTTTATTATATGTTTTTTCATTTAAATTATCATTTAAGTTTACATCGTTAATTATAGCGCCTATCTCGGGTGTTAATTTTTGATAATTCATGATTTCACTTTTTAGTACAATGTCGCATAATATATATTATGACAAAATTAGAATAAAATAAATTTATAAATCAAAAGTCATACCATCATAACCAGGATAAACATTTTCAGGACAAATTGATAACACATAATCATAGTCTACATGGCCTAAATGTGTCAAAATAGATTTCTTTGGTTTCACACGATTAATCCATTCAAAAGTAAGATCAAAATGAGCGTGAGCCTCATGAGGATCATCTCTTAAGCCCTCAACTATCCAAAGATCTAAATTATTTAGTAATTCAAAATTTTCTTCAGGCATTTTCACAACGTCAGTGCTGTAAGCAAATTTATTATTAAATTTAAAACCAAGTGATTGAGTATTTCCATGATCTTGGATAAAAATATCTAAATCAAAGCCAAAAAAATCAATATTTCCCTCTTTGATTTCATTTAATGACATTGGTGGAATAAAATAACTAGGAGATGTTGGTTTTTTATCAAAAAGAAAGTCAAATTGTTTATAAATTTCATTAATTGAATTTTTGTTGCCATAAATAGGAATATTTTTTCTATTGCCGAAAAAGAATGGCCTTAATTCATGTAAACCAGAGATATGATCAGAATGTGTATGGGTTATCAAAACTGCATCAATTTTTTCTATTTTAGTGTCTAGAAGTTGATTTCTGACATCTGGACCAGCATCAATTAGAATATTAAACCCATTTTCTTGAATTAATACTGAAGATCTTTGCCTTCTGTTTTTGGGATTATTTGGATTGCATTTACCCCAACCTAAAATCCCCAATGAAGGAACTCCAACTGATGTTCCACAACCTAACATAGTAATTTTCATATTATTCATCCCTCATGTTAGAAAACAATTTTAATGTATTTTGATACGTTTGCTGTGAGACTAAATCAATTGAAATTTTTCTTAAATTTGAAATAAATTTTCCTATGAAATATACATTTTTTGGTTCATTGATTTTTCCTCTAAAGGGTACAGGCGATAAATAAGGAGAGTCTGTTTCAACCAAATATCTGTCTGATGGGACATAAGAAGCAATTTCTTGTAACTCACTTGAGTTTTTGAAAGTTACTATACCACTAAATGAAATATAAAGACCAATATCTAGAGCTGCTTTAGCTAATTTTTTACTGCCTGTGAAACAATGAAGAACTCCACTAAATGATTTTTCTTTGTATTTTGAAATTAAAATTTCTTCCATATCTTTGTCAGCATCCCTAGAATGGATAACAATTGGTTTTCTTATTGATTGAGACACATTTATCTGAGTTTCAAAACTATCTATCTGATCCTTTTTAGGAGCAAAATCATAGTAATAATCAAGACCAGCTTCCCCTACTCCTACACATTTTTTATGCACACAATTTTTTTTAATTACATGAAAATCTTTTGCAAACTTATCTATACTAGCTTTGTGTGGATGGATGCCTGCAGTATGCCAAATAAAATTATATTCTGAAGAGATTTCCTCTATTTTTTTTATTTCTTCAAGAGAAGTACATATAGTAATTAGTTTATTAACATTGAATTCTTTTGCGCGTTTAATGATACTTTGCAGATCTTTTGATAATTGTTCATAATCTAGGTGGCAATGTGAATCTATAAATTCAATTTCTCCAATCACATTCATTTTATTCCTCAATTCTTGGGAATATAGGTGAAGGTGAATTTATTTTATTTGTTTTTATTGCATGTTTGCTATCTAAATAGCTAAAATTTCTTTCTGATATATCAATAGATAGTTGATCCAAAATTTTAGTTGATGAATCAGGCATGAATGGTTGAACTATAATTGCAATTTTTCTTATTGCGTCAGCTAGAATCCATAGAACATCATTCATCCTTCTATCGTCAGTTTTTCTAAGCTTCCAGGGCGCCTGTTCATCTATATATTTATTAGCATCTGCAATAAATGCCCAAATTAATTTTATAGCTTCATGAAATGATTGTTTATCAATTTCATTTTTAACATTTTCATATAAAGAATTGTATTTATTATGAAAAATAATATCTCTATCATTTAATTTTTCACACTTTTTTGGTATAAAACCATTGCAATTTTTATAAATCATTGAAATTACTCTTTGACAAAGGTTCCCTAAATCATTTGAAAGGTCTCCATTTATTCTTGCTAATAGAGCAGTTTTAGAAAAATCTCCGTCACTTCCAAATGGCACTTCTCTTAGAAGAAAATACCTTATCTGATCAAGTCCGTAAGAGCTTATAATTTCTAATGGATCAATAACATTTCCTTCAGATTTTGATATTTTTTTACCTTCATTTGTCCACCAACCATGAGCAAAAATTCGCTTGGGCAGAGGTAATTCAGCTGCCATCAAAAATGCTGGCCAGTATACAGCATGGAATCTTAGTATATCTTTTCCTACCATATGAATGTCTGCTGGCCAAAAATTAACATATTCATTTTCTAAGGTGTCAGGGTATCCTATTGCGGAAAGATAGTTAGTCAAAGCATCTAACCATACATACATTATATGTTTATCATTATTAGGAACTTTAACCCCCCATTCAAAACTTGTCCTACTCACAGACAAGTCCCTTAAACCTCCTTTTACAAAACTTTTAACTTCATTCATTCTGCTTTTTGGAAGAATGAAATTAGGATTTTTATCATAAAATTCCAATAATTTATCCTGCCATTTTGATAAATCAAAAAAATAGCTTTCCTCTTCAACCCAAGATACATCAGCTCCAGATGGAGCTTTACCATTGATAATTTCTTTTTCAGAATAAAAAGCTTCATCTCTTAAAGCATACCATCCTGAATATTTATCTAAATAAATATGTTTATTTTCATATAATTTACTCCATAAACTTTGTGCGGCTAATATATGTCTCTTTTCAGTGGTTCTTATAAAATCATCATTCGAAAGGTTTAAGGTTTTTGTTAAGGATTTAAAATCTTTACTTATAAAATTTGCGTACTCTAATGGAGATTTATTTTGTGATTTAGCTGCTTTTTCAACCTTTTGTCCATGTTCATCAGTTCCTGTTAAAAACTTTACATTGTATCCGTCTAATCTTTTAAACCTTGCTAAAACGTCACAAGCAATACTTGTATACGCATGACCAATATGCGGTTTGTCGTTTACATAATATATTGGTGTTGTTATATAATAATTTTTATCCATTAAAAAATTCCAGAATATCAGTGAAATCTATTTAAAAATTGAAAAATTTCAAACTCTAAGCTTGAATTAAATGTTTTTACTCGTGTTAATCTATAATTCAAATCATCCAATAATTCCAATAATTCATTAATATTTTTAATATTTAAAATATGAATAACAATCTCTTTTTCATTTAGTATGAGATTATCAATTACTAATTGATCATTTATTGAATACTTCAAACAATTAGATAATAATCTTTTTAAAAGAAATTCAACAATCCATATATTCGCTATTTGATTTTTTGTATTTGAGATAATTTTTTTTGAACAATTTCGAATTTTCTCTTTTTTTAAAAATGTCTCTAACAAATCAATATATAGTTCAATGCCTGAAGAAGTTAAAATTTCAAGTGATATGCCTGGTGAAAAATTAGAAAGTTTAATTAAATTTTCAATTTCTTCTTTTTGTTCTGATTGTATATTTTCATTTAAAATTTTTTCACAACTCTCGAAACTATGATTTTGAAAAAAAAGTTTCTGGGATCTTGATTGTATTGTAGGTAAGACATTTGTAAGTTCATCTACGATTAAAAAAAAATATAAACCTTTTGGTGGTTCTTCTAAAAATTTTAACATTGAATTCATGGCATTCATTGTAAGCCAATTAAATTTGTCAATAATTATTACCCTATTATTTGCATTCGATGAGTAAAATCGAAATTTAGATGATAAATTGTCAATTTGTTCCTTAGAAATTTTCCCTGAAACTTTTTCATCTAGTGAAGTAATATAAAATAAATTGTCAGTCTCTTTTTTAAAAAGCTCATAAGTTAATGTTGTCTCTTCCCATTTGCTATAAAAATTATTGATAACATAAGCTGCAAATCTCATAGACAGTGTTCTCTTGCCAATTCCTCTCCTTCCAACAAGCATCCATGTTTGATTTTTCCTTAATGAAACTATTTTCTGGAATTGGTTTTCTAATTTTTCATAGCCAACATTATTTTTTAAGGTGATTTCTTTATTCATTTATTTTTGGTAAGAAATTTTTCAACTACTTTAGTTATTTCATAATGAATTTTAGAAATAGATTTTGATGCATCTATAATATATATCCTTGCTGGTTCATCTGATGCCAGTTTTAAATAAGATTTTCTAATATTTTCATGAAATTCTAAGCCTTTTGATTCAAATCTTTTTTCATTAGATTTTCTAGAATTCGCTCTTTCAAGCCCTTTACTTACATCTAAATCAAGATAAAAAGTAAGGTCTGGGTAAAAGTCATCTAATGAAAATTTATGAAGTAAGTCAATATTTGCATCTGAAATACCTCCAACGTATCCTTGGTATACTTTTGTTGAATCTGAGAACCTGTCACTAATAACAATATTCCCTTCAGATAACTTAGGCTTAATTATTCTAATAAAATTATCTCTTCTAGCTGCATACATTAACAAAGCTTCTGTATGAGCGTCCCAACGGTTAGGATTGCCTGTTACAAGAAGTTTTCTTATAGTTTCTGCTCCAACAGACCCACCAGGCTCTCTTGTAACAAATACTTTATGTAATTTTGAAAGCAGAAATTTGGATAGTAAGTTTATTTGGGTTGATTTGCCAGACCCCTCTCCTCCTTCAAATGAAATAAACAATTTTCTATACCTTTAAACGTGAATTACTTAACAGAGCCCCAAATAATAAAGTCAATTGTTGATCCTATTCTTTTAAAAAAACTTTGTTTTTTTACTTCTTTACCTGCGTATAGAGGAAATGAATGAGTTTTTTCATCAGAAACTTTTATCAAAAGCTTACCTAATTCTGTATCTTTTTGAATTGGTGCAGAAATTGGTTCATTCCAAATAGCTTTTACAATCATTTCTCTTTGTTCGATTGAATTTAGTAATAAACTAATATCTTGTTTGACAACAAGAGGAACAGCTTCCATTTCTCCAAGAAAAACTTTTGCTTTAGTAACATTATCATTTGATAAATATAAATTTAATTTTTTATATTCACGAAAAGCAGAATTTAATAATCTTGATGACTCCTGCTTTCTTTGTCTCATAGACGTCATTCCATTTAAGACTAAAATAAATCTTAAGTTCTTTTGTTGCGCAGAAGCAGTAAGTCCATAACCAGATTCTTCAGTATGGCCAGTCTTTAATCCATCTGCGCCAAAAACAAGATTGTTATATAGTATTGGATTTCTATTTCCCTGCTTAATTCCATTATAAGTAAAAGAAATTTCAGCAAACATTTTATACAATTCAGGAAAATTTTTAATCAAATTTGTTGAAAGTATTGATAGATCTCGTGCACTGGTATTTTGTTCAGTATCTGGCCAGCCTGTTGAGTTTCTAAATGTAGTATTTTTCATGCCTAATTCACGAGCTACGGAGTTCATTAGATCTGAAAAAATATCTTCAGTGCCTGAAATTCCTTCAGCTAAAACAATTGCAGCGTCATTTCCTGATTGAACAATTACACCTCTTAATAAATCAGAAACTGTAACATTTTGACCTGGTTCTAAAAAAGTTCTTGATCCTCTTTTTTTCCAAGCTTTTTCACTTACAATAAATTTATCGTCTAAAGAAATACTCTTATTTTTTATTTTTTCAAAAACTATATATATTGTCATTAACTTAGCCATTGATGCTGGCTTCATTAATTCGTCAGGATTTTTTTCTAATATTATTTGACCGGTATCAAAATCAATCATTATTGCTTGTTTAGCAACAGTATCCATAGAAAACGCATTGTTACTAAAAATTATTGGAAAAAATATTGCTATTAGAAATTTATTAAATTTCATTTTTAATCCTTTATTATAAATTATTCTACAATGATTTTTGATCCATTATATCCTAATTGAAAGACTTTCGTAAGAATTTCGTCTGCTTTTTCTATTTCTTGTGTTGGACCAAGTCTTACTCTATGTAAAATACGACCTTTTAATTCTACTGTAGTGATGTTTGTGTCATAAATATGAGATATTTTTGACACAACTTTGTTAGCATTTAGTGTAGAAGCAAATGCACCTACTTGAACCCATATTTTGGTTTCTTGAGGCTCAACTTTCCTAAGGTTGCCTTGCCGTGATGAAGCAAGTATTTCTGTAAAACTTGTCTTTATTTCATTCTTTTTTGTTAAATTGCCACTGTTACTATCTGTTACAGTATTAATTATGGAAACCTTTGGTCTAGAGGCAGAGTTAATATTTGGAAGTTTAATACTTTCACTAGTATTGACTTCACTTCCAGGAAATTTACCTTCTTTAGCTGACCTTTCAAGCCATAAAGATTTTTCAACTAAAATTTTTACCTTTACCCTTGCAATTCCTACATCTTTGAAGCCTAACAAATCAGCTGCTTTTTCTGATAAATCAATTATTCTACCATGGATGTAAGGGCCCCTATCATTGATTCTAACATTTAAAACGTTTCCATTATCTAAATTCGTTACTCTTACCATACTAGGCATAGGCAGGGTTTTATGAGCGGCACTAATAATGTCTTTATTAAATATTTCCCCATTAGCAGTGAGTTTGCCATGGAATTCTTTACCATACCAGGAAGCTATACCTGTTTCTTCATAAGTGAGGTCTCTCTTAGGGTAGTACCAAATATTTTTTATCTCGTATGGGTTGCCAATTTTATATCTTGGGCTTGAAACTACTTTAGGTAATGTTTGAATGCTTGAATTGTTTTGAGTTATTTTTTCTTTATAAGAAGTAGCTATATTGGTGTTGTCAACGCCCTGAATAATTTCTTTTGAATCTAAAGGTCTTTTAAACTCATCCTTTACAGCAATTTCAATTATTCCACCAATATCTGAGCATGAAGAAAGAATGAAAACTGATATAAAAATTTTCCATGTTTTTTTTAAATTTAAATATAGTTTCATTTAATTAATTAAAGTATCCGAAAGAATGCCAACTGATAATGCAAAATAATTAGATCTATTCCATTTAAGAAGAGTTTCAAAATTATCATATACTAAAAAAAGGTTTTTATTAGATTTATCTATTACTAATAGTTTTGCTTTAATATCTACTATTGGAAGCATTTTTCCATTAGTTTGATTAAGTCCCAATTTTGACCATTCTGATAGATATTTAACTTTTTTGTTATACTTAATTGGTTCATTAAAATTTTTACCAGAAACTGCTCTACCCCATATATAACGCTTATTCCATCCATTTTTACTTAGATAATTTGCCATTGAAGCAAATATGTCTTCCTTATCAGACCATATATCAATTTTGCCATCTTTATTTGCATCAACACCATACTTCAAAAAAGAGCTTGGCATAAATTGACACTGTCCCATTGCTCCTGCCCAGCCACTTTTTAAATTAGTATTATTAACCATTTTTTTTTCTATTATCATTAAAGCATTAAATAGTTCTTTTCTAAAAAACTCACTCCTGCGTCCATCATGAGCTAAACTTGCAAGTGTATGAAAAAGGTTAAACTTCCCCATATTATTTCCAAAATTTGACTCAATAGCCCATAAGGAAATCAGCAACCTTCCATTAACACCATATTTTTTTTCAATTTTATCTAAAAGAGGTTTATTTTTTTTGTATTCAATTTTTGCTTTTTTGAGCCTGTAATCAGAGACAACTTTACTCTTATACTTTTGAAAAGTTAATTTAAATTCAGGTTGATTTCTGTCAAGTTTGATAGTTTTCTCAGATGGCTTTACATTATTAAGCACTTCTAAAGTTTTTTCTGAAATGCCTTTAGAAATTGCTTCAGCTTTAAATTCATTGAGCCATTTTTCAAAACTATCATGAGCAAATGAATAGTTTGAAAAAATAATAAAAAAGCTTGTGATTAAAATTATGCTTTTATTTTTCATAAATATTTAAAACTATTTGTTGAAATAAATTTAAAAGTTATTTAAACAATGCATTGATTTATATTTTGCATCAAGTTATTTGATAAATATAAGGGGCGTTTGGCAGAGCGGTTGAATGCGACGGTCTTGAAAACCGTTAAGGGTGAAAGCCCTTCCAGGGTTCGAATCCCTGAGCGCCCGCCATATATAATATTCATTGAAATTATGTTTTGTTATTTTGCATCAATCATGTTTTTATTAAATAAACTTTTTGGAGAATTTTTTTGTCAAATTCTGGATACTTATTAATCGCTGATATAAGTGGTTACACTAATTTTGTTAAATTACATAATTTAAGACAGAAAAATGTTTTAGGAAAAATAATTGCAGATAATTTTGAATTTCATGCAGAAGCAATAGTTTCTGATCTTTTGGAAGCCGTTATTGAAGTTATAGAACCCACACTTAAATTAAACAAACTAGAGGGAGATGCTGCATTTTTCTATATCGAGAGCAATGATAGTAAAAATCAAGCTGATGATATAATTAGAATTATGGATAAAGCTAATGAATCTTTTAATGAAAAAGCTTCTAGTCTAGTCTTTGTTAGAGCCTGTGGATGTGAACCTTGCTTAGAGTCTAAGAACCTTCGCCTAAAAATTGTTGCTCATAAAGGCAATTTTGCGATTAAAAAAATTAGAAATTTTGAGGAATTGGCAGGAGAAGATGTTATTTTTACTCATAGAATGCTTAAAAATGGCATTGAAAGCAATGAATACTGGTTAGTAACTGATAGTTTTTATAAAGATTTAAATCCAAGGAATAAAGCAAAATTCACATCAAATACTCAAGTTTTAGAAAACTTTGGGAAAGTAAAACTTAATTATTTGCAACTTAGTTCGCCTGAACCTCGAAATAGTAAAGTGGAAAGCAGATCGAGAATTGTTAATTGGTTTGCGCAAGCTGCATACTTTAGTAAAGCAAAATTTAGCAAAAAATCATTAAGAAAATAGTTTTATTTCAATATCTTAACTAAGCCTTTTAAGTTTTTAAATGTATAAATTGGTGATAGGTTTTTATAAACTAAAATATCATCATTTCTATTTGACCAATAGCAAGGCATGCCATATGAGACACATCCAATTACATCAACCTCACTCCCAGCTACATGCAATACATTGTCTGATTTTATCCCTAAAACATTTTCTGGTAATTTGTATACTGAATGGTGTGGTTTATAATATCCGTTTACATCAGTTGAAAGAATATGATTAAAAGTAAAATTATACGAATTACAAAGATTTTGAAGCATCTCATGATCACCATTCGAGAGAACTGCAATTTTGTAGTTCTTTTTAATTAACGCAGTAATAACCTCTTCTGCTTCGGGCCATAAAGGTAAGTTATCCCAGGCTTGAACAAGGTGTTTTTTTTGATTTTCATTTATTTTTATGTCATTAACTTTGCAAATAAAGTCCAAAGAATTTTCAGTACATTGAATAAAAGGCATTCTTTTTTGATTCAAGGAATTGCTTATTTGTAAAACTTGAAGTTGCTTTAAGCGCCACTGACGCACTAAATCTATAGATTTTTCACTAGATAAACCACTACATTCAGAAAATATATCTTTTAAACCTAAAGAATAATCTACTAATGCACTATAGACATCAAAAGTAATTAAATTTGGTTTAATTTTTTTTGTCTCTGACATTATTGAAAATATAGAACGAAACTTATGCAAGTAATAATAAAAAATTGAGTAATATTATTTTTTAATCTTGACAAAATCAGCTCCCTTGATTGAACCAATTATAGTTTTTATTTCATTTTCATTATAATTAAACCAATAGTAATGATCTGTAGTTTCTCTTCTTCTTACACCGTACGGCATTACAGTGTAATCAAGATTGATTTTGTTGCACAAACTTATAAAAAGTTCATTAAAACCATTACCATCTAGCCAACTTCCTAGATAATTAATATTATTTTTAGATTTTAATACACTGATACCTGATGAAGTTTTAATAATGTCTTCTGCTTTTCCTTGTAATTCTTCTATATAGTATTTAGCATTCCCATTTATTTCTAAAGGGATGTTGATATCAGGTCTAAGTGTTTGAACTCGGTCAATAGTCACATCTATTTTTGATAAATTTGGAGGCAACTTGGTTTCAATATATATATTTTCTGATTTAGCATTACTCCTAGGTCCAAATAATATTTCAGCGTCACTATTCTGAAGCAGCTCTTTTAGTTTATCGGGAATATGCATCATTCCAGACGCAATAATCAATTTATAGTCATTAAAATTTGTAGCATTAGGAGATAAAAAGTCTATTGAAAAGCCTAATCTTCTTAAAGAACTGTAAATATCAAATATTAAACCAAAATATGATAGGCCCTTCCCTTGTGGCTGAATATTCCACATAGCATCTGCGTCATAATCAAAAATTATCCCAATTGGCGCAGTATTTACTTCTAATCCTTTTACAGAGTTTAACTCTTCAACAACTTTTTTTGCTTCATAGAAACCTTGTGCTGGGACACTGTCTGGTCGTAATAATCCTGCATGCATTTGCTCTTGTGCAAAAGGTGCCTGCCTCCAGCGAAAGTAACAAACAGTTTCAGCGCCGTGCGCAAAGGCTTCCCAAGTCCAAAGTCTAACCATACCATCAAGGGGGGCTGGATTATATGGAGCCCAATTTACTGGCCCTGGTTGTTGTTCCATAATCCACCATCTACCTTTTCCAACAGAGCGGTATAAGTCATGATGAAAAGCTTGGAAATCGGGGTTACCTTGTCTATAAAAATTTCTTTTTTCTTCATCGGAAGTTTCTAAACGATCTTCTGAAAACCCAAGGGGATAACTATCCCAACTAGCAAAATCTAGGCTTTCTCCTACTTCAAAATGATTAAATTCAGTTGTTCTCCCCATGTAGTTGTGTGCAATAGGTGCGTCAGAAAATTGTCTTATAATTTCTACTTGTGACAAATTAAAATTTACAACTTGATCAGACGAAAAACGACGAAAATCTAAAACATGAGCAGGATTGGGTTCTGTAACAGTTAAATTAGGTAAATTTATTTCATCAAAGTTATCGTATTTCATTGACCAGAATACATTGCCCCACTCCTTATTAAGTGCCTCAATATCTCCGTCATTCCCTTTGCCAGGATATTTGTATCTAAGCCAGGTTCTGAAAGCTTCTCTAGCAGAATCAGAATACGATATAGTGGTATCGTGACATCCATACTCGTTATCTGTTTGCCAAGCACATACATGTGGATTCTTGCCATATCTTTTAGCAAGCCTTGTAACAATGTCCTTGCATTGTTCAATATACCCTGAATGACTGAAGCAGTAATGCCTTCTAGAACCAAATCCACGTATGTTTCCATTAATATCTTTGGACAACATGTCAGGATATTTATCTAATACCCATTTTGGAGGAGTGGCAGTTGGTGTTCCAAGGACTACTTTTAACCCAGCTTGCCCAAGAATTTTGATTGCTTTATCAAGCCATTCAAAATTAAATTGCCCTTCTGTAGGCTCTATTTCTTTCCATGCAAACTCACCTATTCTCACCCATGAGAGGCCTAATTCTTTCATCTGTTGAGCGTCATTCTCCCAAATATTTTGATTCCAATGTTCGGGATAGTAGCAAACGCCAAGGCTTTGTTTCATAAAATACACAATAAAAGTTTTAAACTTTTATAAATATAAATTAAAAGTGTTGAAGTATATAGTTGAATTTTGATTTGTATCAAAAAAAGAATTCTAGAGATAAAATAGGAGGGAACTAGAACAATTACCCCTAGAATATAAATAAGTTATTTATTGTTTTTATTGTCTAAGTGTTCTTTTTTCTTTTTATAATCTTCTTCACTTAGCTTATGCCATCCAATACAATTACCTGTTGGAGAACGGCCACATGTACATTTATCAGTCATATATTCTCCTTATAAAAAGTTGAAATTTTTATATGGAAACTATTTTTATATTTTCAATACCAAAATATGATTTAGCTATATTTTTCTGGACCAATCCATTGTTTTTGTGAGTATCTATCTCCATGTGCCCAACCGATAGGAAGAATAGTTTCTATTTCGTTCACCTCTTTTGAACTTAATTTATTGTAGGCAGCTTTGACCATGCCCTTAAGATGGTCTGACGAACGTGTTCCAGGTATTGGGATAATTGCATCATCTTTATTTAAAAGCCAAGACAAGGCTAATTCAGCTGCACTCATATTGTATGAAGAAGCTAACTTTCTAAATTTATTGGTTAATTTGATATTATAACTTAAATTAGGTTCAAGAAATCTTGGATTTTCCTTTAATAAATTTAATGACTGCGCCTTTGCAAAAGAATGAGGCTTATCAGTTAAAAGTGACCTTCCTAAAGGTGAAAAAGCTACTAAAGTTGCTTTCAAGTTTTTAAGCTGTTGAATTAATCCTAATTCTGGATAACGAGTTGAAAGTGAGTATTCTGATTGAACAGCTGCTATACTATGGATACTTGAAGCTCTCTTTAAAGAGCTAGGAGAAATTTCTGAATATCCAATCTGCTTTACTTTTCCCTCTTTTACAAATCCTTTTAATGTTTCTGTTACTTCCTCTATTGGTAACGTTTGATCTCTTCTGTGAATATAGTAAAGTTCAACGCAATCTACTCCAAGACGACTTAATGATGCATCTAAAGACTTCTTGAGGTATACTTTAGTGTTATTAAATCGACTGGTTCCACTTTTGTCTCTATCAATTCCACCCTTAGTAGCTATCTTAAAATAATCTTTGTAAGATTTATTCTTATTTAAAAACTCTCCTATTCTTTCCTCTGACAGACCCAATCCATAGATATCAGATGTATCTATATGGTCTACACCGAGGTCTATAGCTGTTGATAGTATTTCATGAGTTTGATGTGTATTTGTTTCTCCATATGCATCACTAAAAGACATTCCACCCAGTCCAATAGGAAATACCTTTGTGCCATTATTGCCAAAATTTCTTTTATTCATCCTTTTAGATCTCTATTTTTGAAATTAAACACTGATAATATCAATGCAAATAAACATAAAGATATTACAAACAATAAACATACAACAAAGTTTTTATCTCCCCCAAAACTAATTATAATAGAGCCGATCACACCTCCAGAAGACATTTGTAATGCTCCAGCAATGCCAGTTGCAGTTCCTGAGTTATTGCCAGTTGTTGAAACGCCTCCAATTATACAATTAGCAACCGTAAAACCATTGCCAAGACCAAATATAATTAAGGGAATTGATATATATAAAGGATGTGTGAAGGCGTTTAAATTTAATATAAGCATTGAAAAGTATGATAAAAAAGAAAAAAAACTTCCAAAAATTATTAAAGCTTCAATTCCGTATTTAGATGCATAATTCCTATTTAAAATATTTCCAAGAAAATATCCAATTCCAGTAAAGGACAACCAGAAACCAAATTCAAGTGGAGAGACACCTAGTCTAGCAAATTCATAAGGCATAAAGCCAAATGAAGAGAAAAATACTCCAGTTTGAATTGATCCAATAAATGTAAAATTAAGAAACTTTGTATTTTTTAAAACATCCAAAAATGAATTTGCTATTTTAGAAAAATTAAGATTACTGATCTTTGCAATTTTTGTTTCAGAAATATTATAAACTGAGCCTGTTAAAATTATTAAACCAAAAATGAAAAAAACGTACATTGTTCCAACCCAACCGATAGTCTGGGCTATAAATCCGCCAAGTATCAAAGAAATAAGAGGGAATATAACCATTATAGCTGTGATTAATGATAATTTTTCTGCTGCCTCTGTTTTATTAAAACTATCATTAATAATCACTCTTGCCATTGACATACAAGCAGCAGCCCCAAGCCCCTGAATGAATCTCATAGTCAATAAAAACAATATATTAGGTGAAAAAATTGAAGTTATACTTGATGCAACAAAGAGAAAGCTCCCAGTTAAAAGAATGGGCCTTCTTCCGTATCTATCTGATAAAAATCCAAAAACTAATTGCCCAATACCTGCAGCAATAATGAAAAATGTTAAAGTCAACTGCACCATATCAGAAGTTAAATTAAAATCTGCTTTTATTATTGTAATTGAAGGTGTGATTAACCCCATACCAACAACTACTGAAGCGTTAGCTAATGCTAATATTAGAATGAATAGGTTACTATTTTTCAAAGATTATTTCCTAAAAGATTTAATCATTATAGTAAATGATTATTAATTTATTGTATCCAATTAAATTAAATGCAAACTTAAAAATTAAAAGTGCAAAAAATAAATGGTCCGTTTATGACAAACAATCAGACTAAAAATAAAGTTGAATTACCAAAAGTTGGCTCTTCAGATCAGTACAACCATTTGATGAAGATAATTCAGAATAGAGTTACGGTCAGAAAATTTGATGAAAATTATATTGTGCCTGATATGCATTTTGAGATGATAATTGAAGCTGCAAGGCATGCTCCATCTGGCGCTAATTCTCAGCCATGGCATTTTATTGTTGTAAAAAAACCAGAGATAAAACATGAAATTTCAGAGTATTTTGTAAAGGAGCAAAGGATACGAGCAAAATTAAAAATGAAGTTCCCTACTCCTAATTACAAAGGTCTTGCAGGAGCCCCAGGTTTTATTGTTATTTGCTCTGATATGAGATGGACAAAAGCCTTCCCAGTGTTAAAGAATGACAATAGCGAATTAAATAAAATGTATAAAGAAAATGCAGAAAGAATACTTCTTCAGTCACTTGCTGCTTCTACAATGTCTGCACATTTAGCAGCTGCCTCATTAGGATATAACGTATGGTGGGTTACCGCAATAGGTCAGGAACAAGCACAGAAAGACCTGAAGCCGTTGCTAGGAATTCCAGAGGAGTTATCAGTTTTAGATATTCTACTTTTCGGACCCCCTTTTCAAGAACCATACAAAAGATGGCGGAAACCACTTAAATCAATAATGAATATTGATAAGTTCAACGAAGACAATTTTCAAACAGATGATGAAATTGATAAATGGATACAAAACTCTAGACACAAAGTTATGTTTAAGGATGCTTCGAATATAGATTAATGGTATTTAATTATTATATATTTTGTA